>NZ_JAWOVC010000403.1:0-668 GCF_033339735.1 Vibrio sp. 2033
TGGATCTGCTGATGACCATCGACGGCATCTCGACCGTCTCGGCCGCAGGCATCCTCTCCGCCATCGGCGATATCTCCAGGTTCTCAAGCCCAAAGAAGCTCGCTTCTTACTTCGGCCTCTGCCCCTCTACTTATCAATCCGGCGATCTCCGCAGCTTTCACGGCCGCATCACCAAACAGGGACGGGCCGAAGCCCGCTGGTCCCTCGCCGAAAGTGCCGAGGCCCTCATCCGTACCCCTTCGCCCCTCGCTTCTTTGTATCAAAGGATCGCCCGCAAGAAAGGCCACAACATCGCCAAGATCGCCGTTGCCCGCAAAATGTGCGAACTCATCTGGCACGTCCTCTCAAAACAGACGCCCTATCTCTATCAAAAACACCGCCTCACACAGGAGAAGCAGGCACGCCTCAGATACCTCGCAAAACTCTCCGGCATCATGGCCACATCCGCCTCGTCGACAAAACGTTCGAATGACACAGCCCTCAAAGGCCTCAAACTCCCCGTCGCCGGCCGCAACCTCAAGACCCAGGCCTCACGCATCGCCGCCATCCGTGCTTCAAACATCTATCAGGCCGTCACCGAAGGCAGGCTTAATAACAATATCGCTTCCTTGAATAAAAACGACCCGAAAGTCTCGCCGGGCAATATCGCTCTGGCCGATCTCTGCAAT
>NZ_JAWOVC010000404.1:0-668 GCF_033339735.1 Vibrio sp. 2033
GAATGGGGTGTTTACCATCTTATTTGGTGGTCAGTGGAACGACCAATATTTGCAAACCATCGGTAACCAAACCGAACTTGCAAAAGCATTGGGTGACTTTGCGTTGAGAGAGTCCTCGATAGGAGCGAGCGACGAGTTTATGGTGGCAAATGCGGGTCGCGAATTGGGGCGTCTGACCAAATATTCGGGCAGCGCTGCCACAACGGTGAGTAGCAAGTTAAAAGATATTTTTGCTCGCTATGAGATGTACGGAAAAGGCGATGCCGTTTGGCTTGCTGCTGCGGATACGGTCTCGTACTACGCCGAATGCAGCGAGTACGGAATTTGTGATTTCGAAACCAAGCTCAAAGGTTTGGTGTTATCGCAAACCTACACTTGTAGCCCAACCATCCGTATTCTGTCGCAAAACATGACGCAAGAGCAGCATGTGGCCGCTTGTAGCAAAATGGGACACGAAGAAGGGTATTTTCATCAATCTTTGGAAACAGGCGAGCAGCCAGTCGCTGATGATCACAATACACAGCTTCAAGTGAATATTTTTGATTCCAGTGACGACTACGGTAAATACGCGGGGCCAATCTTTGATATTAGTACCAACAACGGCGGCATGTACCTTGAGGGTGATCCGTCCAAGCCGGGCAATATTCCTAACTTTGTCGCTTATGAAG
>NZ_JAWOVC010000405.1:0-667 GCF_033339735.1 Vibrio sp. 2033
CTATGCCAATGACAAAAGATCTATCTCACCTGCTTCCTCAAGTTATCGAAATTGCCCGCAGTGCGGGACAAATGATTCTCGATATCTACGAGAAAAAGCAATATGAAGCGTACACCAAAAGTGATGAAACACCGGTCACAAGCGCCGATATTGCCGCGCACAAACTCATCACTGAACGTTTAAGTGAACTGACACCAGACATCCCCGTGTTGTCTGAAGAAGCCGCCGACATCAGCTTAGAGCAGCGCGCACAATGGCAGCGTTATTGGTTGGTCGACCCATTAGATGGCACACAAGAATTCATCGCACGCAGTGGCGACTTTGCGACCATCATTGCATTAATTGACAACAACAAGCCTGCGATGGGCGTGGTGTATGGGCCTGTTTCTGGCGTCACGTATTACGCATACAGCGGCAAAGGTGCGTGGAAAATCCCAGACATGTCTGAAAGCGTGAAAATCCACACGCACAAACATGAACAAGCAGGACAAAACATTGCCATTGCTATCAGCCGTCGCCAAGACATTAATCGTATCACCAGCCGCATGAGCAGCGCTTGGAACTACGACTTAATTCCTCTCGGTTCTGCAGCACTAAAAGCGTGTTTGGTGGCGGAAGGAGCGGTCGATTGCTATTTACGTTTGGGCCCTACTGGCGAATGGGATAC
>NZ_JAWOVC010000406.1:0-667 GCF_033339735.1 Vibrio sp. 2033
CGCGTTATCTCTCAATATGAAAAATTCAAAGACTTCTATAGAATGGAAGATGCGATTGAACAAATTGTTTCTTACCTAAAACATGCGGCACAAGGATTAGAAGAACGCAAACAGATCCTCTATCTATTGGGCCCTGTTGGCGGCGGTAAGTCCTCACTTGCTGAAAAACTAAAATCGCTTATGGAAGCGATGCCTATTTATGTATTGAGTGCTAATGGCGAACGCAGCCCTGTGAACGACCACCCATTCTGTTTGTTCAAAGCGACCGAAGATGGCGAGATTCTGAAAACGGACTACGGTATTGAGCAGCGCTACCTTCGCTCAATCATGTCGCCTTGGGCAGCAAAACGCCTTCACGAATTTGGCGGCGACATCACCAAGTTTAAAGTGATGAAAGTTCGTCCTTCTATCCTTGACCAAATCGGTATTGCGAAAACCGAACCTGGTGATGAGAACAACCAAGATATTTCATCACTCGTCGGTAAAGTGGATATCCGTAAACTCGAACACTACTCTCAAGACGACCCAGATGCGTACAGCTACTCTGGCGCGCTGTGTAAAGCAAACCAAGGCTTGATGGAATTCGTCGAGATGTTCAAAGCGCCAATTAAAGTATTGCCCCCATTACTAACCGCAACACAAGAAGGCAACTTTAACGGGACGGAAG
>NZ_JAWOVC010000407.1:0-664 GCF_033339735.1 Vibrio sp. 2033
ATTAGAATGTCTTTTAGGCGCTCCGACTTGCGCCATACATCAAACTTGTTCAGGATTTTGATGATGGTTTGCGGCTTTAACTCAGCGGCGCGATGAATGTTGGAGTGTTGCTCGCAGACCATGAGCGCTAAATCTTTAAATTCATTCGGTACACGTACACGTTCGCACAGTTTTTTAATTAGCTTTAAACCGGTATGACAATGCATTTTATGGCTTGGCCATTCGCTCTCTGGTGTCACGCCTTTCCCTAAGTCATGCACCTGTGCGGCAAATCTAACAGGGAGTGATGTGCTCAGCTTTGCGGCTTGCTCTGCTACCATCAACGTATGGATACCCGTATCGATCTCTGGATGCCATTTTTCAGGTTGAGGCACCCCAAACAACGTATCGATTTCTGGTAGCACGACGGCTAACGCGCCGCAATCTCGCAACACTGATAAAAACACATCGGGACGAGGCGTTGAAAGCGATTTATGCCACTCTTGCCACACGCGTTCTGGTGTTAGCGTATTGAGTTCACCAGAGTCTGCCATGTCGCGCATGAGTTGCATGGTTTCTTTTGCTACCGTAAATCCCAGCGAGGCAAGTTTTGCAGCAAAACGTGCGACCCGAAGTACTCTAAGGGGATCTTCCACAAAAGCATCCGATACATGACGCAATATGC
>NZ_JAWOVC010000408.1:0-663 GCF_033339735.1 Vibrio sp. 2033
GCAGAAATTGATTGATAGGAGCAAGAAGATCTTGATAGGCGTCGAGATTAATCATTTTATTTTTAGTATGTTACGTTCAAATTTGGTTCATCCAGAGCATGAGTAAAACGGAAATCTGGATAGAAAAAAGGCTGCAAACGCAGCCTTTAATCGGATAGGGCGAAAAGCTGGTGGGGATATTACCACTTTTTCTTCTCGCCGAAGAGTGCTTCCATGTCGTTGTCACGCTCTTTGTCTGCCATTTGCTGCATTTCTGCATCGCTTTTGTCTTGGCGTTTCTTGTCTAAGTCGCCAAGCATCTCTTCAAGCTTTTGTTTTGCTTGGATGGAGTACGGATCGCTTTTTGTACTCAGCGCATCGATGCCTTTGCGAAGCAGTTGTAGCGCAGTACCCGGTTGGCCGCGAGCAATGGAATCGTTCGCTCGCTTAATCACGTTTTCGATGTTGATGCGAATTTGCATCGTTTCCAAACGCGCATTCTCGGTTACGTAAGTCTGGGTGTCTAATCGGCCTTTGTTGTGCTCGTTTCGAACGGTGTCACGCAGGCGCTTAACCAGCTTAAGCATCACGATGGCTTGCTTATCGCTGCTTGGCATTTTGAAAGAGGTACTTTCACCAGTCGGACCGTTTTCTTTTAGCTGTCCGATTTGCTGCTTCATATTC
>NZ_JAWOVC010000409.1:0-662 GCF_033339735.1 Vibrio sp. 2033
TCTTATGGAAATGAAATATTCACAGCCTGAAATATGCTTTAATTTATATTCATTTGTTGAAACGCTGTTAACACATTTTTTAACCAACATTTGTGCCACATTTTTGTCCCACACAAAATGTAAAACAAAAAAAGATGGCATGAGCCATCTTTCTAAAAACGTCTGGTTTGAAAGGGGTTAACGCCCTCCTCCCATACACATTGGACTGTCTGGTGCACCATTTTGCTCACGTTTCCACTCTTCCTCTGTGTAAGTATGGATCGCAAGCGCGTGAATATGATTATCTAGCTCATCGGCAAGAATTTGATGAACTTGACGGTGACGGCCAATCAATCTCTGACCGGCAAATAAGTCACTCACAACAATGACTTTAAAGTGACTTTCCGAGCCAGGCGGCACATTGTGCATGTAACTTTCGTTGATAACTTTTAAGTAGCTTGGTTGCAGCTCACTATGTAACTTCTTCTCTATGATTTCTTGGATCATATTCTTTCCTCAATGATGCAAATGCCATAAGTATATACCCAACTCCTAAAGAGGTGGAGACTTGATACTCTTCCCATTTTGCGACTTTGTTTCGCGTTAATACTGGCAAAGGTTCAGCCCATTCAGCACAGATGCGTTTAAAGCACGAGCCACAAGCTTGCCACTTTACGCTATTT
>NZ_JAWOVC010000410.1:0-662 GCF_033339735.1 Vibrio sp. 2033
GTTAGCAAAAGAGTTCAATGTCAGCCGAATTCCTGTGCGTGAAGCACTAGTACAATTGGAAGCGCAGGGTTTAGTCAGTTTCGAGCCACATAAAGGCGCGACAGTGACTGAACTGTCTCCAGATAAAATCGATGAGCTATTTGAACTGCGTGCGGTTGTGGAATGCCACATTCTGGAACGTGCGATTAAAAACATGACGGATGAAGATCTAGAACGCGCTCGTGAAGTTCGTGAACGCTTCGAAGCGGTGGTAAATAGTGGTGACGAAGTGGAAGAATGGAGTAACTATAACTACGAATTCCACAAAGCGTTATACGCACCTGCCAACATGCCAGAAACCATGGATGTGATTTACAACTTAAATACCAAATGCGATCGCTACATTCGTATGCAGTTGTTATTCACCACAGGCATTAAAAAAGCGGAACAAGAACATTTGACCTTGTTTGAAATGTGCCAGAACAGAGATATTGATGGCGCAAAATATCTGTTGAAAAAACACATTCTAGAAGCAGGTACAGCTATTCGTAACTTGCTGTTAGAAAGACAGAGCCCAAATAACTAAACAGATAACTTAGGGGAATCACGGATGAATGTTGGACCTAAATTTCTGTTGGCGGCGCTGCGACAAAAAATAAAAGATGAAGGGCTGTGTTACAGCT
>NZ_JAWOVC010000411.1:0-662 GCF_033339735.1 Vibrio sp. 2033
AATCCACCGGTGTAATAAGTCACCAACAAACCGACCATATTACTTGACGATGTTGCAAGAGAACGGGCGATCGCACTTGGACGGTAATTCAATTGCGCCATGGCTTGTTCTACTTTTTTTCTAGTTTCTTCACGAAACTTTCCTTCCCCATTAATGATGCGAGAAACGGTAGAACGATTTACACCGGCGAGTTCGGCGACATCTTTAATCCTTGCCATAATGCTAATGAATCCAACTGCTAATAAATAATGAATGTTTTTATTCGAAAAATGGCTGCCAGCAATTCGTAAGGTGACTATAGGGGTCGAATCTGGCAGCCTTAATCATACACCTACAACTTGGCTGGTAGAAACGAGTGCGGAGTAATCCGTGACGGCTATACCATGCTGCGCCAATTGCTCTTTGAGAATGGGAGATGTGAGCACTTGTAGCTCTAACTCTCTTTGCAGAGCATAGCCACTTTTCATAATAAGGGGCTGGTCGGCATAAGCAGGATGACACATCACCTCTACCACATCGTAATTCTCTTTTAAGCTCAAAAGGTGTTGCATTAATCCGTCCAAACTTACCTTTTGATCATAAAACTCATCGGTAAAGAAATAGCTTGTCGTCATTGGTTGGTGACAGATACCACTCCCGCGAAGTGGCACGCGGTGCTCTTT
>NZ_JAWOVC010000412.1:0-661 GCF_033339735.1 Vibrio sp. 2033
TTGGTCTTGCGAAAGACTTCTCTCATTCAAAATACCAAATTGGAGATGGGTTAGGCTCTAATCTTATCTATCGGTTTATTCACGCTCGATAGTTCTAAGCATCTACCTTGTTGTTATTTAGTGATGTTTAGGAGCTTATTTTATGTTTGATTCAATGATGGGCGTCTTGCTTGCCTTTTGGCATCAAGACTTTTCTGCACTTATGGCGCCAGGAAGTGCAGGGATTATTTATATTGTCGTGGCGACATTAATCTTTTTGGAAAGTGGTTTTATTCCTGCTGCGCCATTTCCGTGCGATAGTGTGGTGGTGTTGTCTGGCACACTTGCGGCGGTAGGCGTGCTTGATCCTATTGCCATCATGTTGGTGATTATTGTGAGTGCGGGCTTAGGAAGTTGGGCGGCTTACTTGCAAGGAAAATGGCTAAACCGCCTACCTAAAGTTCAAGGCTGGGTGAATGCTGTCCCACAGAAAAGACTCGAACAAGTCGATGTTCTTTTGGGGAAACATGGCTTAATTGCATTGTTTTGCGCGCGTTTCATTCCGGTGGTGCGCTCGCTTTTGCCATTGATGATGGGATTACGTGTGAAACGCGTGTCGAAGTTCCATTACTTTGCATGGCTGAGCGCCATATTGTGGACGTTATTACTGTGCGGCTTTGGC
>NZ_JAWOVC010000413.1:0-661 GCF_033339735.1 Vibrio sp. 2033
TCTCGCCTAGTCGCAATGAAAGAGCATGTGGGCGAGGGTGGAAACAATACTTCTAAGGCGACGAGTAGCTCGAACTCAGCATTGAATCAGTTCACAACGGATCTTACTGAGCAAGCTAAAGCTGGAAAAATAGATCCTGTTATCGGTCGCGACAATGAAATCCGCTTGATGATCGATATTTTATTACGTCGTCGCCAAAACAATCCGATCTTAACGGGTGAGGCTGGTGTAGGTAAAACTGCGGTAATTGAGGGGCTGGCGCAAAAAATAGTGGATGGGGATGTTCCTCCGGCTTTACATGATGTTGCCATCAAATCACTCGATCTTGCTTTGCTTCAGGCGGGTGCGGGGATGAAAGGGGAGTTTGAAAACAGACTTAAAAATCTCATTCGAGAAGTTAACGAATCTTCGCAGCCAATCATTCTTTTTATCGATGAAGCTCATGGTCTAATCGGAGGTGGTGGTCAAGCGGGACAAGGTGATGCTGCTAATATATTGAAACCAGCGTTGGCTCGAGGAGAGTTACGGACCATCGCTGCAACTACTTGGGCTGAATACAAAAAATATTTTGAGAAAGATGCCGCGTTAACGAGGCGCTTCCAGGTTGTGAAAGTAGACGAGCCGACTCCTGAGTTAGCGGTAGATATGCTTAGAGGCTTGG
>NZ_JAWOVC010000414.1:0-661 GCF_033339735.1 Vibrio sp. 2033
TGAACAGACGCAATGAAATGTATGTCTTGCTTTGGGTTGGATTACTAAGTATGGCGTGGAGCAATATTGGCCTTTGTGCGAACTCACCCAACAGTTTTTCTGAGTTACCGAGTCCTGAAAACTTTTCTTTTGATAAGTTTAACAATATTAGCTTGAAACTAGAATTGGTGATCAATCAAAGAGCGACGGGGCATATTACCGAAGTCGAGCGCATTGGCGAGCAGTACTTTCTCCAGCGGCAAGATCTAATAGCGGTTGGCGTTACGGCCAAATCGTTGCCAGGAACGGAAGACAGAATTGACGTTTCTTCCATCGCTGGGGTTAACGTGCGTTATTTGCAATCGTCATTGCAACTGGCGATCGACGTTCCGCCGAACTGGCTGCCGATGCAGAGTTTATCTGCACACGACATGGGGCGATTTTCTCCAGCTAAGTTTGGTCGTGGGGGACTGTTTAACTACAACGTTTTTGGTGTGTATGAAAACGAAAGCCAACAAAAGGAGGTTTCTATCGATCATGAAATCAGAGCCTTTTCTGAGTTTGGTGTTTTTTCTACAACGGGAATATTTAAATCCAATTTTCACCGCGATGTTCAGTCTCAGCAAAGCAGTCAATACACCCGTTTCGATACAGGGTATGAGTACGCCAATCAGGCGCGACG
>NZ_JAWOVC010000415.1:0-660 GCF_033339735.1 Vibrio sp. 2033
CCGCACTGACGGTGGTGTTATCAAAACACTCAAATTGCAACTCAACAACGTACATGCTTACACCGCAGCCTCAATTTTGGCCAAAAACTCCACAACATTCTCTGCGAGCACTTCGCGCTTATCTGTTCCTAAACGCTCTAAAATCACATTGCCCGTTAAGTTACAAATTGAAATTACGTCCAATTCTGCATCCGTCGCTGCAATAAACACCGTCGGGTTTAGCTTTAGACGACGCTGTGTCACCAAGTGACCCAAAATGTTCTCTTGTAAACGAACAAAATCGTCATCGCTCCAAACTTGAAGCAATGTCAGAGGATTCGTCTGCCACGTTGCGTCCATATCCGCACTGTATTGAGATCCATAAAACGCTTTAATGTCTTCATGCAGCGTCAACTCAATCGCATTTTCAACGTTAGTAAAATCCGCCATCTCTTCTCGCGGGAATGCTTTCCACAATGCCGCGCCGTCACACTTCTCTTCGACACATGGAGAAACAAGATCAGCAAGCTCCTCATTGCGAGGCAATTCATTATGCTTATTTTGCCAAGCTTGTTGGTAGCGCAGGCTGAACTCTTGTAGCGCCTGAGTAACGGTTTGGGTCATGAAGGTCTCCTCATTCCTTATTTGTCAGATAGCAGAATTTGCCGGATAGCAATTAAT
>NZ_JAWOVC010000416.1:0-621 GCF_033339735.1 Vibrio sp. 2033
ACTCACACGCTGCAATTCTTTCGCGCGCATTGGGTGTGCCGGCCGTTATGGGTGCTAACATCAATACGGATGTGGTTAACGGTAAATTAGGCATCGTTGATGGCTATACGGGCGAGATTTTTCTAGAGCCCAACCGTCAGCTGTTGCGTGAGTATCGCAGTTTGGTTAGTGAAGAGTCAGAGCTCTTCGCGATGGTCAATAAAGATCTCGCGTTACCTGCCGTAACGTTAGATAACCAGCACATTGAAGTGATGCTGAATGCGGGTCTCAGTGCCGATAGCAACATTGCCATTAATACGGGCGTCGATGGTGTCGGTTTATATCGAACTGAAATTGCATTTTTACTTCAACATCACTTTCCATCGGAAGATGAGCAGTATCATCAATATCGAGCAATATTAAACAGCTACTCGAGCCAACGCGTGGTGATGCGTACTCTAGACATCGGTGGTGATAAACCATTGCCATACCTGCCAATCGAAGAGGACAATCCGTTTTTAGGTTGGCGCGGGATTCGCTTTACGTTAGATCATCCTGATATCTTTTTGATTCAATTGCGTGCGATGCTAAGAGCCAGTGCTGAAAGTGGTAATTTAAGTATCTTGTTACCCATGGTATCTG
>NZ_JAWOVC010000417.1:0-660 GCF_033339735.1 Vibrio sp. 2033
AGAGACGTGCTCAAAGTGCCGAGCGTATGTAAACCAAGTAGAAGCAAGTCAAGCAAACACAGTGAGTGAAAGTCCATCAGAGTATTCACCTGAGTTTGATGACATGTTTAACGACATTATTAACGCAGAACCTGTGAACGACAATGTGGTGATTCAAGATACAGCTTTCGTCAATGTCGCAGGTAAAAGCTTCGAGCTTCCAAAAACGTTAGTGCGCTTTTCTGATTTGGTGGGATCGTGGCGAAGCTACGGTGGGAAAGTTTTCAGTGCACAAATTGATTTGGGTGAAGATGCTCGAGTGAGCCTGATGTACATCGGCGAAAATGTACAAATCCCACAACACACGCACAGAGGGTTGGAATCCACACTGGTTCTGCATGGTGGATTTAGCGATGAAGACGGGCAGTATGAAGAAGGCGACTTGATGATACGAGATGCCTCAGTGAAACACAGCCCCTTTACTCAGGAAGGTGAAGACTGTTTGTGTTTAACGGTACTCACTGAGCCAATGATTTTCACGCAAGGTGTTGCACGTATCTTCAACTTGTTCGGCAAAGGGCTTTACCCATAAGCTTAAAACGCCGCGTTTTGTTTAGAAAAAAACCACCGTATTGTGCGGTGGTTTTTGTTTAGAAAAAAACCACCGTATTGTGCGGTGGT
>NZ_JAWOVC010000418.1:0-659 GCF_033339735.1 Vibrio sp. 2033
GCTTGAACGGCGCAACCTGGCTCGGTTTGGTGTTTACAATCACCAAATCGACAATGCTCGGCAAGCGCTTCAACGTCAGCAAAGGCTTCGCTGACACCAGCTTCGCAATCGACGAGTTGGATTTCTCGCATTCCTGGAGTATCGATCAAAATCCCGCCCGCAGGTAATAGGTGAATCGATCGCGAGGTCGTCGTATGGCGTCCTTTGCTGTCGTCTTCACGGATATGCCCTGTCGATTGTTCTTGTTGACCAAGTAACGCGTTGACCAGCGTTGACTTACCCACCCCTGATGAACCGATAAAAGCAACGGTTTGCCCCTCATTACACCAGCTCATGAGCTTAGAAGTACTTTCTGCATCTAAGCCGTTGACCGTCTCAATGACTAGCAGAGGGTCTAGCTTCTGTACTTGGCTTTTGAGTTCATCGACGTTGTCGCACAAATCGGCTTTGGAAAGCACGATAACGGGCTCGACGTCAGCTTCGTGAACTAAGGCTAAGTAACGTTCAATACGGCTTAAGTTGAAATCGTGATTGAGTGAGCAGACGATAAACACCGTATCGACATTGGCCGCGATGAGTTGCTCTGCCACTTTGCTGCCCGCCGCTTTGCGGCTAAAGAGGCTCAAGCGATCCAGTAAGCGAACAAATTGCTGATCTTC
>NZ_JAWOVC010000419.1:0-659 GCF_033339735.1 Vibrio sp. 2033
CGGTAAGTTGCGCTGTATTGGTTCAACTACCTACCAAGAGTACAGCAATATTTTCGAAAAAGAGCGTGCGCTATCTCGTCGCTTCCAAAAAATCGACGTTGTAGAACCATCTCTGGACGATACAACCAAGATCCTGATGGGCTTGAAACCAAAGTACGAAGCTCACCACGAAGTGCGTTACACCAACAAAGCACTGCGTGCAGCCGTAGAGCTGTCTGCGAAGTACATCAACGAACGTCATCTACCTGACAAAGCGATTGACGTTATTGATGAAGCTGGTGCTCGTAGTCGATTAGCTCCAGCAAGTCGTCGTAAGAAGACGGTTGGCGTGGCTGATATTGAAGCCATGGTTGCAAAAATGGCTCGAATTCCAGAGAAGTCGGTGTCTTCATCTGACAAAGACATCTTGAAGAATCTTGATGGCAAAATGAAGATGCTAGTCTTTGGTCAAGACAACGCTATTGATGCGCTTTCGGAGGCTATCAAACTGTCTCGTGCTGGTTTGGGCGTAGATAACAAGCCTGTGGGTTCGTTCTTGTTTGCAGGGCCTACTGGTGTGGGTAAAACCGAGGTAACTGTTCAGCTATCGAAACTGCTGGGTATTGAACTGCTTCGTTTTGATATGTCTGAGTATGGTGAGCGTCACTCTGTGAGCCGCT
>NZ_JAWOVC010000420.1:0-659 GCF_033339735.1 Vibrio sp. 2033
TGAACGGTTTAAAGTCGATCGCTACATTAATATTTTTTATTTTACTGCTCACCGGATGTGGTCCAGACAGCAAAAACGATCAGAATACACCACCACCTGCACTTGGTGATTTCGAGATCAGTGTTTCCGAGCCATCATTGGTCACTCAAGAAACCGGAGAAACCAAACTGGTGGTCGATTTTACCGTCAAAGACGGCAGTGGCAGATCTCATGAGCTAGACGAAACGAAAGACTTTCGCATCGCACTTCTTAAAGCAATGCCCTCTCGTGTCGATACACAAAACTCGAGCGATCCAGCCTTTGCCTTCAATGGGCGTCATGGCAATACCTATTGGAAGAGTTTCCATCACTCAAGTAACACCGCAAATAACCGTGCCAGCATGGAGAGTGTTTGGGATGGAACACTAGTAAAAACAGACGGGGGATATCGCTACACGTTTGCCATTCCTGACGTTTTGAAAGTGCCCGATCCTTATACTGCCGACTCTTCTAGCAACAATGGTTTTATCGCTTGGGATGCGGATAAACTCCACCGAATCGTCATGGCGTATGGCGAGCAAGGCAATGGTTTTACCTACGTGTTTGAATGGGTGCCGCAAGAAAGTTCAGATACGGCTGTCTCCCGCAATGTGATTGAAACAGGCACCTGCGAAAACTGT
>NZ_JAWOVC010000421.1:0-658 GCF_033339735.1 Vibrio sp. 2033
TCGTATGAGAAAGAAGTTAAACGTAGAAATGTCGCCTAACAAACTGTTCAAGAGGGATTCGCAACGCGTGGCATTTTTACTATGCGTTAGTTTTAGTGTTTAGGGTGGTATGCGGCGGCTTCGGTATTGCGTTGCTCACCCCTTAACAGGGCGTTATGTGCTTGGAAGAAAAATGGAATATTTTCAGTACTATGGAATCGACTGGGTTGCAATGGTACTTACGTTTCTTGCAATTTGGCAAATTGGAAATAAGAACAAAATCGGTTTCATTTTAATGATGTGCGGTAACACTAGTTGGGTAGCAGTTGGTTATCTTACTGGCAGTGTGGCAATGATAATTGCAAATATCATCTTTTTCTCAATGAACCTTAGAGCAATCATCAAATGGTCGACGCCAGAGAAAGAGCCTAAAGTTAGTGTTGCTGAGCAGTCATCTACAAGCTAGAAGTTCGCACATAACAAACTGTTCAAGAGGGATTCGCAACGCGTGGCATTTTCACTATGCGTTGATTTTGGTGATTAAGGTGGTTTGCGGCGGCTTTTGTATTGCGTTGCTCACCCCTTAACAGGGCGTTATGTGCCCGAGTACCCCACGTTTAGTAGACACTTTACTAAGTTAGCTCTAGGGTCTAATTGAGAGGTGATTTATGGCTAAACA
>NZ_JAWOVC010000422.1:0-658 GCF_033339735.1 Vibrio sp. 2033
CTACGCTTTACCGAATGGTCACCTCTTGCTAATTAGGCATAAAAATTATCGGTTTAGACATGAGTTCAAGCTCACATTAAGCAACCTGACACTCACAAGTGGCGAGAAATAAACCATACTCTGTTAAAGGAACGTATTTTTCTTGAAAATAGCTGCGTGTTACTTATTGTTTACATTTAGAGGAATGTCTAGGGAGATAGCTATTGAGACTTGAAAGAACTTTTGACCCAAATGACTTGTCGACGCAAAACATGGAAAGCCCAATATGTTTACCGATCGGCTTTGTTCACTTTTTGGCTCAATCACAGACGTTACAGCAGGTGCTCGATACTGTCGCAGAATGGATCAATCGGATTTTTGAATCTGACCGCACCAGCATTACGCTGTACGAAAACAGTGACTACCTCAAGGTCTACTCTTTTTCCGGCAACAAAGCGATTCCTGCCGATTTTCTCGTGCCGATTGATCAAGCCTTCGTCGGGCGTGTGTTCAAAAACCAACAACTGATCATTTGTGACGACGTTTCTCAATCCGACGAGCTAGATTGCGTCATGTTGACCTCCAGCGGTATGGGCACGTGTATGGATGCGCCGCTGATGCATGGTCAAATGTGCTTGGGTACGCTTAACGTCGCGCATCATCAAGCCCATTTTTATAC
>NZ_JAWOVC010000423.1:0-658 GCF_033339735.1 Vibrio sp. 2033
ACACTTAACGCAGTACCGTTGGTCACACCATCTTGATAAAAGAACACACTCACCAGAGTATGCCCTTGTTCAATGACTGCTTGTGCGAATTGGTATGCGCTGCGTGCCGATTGGCTGCCGTAAACAGAGCCATTTACCACCAGCGTGTAAGTTAATCCACCCACGCTTATTCGTCCTCGGTTTTACGTTGACGAATGTATAAGTACACGGTGTGTTTTGAAATGTTAAGACGATCGGCAACACGGTTGATGGCATCTTTGATGTCGAAGATGCCTTTATCGTACAACTCCATCACGATCTGACGATTCTTGGTGTTGTTCGATACCGATTTATCCGCATTGATTTCTTCAATCGTGCGTTCAACGGTTTGGTCCACCAGCTCTTCTACGTCACTCGCGAAGTTCACCGATGAAGCGGCTTCTTTCGCTTCTTGCGTTGGCATGAAAGATTGCAACACTTGCGAGAATGGCGCATCAAGGTTGACGTTGATACACAATAGGCCAATAACGCGATTTTCCCCATTACGAATCGCGATGGTGATCGATTTCATCAATACGCCACCTTTGGCACGCGTGAAATAGGAACGGGAAAAATTGCGCTCCGAACCCTCGATGTCCCTTAGCATTTTCAGTGCTAAATCGGTAATGGGTGAACCTAC
>NZ_JAWOVC010000424.1:0-658 GCF_033339735.1 Vibrio sp. 2033
CACGAGGCCGAACTGTAGTTCCAGCCGGAGATTCTTGCGCGGCATCATCACTGTATGGCCAGATACCAGGGTGTTGAATGTTTACAAATAGCGATTTGTAATCTGGGCTAATGGTAAAGCCTGTCACTTCACAACCGTTTGGACCAACAAAGAAGCGTTTCAGCTCTGCTTGGTTGTCTGCACCGATCACTGCTTGATCGCCATTTTCATTCGTGAGTTTAGATGGTACAACCGCCAGCATTTGGTCGTTGGTGTAAGACGTGACTTCATCTGCGCCGTTATCAGTTTGAATCCAAAGAATACCGCGACCATCAAATGCCAAGCCATCTGGACTTGCAAACTGGTTAAACTCATTCAAGCCAGAACGGTTTGTGTCTGCATCACCATTTGCAGGCGAACCAAAAACAAAGATATCCCAAGTAAAGTCTGTCGCAGAAGTGCCTTCATCCCAACGAATAACGTGACCAAACTTGTTGTTTAAGCGCGGATTTGCTGGATTCGTTTCGTCTGTGCGGCGCGTGTTATTGGTTAGCGTGAGGTATACAGAGCCTGTGAACGGGTCAACCGAACACCATTCAGGACGATCCATTGGCGTTGCGCCAACAAGGTCAGCCGCGCCAGCCGTATTAATGATAATTTCCGCTAACGAGTTAAAATG
>NZ_JAWOVC010000425.1:0-657 GCF_033339735.1 Vibrio sp. 2033
AAGAAGCGATTGAAGATTTCCGTACTCGTTGGCGCACCCAGTTTGAGGCGAGACGCGAGCCAGAATCCATCTACATGCAAGTCACCAAAGGAACGTGGCCGGCAGGCATTGAATACTGGCAACCACTGTTCTTCGACCATACCGAAACCCTGTTCGACTACTTACCTGAAGATTCGCAGCTGATCACATACGGCGACATTGAAGCCGCTGTCGACACATTCTTAAATGACGTCGAATATCGCTACGATCAAAAGAAAATTGATCCTCTGCGTCCACTTCTTGCCCCACATGATTTGTGGCTCAAGAAAGACGAATTGTTTGCACACTTCAAACAACTTCCTCAGGCACAGCTCAGCCTAGAGAAAGTAGTGAAACGTGCTGGCCGCCAAAACTTAGCGGTACAAACACTGGCAGAACTTGGCGTTCAACAGCAAAACAAAGAGCCATTGTCTCGTCTGCGCCAATTCAGCGAACAATTTACGGGCAAAATCATCTTTTCGGTGGAATCGGAAGGTCGACGCGAAGCCCTGACTGAGCTTCTGCAAGGCATCAAAGTTCGCCCAGTGGTGCAAGAATCGCTGTATCACGCTTTGGAGTCAGATCACCGTTTCACGTTGATTCTTGGTTCAGCAGAACACGGCTTTATTCATGACGAGC
>NZ_JAWOVC010000426.1:0-657 GCF_033339735.1 Vibrio sp. 2033
ATGGTCTTTTTACCTTCTTCACCGGTTAGCCATTCATCGTAACTGCGCTCAACCCCCTCTAGGCCATGACCGTCAATGCCTGTCACACCGACAAGGTGCGCACTGACTTCGCCAGCCGGGTAATAACGACGAGACTCCGACTTAAGACCAATACCTGGTAGCTTCAGTTCACGAATGTAGTTTGCCATTGCTGGGCTCACCTGACGCTGCAGGTAAATAAAGCGACGATTTTCGTTGCGCTTGATTTTGTCAATCAGGCCTTGGCGATCCACACCTAACACGTCAGCTAAGGCATACCAGTTTTGTTTCTGACTTAGTGCATTTTCTTTAAAAATGGTGGCTGGATCGGCCCAAACCGCTTCAACAGGCACACTCACCGCTAAAGGTTCACCATTGCGATCAGAAATAATGCCTCGTGCAGACGGGATAGACTTAACACGAATCGAACGTAGATCGCCCTGCTTAATGAGATTATCCGGCTCGATGATTTGAATATAGGCCACACGAGCGACAAGAAGCGCAAAGGCGCAGAAAACAAAAAACAGCAATAAATGGAAGCGCCAGCGAATCAAAAATGATGGCTCTACTTCTACTTTCGGTGCGGTTTTGGTGTCGTTTACTGCGGCTTTGGGTTTCGCAGAAGACTTACGCTTATTT
>NZ_JAWOVC010000427.1:0-657 GCF_033339735.1 Vibrio sp. 2033
GTCTGCTGTACTACCGTTTCACGCCGACGGGTAACGAACTGTGCAAACTGCTTGGCAACAAGCCAAACTCCCAGTACTACGATCAAATGCTCGCCTTGTTAAATCAAAAGTTTAGCGTAAGCACCGAAGCAAGCAGCAGCGTGAACTATACCGTTTAGTTTCGCTCTAGGAGCTTTAGGTCACCTATGATCTAAAAGCTCCTCAAGCATTACACGAGGCTTTTTTCCACCCATGTTCCAAAAGCTGAGTTAGCTGATCACACGACGCTGTTTAAGCTCATTCAAACACAACTCAACCAACTCTTCGACGCTCTTCTCGCCTGCTGGCAAATCAATTTCTGGATTGATTGGCGCTTGATATTCTGAATCAATACCCGTGAAATTTGGGATCTCACCTGCTCGCGCTTTTTTGTATAAACCTTTTGGATCTCGGCCTTCACACACTTCGAGAGATGCATTCACAAACACTTCAATGAACTCTCCTTCGGGCAGTAAATCGCGAACGAGTTGACGCTCAGCACGGTGAGGAGAAATGAACGCGGACAACACAATCAAACCCGCATCTGCCATCAGTTTCGCCAACTCGCCAATACGACGAATATTTTCACGGCGATCTTGTTCAGAAAAGCCTAGATCACTACACAGGCCATGACGAACA
>NZ_JAWOVC010000428.1:0-657 GCF_033339735.1 Vibrio sp. 2033
GAAAGCTTCCGTCAGATCTTGGAAGTCGATATTGCTGGTGATCGTGAAGATATTGTCGAGATCGTGGTTGATCCCCTTCTAATGTAAAGCTATGGATTGGATCAGGCCGATATCTATAACTTGATCGCACTAAACAACCGAGTGGTTGCGGCTGGTTTTGTCGATACTGGATATGGGCGCTTTTCGGTCAAAGTTCCGTCGGTGTTTGATTCTCTGAAAGATGTTCTCGAATTGCCTATCAAAGTGAATGGCAAAGAAGTGATCACCTTTGGTGATGTGGCCACAGTTCGCCGAGCGTTTCGTGATCCGGAAAGCTTTGCCCGCTTGGATGGTGAGCCTGCCATTGTGCTTGACGTGAAAAAGCGTGCTGGCGAGAACATTATTGAAACCGTCGCGTTAGTTAAAGAGGTGATTGCTCAAGGGCAACTGCGAGCAGAGTGGCCAAGTAATTTGCAGGTTAAATACACTTGGGATCAGTCGGATGATGTCAAGCTAATGCTTAGTGATCTGCAAAACAACGTTCTCTCGGCAATCATTTTGGTAGTCATCGTTATTATCGCGATCTTGGGGGTAAGAACGGCATTGTTGGTTGGGATCTCTATTCCAGGATCTTTCTTAACGGGGCTGTTAGTTCTCTCTGTTTTTGGTCTTACCGTA
>NZ_JAWOVC010000429.1:0-657 GCF_033339735.1 Vibrio sp. 2033
GGCGAAACTAACTTTGATATCGATCTTTCGTTACCACGTAACGAGATAAGTGCATTATTTGGACGTTCTGGAGCTGGTAAAACCACATTAATCAATGTGATTAGTGGGTTGGTGACGCCACAACAGGGCAGAATTGCAATTGGTGATCACGTCTTGTTTGACAGTGAACAAGGGATCAATTTACCAACGCATAAACGTAAAATCGGGTATGTATTTCAGGACTCGCGTTTATTTCCTCATTACTCTGTACAGGGCAATCTTTTGTATGGGGTGAAGGCAAAAGATGATGCGTATTTTGATGCCGTGACGGACTTGCTCTCCATCAAACCTCTTTTAAAGCGTTTTCCAATCTCACTCTCTGGCGGTGAAAAGCAACGTGTCGCTATTGCTCGTGCACTGTTATCGAAGCCGGATTTGTTGTTGATGGATGAACCTCTCGCATCACTAGATATGCCCAGAAAGCGTGAAGTCATGCCATTTCTGGAAGAGTTGTCAGACAAGGTGAACATTCCCATTATCTATGTAACGCATAGCCTACAAGAGATTTTGAGGCTTGCTCAGCATCTTGCGATTATCGATAAAGGACAAGTAACCACATCTGGCAAACTTGAAGAGGTTTGGGCTTCTCACGCAATGCGACCATGGCAATCATTCTCC
>NZ_JAWOVC010000430.1:0-656 GCF_033339735.1 Vibrio sp. 2033
AGCGCTCGCGATAACCGCCGAAAAATCCAGAGCGCCCACAAAAATTTCAGTTCTTGAGTCCTTCGGGTCTTTCGTATTAGTTACAGTGCTCTGAAGTGTTTGTTCTTCTTCGGTTAAAAAGACAAAAACGTATATCTTTTTCGGCTTCTGTTGTTTTGGTAAAAAGTTTCCCGAAATATCCTGATGACCGCCGCCGGAACCGAAAGAGCCGCTGTCGCCGCCCGGACACCACGCGCCACAGGCGCCGGTCGAAGATGGTATCAACCCGAGCGGATCGGTGAATTTGTACAAAGAATAAAATACATTATTGCACGGGCGAAATGTTACTGATTAAAACTATTTAAAAATTGGATGTTCGTTAAATACTAAATAAAGGTATTAAATAATCTTCAGTTAAAATTGCTGATCCTTCAAATTCAATCTTTAGGCAACCTCATCCTTTAATCGCTAATTACTTTCAATTTTCAAACCTTTTTCCTATGCTACTTTTCGGAACGGATATTTAGACTTATTAATGCATCGGGCTCTTCTTCTGAATTTCGGGTTTCTTTTTTGTTCTTACAATTAAATCGAAGGAACTCACAAATGCGAAAAGCGCTAAAAAAAATGAATGCGTATACAAAAGTCGAAATGTCTGATTCGTTTAGAATCGCTTT
>NZ_JAWOVC010000431.1:0-656 GCF_033339735.1 Vibrio sp. 2033
TGGCTCTCATCGTTTTCACCAGTTCATATGGAGCTTCGAAGCGTTGGATATCGCGGGCATTTACTTTATGTGTCCGGAGTTCGGGAGTCAAGACGGTTGCTCCCAGATCTTCGAGCAAACGGCGCTGGGTAATTAAATCCTTGACATAAGGGACGTTATGTAAAACAACAGTTTCCGGCGTAAGCAATGCTGCCGCCAGACACGGGAGCGCGGAGTTTTTCGCGCCGCTGATTTCAACCCTGCCGGAAAGCGGCCGGCCGCCGCGAATCAAAAACTTGTCCATAAAAATAGCCGGTGTCCTGACGCATCAGCGCCGCTTATGACACCAAGCAGAAAATTTTATCACAGTAAATGCCCGGTTATTAACCTGCCGTGTGCTGATTCTTTATTTGGCTCAGAATACGGCGGATTTGTGCCAAATGACGCTTTTCGTGGCCGCCGGCGAGGGCGAGCCAGTCATAAGCATTCATATCGCCGAAAGCCGGATGCGGAAAGGTATGTCGGGAAGCGTCAAACCGCTTGAAATTCCCGCGAAGTGTTTCCAGTTCAAGACGGTCCGATTCCATCTTGGCCAGCGACTGCACGATTGAAAGCGTGCCGGACGGACGTACGGAGTCCGGCGCTTTGAGAGGCGTCCGGGCTGCCGCAGCCGAAGA
>NZ_JAWOVC010000432.1:0-656 GCF_033339735.1 Vibrio sp. 2033
TAAACAAATAAGCGACTCGATGTTCAAACTAGCGGCTCCTCAGTGAGCCGCTTTTTGTTGCTGCACAAAGCAGTTAAGATAGTTCAAATGCGCTAACCCTTTCACTGCAGATAACCTTCATGCAAAACGACGTATTTTTCGATCTCACTCAACATGGCTTTTCAGAAGATGAAGCCTCACAACTCATGGTCTATGGACAAGAGTTAGAATTACCCACTAGGCACATTCTTAGCCATCAAGGTGAATTTAGTTCACACATCTACTTCATTCTGGAAGGGTTATGTCACGCAAGCTATCTCACAGAGAAAGGCAAAGAATTCAGCAAAGAGTTTTATTGGGAAAAGGACTGGGTGATCGGCTTTGAAAGCGTGATAAAAGGTCAACCTTCACCGTACTTATTGGAAACGCTGACCGCATGTCATTTATTCTGTTTGCCTATCGAGGCATTGCATCAATGGCGCGCCGAAAAGCACTCAATTTACCTAAAATTGCTCGAAACGCAGTTGATGAACAAAGAGAATAAAGAACGTTTTATGCTGTTGTATTCGCCTGAGGAACGTTATCAGTTATTTTGCCACCACTACCCAGATTTAGAACAACGTATTACCGATAGCCAAATTGCGGCTTACCTCGGCATTACAGCTATCAGCTTGAGC
>NZ_JAWOVC010000433.1:0-655 GCF_033339735.1 Vibrio sp. 2033
CGTTATTGGGGCCAAACGGCGCGGGGAAAAGTACACTACTTAAACTTCTGTGTGGTGAGATTCCATCACACAACGAGATTGACTATTTTGGCGAGCCTAAAGAAGCCTGGAAACCTGAAGACATAGCAAAGCACCTCGCCATGCTGCCACAGCACAGCACGCTCACTTTTCCATTCTTGGCACGAGAGGTGGTCGAACTCGGTGCGATCCCCTTGTCACTTTCAAACAAAGAAACGACTGAGCTTGCCCTACACTACATGCAAAAAACCGATGTTCTGCACTTAGCGGAAAGCTTGTACCCTGCCCTCTCAGGCGGAGAGAAGCAACGTTTGCACTTGGCTCGAGTGCTAACGCAACTGCATCAATCTGGTGACAAAAAGATTCTGATGTTGGACGAGCCTACGTCGGCACTGGATCTCGCCCACCAGCACAACACGCTTAAAATTGCTCGTGAGGCGGCAAAAGCGCAGAACGCTGCGGTGGTTGTCGTATTACATGACTTGAACTTAGCCTCACAATACGCAGACCGACTGGTGTTGCTCCATAACGGCAAACTTGTATGCGATGACAACCCTTGGCAAGCCCTAACGCCCGAACGTATTGAACAAGTTTATGGGTATCGCTCTATCGTGACAAAACATCCGACTCTGGACTT
>NZ_JAWOVC010000434.1:0-655 GCF_033339735.1 Vibrio sp. 2033
ACCTATTGGTGCCGCAAGCGGGTCGATATCTTGTGTCTGCTGCTGCGCGGCTTCCTCTTCTTTCGCTTTCGAACGACGACCAAGTAGCATGACAACCAACAATGCAAGCAGAGCACCTGGAATCAGGGCAGCGAGTCCGACTAGCCAACCATTGGATAGAATCTTATCCATCGTACTTGGTTGCATGCGTTGCTGCTCAGCAACACGTTGGCGCTCTTCTGCCAACAGCTTTTCCACTTCCGAACGAATGCGCTCTTCGTCGTTAAGCTCGCTTTTGAGTGTTTCAACTTCGCTCTGAACTTGAGACAGCATGAGGCGCAGACGATGGTTTTTCTCTTCTAGTGATTCAAGCTCACTTTGCGAGCCCTGCAGCTTGTCTTTTAGCTCACTAACCTGCTTTTCACCTTGCGGTGACGTCGAAACTGGTGGCACGTTTGCTGTCGTTTCAACAGGTTTAACTGGTTCAGGTTTTGGTGGAGTAACAACTGGCGGTTTTGGCGCGGTAGGCTCTGCAACAGGTTTAGGTTTAACCTCTATCTGTTTAACTGGAGCTGGCTTTTCTGGCTTGGGTTGTTTTAGTCGTAACTCATGCGCCTTCATAATGGCAACAGCTTGCTCAGTCGTCGCACTGCGAACTTGCTCTAATGAAGGAACA
>NZ_JAWOVC010000435.1:0-654 GCF_033339735.1 Vibrio sp. 2033
GCAGTATCAACGACTCCGGCCAGGACCCGATCCTCAAACCTGCCTGAAGCCGATGCGGCATCAAATCAACAACAAATAGTGGAAAGTGTTGATATCCAGGGAAACAGGCGCCTGCGGGACGAAGACCTTCTCTACTACATTAAAACGCGTCCCGGTGACGTTTACGATCCTGCCGCACTGGAGCGTGATCTTAAAGAGCTCCTTTCGCTCAATTTTTTCGATAAAACGGCGACCAGGGTTTTAACTACCGAAGGCGTCAGTGGCGGCGTCAACGTCATCTTCGAAGTTCGCGAATGGCCTATTATTCGCGACCTGCAATTCAACGGCATCAAGGCGGTTCAGGAATCCGATATCCTCAAGGAATTTCGCGAAAAGCGTGTAGGAATATCAAAGGAAGCCATCTACGACCCAGTCAAGGCTAAAAACGCAACCAGGATATTGCGCGAACTTTTGGCGGCAAAGGGTTACCCAAACGCCAAAGTTACCGTACGTGAAGAAGAAATCTCCGCAACATCGATAGCGCTTACTTTTGATGTCGATCAGGGTAATCGCTCGCGAATCATTGATATAGAATTTACCGGTCTGGAGCACTTCAAGAACGGCGAACTGAAAAACGCCCTGACTTTGGTCAAGGAAACCGGCCTTATAGCCCGC
>NZ_JAWOVC010000436.1:0-652 GCF_033339735.1 Vibrio sp. 2033
GATTTGGATACTGAGCTAACAAATCCACCGTTGACGCCTCAGGGCAAAAATCGATGTACGCTTCGTCCATGACCACGATTGCTCGGTCTTTTGTCATCTCAAGCAGAGAGACAATATCTTCACGCTTAACGAGGTTACCGGTTGGGTTGTTTGGCGAACAAACAAAAACCAGCTTGACGTTATCGAGATTGGATTCGATGCCAGCAAGGTCAAGCTGCCAATCCGATGTTAGCGGTACAGTCTTACGTTCAACACCAATGGTTTCAGCACTGATTGCGTACATACCGTAAGTCGGTGGGCAGTACAAAATCGCGTCTTGTCCTGGCTCACAGAAAGCGCGAACTAAAAGCTCGATACCTTCGTCAGCACCACGAGAAGTAAGCGTCTGTTCTGGCTTTACACCCGCGTAGGCAGCGTAAGCAGAAATAAGCGCTTTTGGCTGGCATTCGCTGTAGCGGTTTAGGCGAGCAAAATCCGTTTTGTACTCATTATTAAATGGAGATTCATTGGCGTTGAGCCAAACGTCACCCGTGCCGCCAATTCGGCGAGCAGATAAATACGGGGTTAATTCTTGAACTTGTTTGCGTGCTAGCTTTTCCATCTCTTTACTCTCTTATTATCTATTTTTGGTCAGCTTTTCTACTCGGATGGT
>NZ_JAWOVC010000437.1:0-652 GCF_033339735.1 Vibrio sp. 2033
AAGGCGGCTTGATCGCCCAAATCAGTTTCCCGACCAAATAACCCTCTCAAACCAAAAAGCCCAACCAAAAATGTGGTTGGGCTTTTTAACTTCTAAGTACAAGTATTAAGACTCTTTCACTTCTTGAGCGACAAGTTCATCTTCTTCTGTCAGTTTTTCTGGAAGCAACAAGTTCAGCAGTATCGCGGTGATACCGCCAGCAGCCACACCAGTTGAGAAGATGCTTTTAATAAACTCAGGCATAAACTGCAGAATCTCAGGTTTCTGAGCGATACCTAACCCCATCGAGAATGACAACGCCATAATCAGAATTGCGCGGCGGTCGAGGTCAACACGCGAGATAATACGCACGCCTGCAGCGGCAATGGTGCCGAACATCACGATGGTAGAGCCACCAAGTACAGGCTCTGGGATCAGCTGAACAAAACTGGCCACGCCCGGGAATAGACCAAGAATCACTAACATGCCCGAGATAAAGTAACCCACGTAACGGCTTGCGACGCCCGTTAGCATGATAATGCCGTTGTTTTGACTGAAGGTAGAGTTTGGAAAACTGTTGAATACCGCAGCGATAGCCGAGTTCAGACCGTCCGCTAATACCCCACCTTTGATGCGCTTCATGTAAATAGGGCCTTTAACAGGCTCGCCAGAT
>NZ_JAWOVC010000438.1:0-651 GCF_033339735.1 Vibrio sp. 2033
CACTGTAATGCTCCGCTTTCATAAATAAGCGGCAACCGTCAAAGTCGATCAGCCAAGAGTGGATATCCGCATCCCACTGTTTTTCGATTACCGTCGCAGAGAGTAACCCCACCAAACGCTCACCTAACGCCGGGAAGGTGTCTGAATCAAATCTTGGGGCTGCAATCAGCAAACGACCTTCTTCGGCAATGTATTCTGTTAGGCCAAATTCCTTCTGCATTTCGGTTCCTTATCCGTGGTGAGTGATGTGTTCTTGAATCAGATCCAAGAATGGATCGGCATATTTTTCTAATTTACGTTGACCTACCCCGCTCACCGCCAGCATTTCGCCATACGACGTCGGCAGAATCTCCGCCATATCAATCAAGGTCGCATCACTAAATACAACGTATGGTGGTAAGCCATCTTCATCGGCAATCGACTTACGCAGCTTGCGTAATTTCGCAAACAGCTTCTTATCGTAGTTTTTGCTGGTCAGTTTGTCCGACTTCGCAGCGCGTGCTGCGGTATCCAAACGAGGAACCGCTAGCTCGAGCGACACATCCCCGCGCAATAATGGTCGAGCTTCCTCGGTCAGTTGCAACGTCGAGTTTCGGGTGATGTTTTGAAACAACAGCCCTTTGTGGATTAACTGGCGGAAGATACTCACCC
>NZ_JAWOVC010000439.1:0-651 GCF_033339735.1 Vibrio sp. 2033
AATAAACCCGCAGATGCCGCTAGCGAGCGCTCGCCCTGACAGCCCGAGGTTAATGACATAAACAGCTCAATTTGTTGCGGCGTGATGCTGCTATCAAGCTCATCCGCACAACCAAAATGGCTCATGTATCGCAATGGTTTCGCCACATTCGGGCACGTTTTTAAGCGAGAAATGAATTCATCATACTGCTCAGGGCGAACACCCAAACGATGCATACCACTGTCGATCTTCAACCAAACGACCACTGGCGTTTCTAAATCCGCCTGTTCCAACGCGATAAGTTGCTCTTCACAGTGCACCACGGTTTGGATGTTGTTCGTCACTAACACAGGCAGATCGCCCGGCGAATAAAAACCTTCGAGTAAGAGAATTGGCTTTACCACGCCACAAGCACGCAGTTGCAACGCTTCTTCAATGCGAGCCACACCAAAGGCATCGGCATGGTTAGCATGTTTCGCCACATGACGTAGACCATGGCCATAACCGTTGGCTTTCACTACCGCCATCACTTTACTTTCTGGTGCTTGCGCTTTCACACGCTGCAAGTTGTGCTGCAACGCAGACAAGTCAATGCATGCTTTTGCGGCTTTCATGTAGCTCATAGCATTACTCATCATCAATATCGAATGCTGGACCCGCGTAATTATCAAA
>NZ_JAWOVC010000440.1:0-651 GCF_033339735.1 Vibrio sp. 2033
ATTTAAGCAATATATTGGAATTTGTTGGAGAAAGTTGCGAAGCTGTCGGTTCTGAACAGCTAGGCGATGTTGATTGGTCTAGCGTATGGTCAGGCTGTATCGTTGGCAATATCTCAGCAGGTCGAGCGGCAACTGCCGTGATGGCTCGTCTCAACGATGCATACCATATCCCACTTCTTGTCTTGGGCAGCTTTCCTTTGCCTGTGGACGATCTCCCAAACTTTGTTGGCGAATTAGAGCAACCGCTAAATTACCCACAGCTTAGTGAAGCGTTACGTCACTGCAAAGATTTTCTTGGCCGTAAAGGGGTCAATGTTGTTGCAAGTGCGCGTAAAAACACGCTGTTTCGTAGCTTAGTAGGGCAGAGTCGCGGTATTCAAGAAGTTCGTCATCTTATTGAGCAAGTATCGGGTACAGAAGCCAATGTCTTGATCCTTGGTGAATCGGGTACGGGTAAAGAAGTGGTAGCACGTAACATTCACTACCATTCGTCATACCGCAATGGTGCATTTGTGCCAATTAACTGTGGTGCAATCCCACCGGAGCTACTCGAAAGCGAATTGTTTGGCCACGAAAAAGGCGCGTTTACTGGTGCGTTAACGGCGCGTAAAGGTCGATTTGAATTAGCAGACGGTGGCACGATCTTCCTTG
>NZ_JAWOVC010000441.1:0-650 GCF_033339735.1 Vibrio sp. 2033
TCCTTGCCAGTTCAGTAAAGTGAGACGAGATCGCGTGACACCAAACGCCTCCAAAGCCGAGCTTTTATCACAAGCGACAACCTTGTTGGAGCGGCTTCATTTACCGACAAATTTACACTCTCGCCCAGTGTCAGAGCTGAGTATTGGACAACAACAGCGAGTGGCGGCAGCTCGTGCGCTGATAGGGCATCCTGCGTTAGTCATTGCTGACGAGCCGACATCTGCACTCGATCATGATAATCGCATGGCGTTCATCGAACTGCTGATGGAACAGGCTAATCAAGCCAACGCGACATTAATCTTTGTCAGCCATGATCCAACTCTGGAAAGCTTGTTCGATCGCACCATTAATCTGCCAGAAATAAACCAAAGCAGTAACATGGAGGTGCTAGCGTGAGTGCTGTAATCAAACTCGCTTGGAAAAGCTTGATGAACCGCAAAGCGACAGCGGTGTTGACGATCATGACGGTAGCAATATCGGTAATCTTGCTGCTTGGCGTAGAACGTATCCGCACTCAAGCAAAAGACAGCTTTGCGAACACCATTTCCGGAACTGACCTAATTGTTGGCGGACGCTCAGGCCAAGTGAACTTACTGCTGTATTCAGTCTTTCGTATTGGTAACGCAACTAATAATATCGATTGGAAAAG
>NZ_JAWOVC010000442.1:0-649 GCF_033339735.1 Vibrio sp. 2033
CGTTTTTACGATTGTATTTTAGATAGCGGCAAGCGGCTCTGTGAGGGGCTTTGTTGCTTAAATCGATGGAACTAAATCAAGAAGCTACGATCTGATCGGCTACACCCATTAATCGTCGTAGCCTCATGCCTAAACCTCGTTACAAAACAACTAACTGGACGCAGTACAACAAAGCCTTAATAAACCGTGGTTCTCTGACCTTTTGGATTGATGAGGAAGCGATAGCCGAGTGGAAGCAAAACAAACAAGGCAAGCGTGGTAGACCTCGCCGATTCAGCGACTTAGCCATTACTACCGCACTGATGGTTAAGCGCGTCTTCTCCATGCAATTGAGAGCGCTGCAAGGCTTTCTAGACTCAGTATTTAAGCTGGCTCACATCCCGCTTGTTTGCCCACACTACACCTGTATAAGCCGCCGAGCTAAGGAAGTTGAGGTTTCATTTAAAACCAAAACCAGAGGAGCAATACAACATCTGGCCATTGATGCCACTGGCCTCAAGGTTTATGGCGAAGGTGAATGGAAGGTCAAGAAGCATGGTACTGATGGGAAGCGCAGAGTCTGGCGTAAGCTGCATATCGCGGTAGATACAAGCACCCACGAAATAGTCGCAGCAGAGCTGAGCTTATCTAACGTCACTGATGCCGAAGT
>NZ_JAWOVC010000443.1:0-646 GCF_033339735.1 Vibrio sp. 2033
GAGCTGTGAACAAGGTGTTCTGTGAGTTTGGAGTCCAGTCTGCTTGAGATACGTGCGGTACGTTAACTAGGTAACGCAAACCTTGATAAGTCACCACATCGCCTTGTTTGTATGAAACATTCTGAGTCCAATTAGTTGCTGGATCCGCATTCGTCCACAAGCTAGATGTTGGTGATGGCGCCCAATCTTGTTGCGCTGTATGGCTTGTTACTGCTTGATATACCGTACCGAGGTGTAGAACGTAGTCGCCGGCGCTGTAGTTGTTACCAACTTGCCAGTTCGGTGTGTAGTTATCCATGGTATCGAAGACATAACCAGCCTGTTTGGCTAGCTGGATAAACTTCGCGAGCTTCGGTAGGTTTTGAGTTGCACCCATGCCACGTTTACCGTCTTCAAACAGGAACTCGTGAGTTAGTACAATAACTTTATCGGCATGCAAAGGTGTACCACATGGGAACTCTTGTGCTTTGGAGTTGATAGGGTTAATTGTCGTAGGCGCACAAGTATTTAGCGCGGAATCGACATACCCAAGGAATGGTTCAGCTTCTGTAAGGCTGTTTGCTGGCATCGCAATGCCCCAGTTTTCAGGGGCCCAATCCACATCCCAACCGTGAGTTTGATAGCCGTTATTCGCTAGGATATTTTG
>NZ_JAWOVC010000444.1:0-646 GCF_033339735.1 Vibrio sp. 2033
TGGCGCTAGGATCAGCGGGAAGTTATAGCCTTCGCTAAACAAGTATTTTGCAGCTTGAGCCACTTCTTGCTCTGGTGACAACGCTAGGTAGCAAATGTCGGTACCTGGCTGAACATCTTCAGGAATATTCAGCGCCAGTGCTGGAATGGCTGGACTGTTTGCTGAGCCATCCATTGTTGTTTGCAATAGTTCGACATTTTCTTTTTGCAGCGGGCCGACAACAAAATCGATGTTTTCGTTGATAAGACGTTGCTTCACTTCGTCAGCGCTGTACGCATTCGTATCAATGACGGTAAGCGTTGCGCTTGGATCGCGGTTTCTATCATTCATCATCGCGAATACAAAACCATCGCGGATCAATTGTGCCTGAGGCGCAAACTTACCTGTTAATGGTAACAACAATGCTGTGTTATTTGGTTTTACGATATCAAGTGACAGAATGTTTTGAATTTCTTCTGGTGTATAGATTGCCGCTGGGTGTGACGGGTTCTCGTTCAACCAACGCTCAAGGGTATTTTTTAACTGAGACAGATTGCCGGAGAGCGTTTTTGCGTAAACTGCTAATTGCAACCATCCGTCTAACACGTCTTCGCTGGGTTCAGTTTGTAGCGAAGTCAGTTCATATTCAGAGTAACTGCCAAAGTTC
>NZ_JAWOVC010000445.1:0-645 GCF_033339735.1 Vibrio sp. 2033
ACTTTTTCGAACTCAGCTTGTACGGCTTCAGTGCGTCCATCCGGCTCATACCAGTAGCCAAAATCTTCCATTAAACGACGTTCAGGACCAGCGACACACCAGTGCGCGATTTCGTGCAGAGCAGAAGCGTAAAAACCTCGAGCAAAAATAATACGATGGTGAGGATGCTCATCATCAGCTGGCAGATAAATAGGCTCATCACCACCAAGCTCTAGCGTGGTGTTGAATTGCTCAAGAAAAGTGTCATTGAAAATGGTGATTAGATCTTGGTATTCGTGGGTCATCGTCGAGTCTGTACTTCAAATTGACATGCGCTGCGCATTGTCGCTGTTTTTGCAAATAAGGTAAAGGCATCCCACAGTTTTGGTTATTAGTTGAATTTATCTGAACCGACCTTTCTCAATACAATTTCTCATTCGTCAGCGTACTCATTTACTAATACACTCTCGCCTTATTTTGGTGCCACTCAAATTGCTGTTTTTCAAGCAGTTTGATTATGAGCATGTTGCTGGTTTTAATCACTTTTTAAGACTGATTAAGCCGTTTGTAAGTGTTGTTACTGCCCTAACCATTTTGTAATGGATAAACGGTAACTTTTTACTTTGAGTGTTCCCCTATGTTGCTAAGTGTGTTGTATATCATTGG
>NZ_JAWOVC010000446.1:0-645 GCF_033339735.1 Vibrio sp. 2033
TATACTTAAGTAACCATCGTAAGAACGTTGTCGAGATTTAAAAACGTTTCTAAACACGTTAGAAAACGACAAGTCAGAAAAGTAAGGAGTGATGATGAGAGTGTTAATAATTGGCGCGATGATGATGCTTCTGTCTGCTTGTGCGCAAACCACCTTACCAGCTTCAACCAGTGTGACTGATTGGCAAGCGTTCGGGAAACAGTCTGCCTTAGATGGATTACGAGAGTTGTCACAAGAGCGGATAGCTAAGTTGGATGGTACTAACCACGCAACGCCAGAACTGATCATGGCCTACCAAAACGGTTATCAAGAAGGTAAGCAAGAGTATTGTGAGCAAAGTGCCTATATGCTGGGTGTGGTTGGACGACCGTATTTCGGAATCTGCGATGACGTTGACCCGTTCTTCCAACACGATTATGACGCTGGTCGTATGTCCTCCGCAGGAGCTCCTATCTAAGGCAAGCGTTTAGGTTAGAAAGCAAAAGAGCTGCACTTTGCAGCTCTTTTTGTATTCGGGGTTGGCGTTTACGCTTATTTGTTTTGCGCACGCTCGTAAGATTGTAGAATCTCTGCTTTTGCCGCTTCGACATCTGCCCAGCCATCAACTTTCACCCACTTTCCTGATTCCAACTCTTTGTAGCGCTC
>NZ_JAWOVC010000447.1:0-644 GCF_033339735.1 Vibrio sp. 2033
CTCATCAATTGGGTTGCTGGAGAGAATGTTCAGCTCAAGTTTTCCAACCAGTTTTGCTTGTGCCATATCTAGCCAAGCCGAGCTGTGCATGCGGGGGTCGATAGCCACGGACGCATTTGCGGTTAGATGGTCTTGAATCCAATCCAATGCTGGTTCTTCAATTAGGTGTCGATATTCAAACAACTCGCTAGGAACTTGTTTGGTCACTTGAACGGTGTAGCGGCCATCAACAAAAATCGCGGCTTTGTCTTGTGTGATCACGGCTGCGCCTGCAGAGCCTGTGAATCCGGTTAGCCAATGGAGGCGTTCATTGTGCGCAGGGACATATTCACCCAGGTATTCATCTTCGTGAGGGATCAGTAGGGCATCAATGTTGTGTTGAGCAAGCCATTCGCGAATTGCGTTCACGCGGCTTAGGGTATCGTTGTGCATCTGTTTTATTCCTTCAAATTACCGCTCCTTCATGCTCAGGTGTGGGAGCTGTTTCCTTCTGCTTCGTGCAGTGATTGAGTTAAACGCCGTAGCAAGATGACGTTTAAGTCTGGGTACAACAGGCCATAGATGAGCCAAAAAGGACTATCGACTGTTAAGCTACTCATTTTAACCGCTAAGCGCAAATTGCGTCCGACATTTTTATCTAAGGT
>NZ_JAWOVC010000448.1:0-644 GCF_033339735.1 Vibrio sp. 2033
AGGTTATCAACACCTTCTACTACTACCGCGTCTTTTTTCGGGCGACTTTGCGCTGGTGCTTTGTGCTCGGCTTCTTGGAGTTTTTCTAGCGCTTGCTGGTCTTCTTCTTCCGCCGTTGGTTTATTCACCAGTGCATTGATGTGGTTGATGATCTGATTGATACGCAGGTCGCCACTGCCTACACCGACGTAGAGTTCATCCGGCGTGTTGACGTTGAAGCGTTTTAGGGCGTAATGCTCTGCATCTTTTAACGTCGCACCAATCTTCACCAACTCGTGTTCGAGGATTTCACGTCCCGCTTCGAGGTTTTTCTCTCGACTCTGTTTACGAAACCAAGCGTTGATCTTCGCACGAGCACGACCTGAGTGAACAAAGCCTAGTGATGGGTTTAACCAGTCTCGCGATGGGTTTGGCTCTTTTGCAGTGATGATTTCGACCTGATCGCCCATGTGGAGTTTATGGGTGAACGGCACGATTCGGCCACCAACTTTAGCGCCAATACAACGGTGCCCGACTTCTGAGTGAATGTGGTAGGCAAAGTCTAGTGGAGTTGCCCCCATTGGTAAGTCGACAACATCGCCACGTGGTGTAAATGCGTAGACGCGGTCATCGAAGACTTGGCTTCGGAGTTCATCCAACATCTC
>NZ_JAWOVC010000449.1:0-644 GCF_033339735.1 Vibrio sp. 2033
TGCCACCTATCGACCTTTTGATTAACAACGCTGGTTACTACGGCCCTAAAGGTTATGGGTTTGGAAACACCGATGTGGATGAATGGCGTAAAGTACTTGAGATTAATACGATAGCGCCACTTAAACTGGTCGAAACGCTCTATCCACAACTGCAACAAGGACAGTTTAAAAAAATCGCCTGCATCTCTTCAAAAGTCGGGAGTATGACGGAGAATACATCGGGTGGCGGCTATATTTATCGCTCGTCAAAGGCGGCACTCAATTCCGTAGTCAAAAGCTTAAGCAATGACTTAACGCCTGACGGTTTTACTGTCCTTGCTTTGCACCCTGGTTGGGTACGCACCACAATGGGTGGGCCAAATGCACTTATAGATGCAGAGACATCAGCTCAAGGGCTGGCACAAGTTATTGACCAAAGCACCGTTGAACACTCTGGTCAATTCATCAATTACGACGGAACTTCGCTTCCTTGGTAAGTATTTTATAAAAAGATGAGAGGTAGGTTAGCTTTATGCTTTCTACTTCTCTGACAACCTTGAATTTCTGCGTTTCCTTTCCAGACTTAGTAAGGCTATCAAACAAATAAGGAGAGTAAGCATGGCTGCGGATAGAGATCTGGTGAATTTTAGTGAAGATCACGAACT
>NZ_JAWOVC010000450.1:0-644 GCF_033339735.1 Vibrio sp. 2033
TACAAAGAAATCAACCACTTGCTTGCTGATTCTTACAAGGTCGATATCAACGCAATCGTAAGGGCTAGTTGGATCCGAAAAGTCGATGTAACAGATGCTATCGGCTAGGCGTTTAGGTAACTTATTGACCACCTTTTGGTCGACTTTCCCGACTAAAAGGACACCCGTAATCTTTTGCGTTTCAACATCAATTTCGCTGTTGTAGCAATTGGTTAGCGTAATGCCGAGTTTGTCGCACTGAGTTTCAATCCCATGACGAATCGACAAGTAGTACGGGTCATTCACTTCTGCTTCTTGTTTGTAATTGTACAAGGCCAAAAAGTGATGTTTTTGCTTGGCTTCTTTGGTGGCTTTCTTCGAGCTGCTGGTGCGGTACTCCAGCTTTTCTGCGATTTCTAAAATGCGGCGTTTGGTTTCTTCTTTAACGCTCAACGTCGGATCGTCATTCAAAACTCGCGATACAGTTGCAAGTGAGACGCCCGCTTCAGTGGCGATATCTTTTAGTGTTGCCATGTACATTTCCCGTTGGCATTGCTCACAGTCCAAGTGAGAACTCAATAATCTGGCTATTGTAAACAGCTACTTAGGGATGCACAAACTTTTAGTAAAATCGTGCGATCCATGAAAGAGAGCGGTATCTGCTC
>NZ_JAWOVC010000451.1:0-642 GCF_033339735.1 Vibrio sp. 2033
TTATGGGCGATAACCACAATGGTTGAGCCCTGAGATTTTAGATGAGCGATAAGATGCTGATACGCAACCTCACCTTCTCCGTCTAGATTGGCGTTCGCTTCATCAAAGACGACGATAGAAGGATCACCATAAACAGCTCGTGCTAGCGCAATCCTTTGTCGTTCACCACCCGACAGTCCACGACCATTTTCGCCAATAACGAAGTCGTAACCTTTGTTCTTTTTGAGGATTAATTCGTGACAACCCGCTAATTGTGCAGCTTTGATCACCTTCGCTGGATCTTCTTCTTTAAAACGCGCGATGTTCTCACGAATGGTTCCTGGAAATAGCTCCACCTCTTGGGCCAAATAGCCTACGTGAACACCTCGATCTTCAGATGCCCAAGTCGACACTTCCATGCCATCTAAAGTCACCTTTCCAGCTAAAGGCCGAATGTTACCAAGCAATAAGCGAGCAAATGTCGATTTGCCAGTGCCAGAAGGGCCAATTACTCCGACGGACACACCCGGCGGGATTGATAATGTGATAGAAGACAGCACTGGCTCATTCGCACCCGGGTGACGGTAAGTGAGCCCGGTTAACTCATAATGGCCTTTCGGCTTAGGTAACGGCATGTCAGATTCGTCTTGACGAACAATCGCA
>NZ_JAWOVC010000452.1:0-642 GCF_033339735.1 Vibrio sp. 2033
CTAGACAACAAAAATGCGCCACTTAAATCCGTAATCGATGATGCGGCAGAGCTGGTGGCAAAGAACGCTATCTTCACTCAACACCCTGATTGCATCGCGCATTTGCATACGCCTCCTTTAATGCCGGCTGTCGCAGCAGAGGCGATGATTGCAGCACTGAACCAATCAATGGATTCATGGGACCAAGCATCTTCTGCAACTTACGTTGAGCAAAAAGTGGTCAATTGGCTGTGTGGCAAGTACGACTTAGGCGAAAAAGCCGATGGTCTTTTCACTAGCGGTGGCACTCAAAGTAACCAAATGGGTTTGATGCTGGCACGTGATTGGATCGCAGATAAGCTAAGTGGTCACTCAATCCAGAAGCTAGGTCTGCCTGACTACGCTGACAAACTTCGCATCGTATGTTCTAAGAAATCACACTTCACCGTTCAAAAGTCTGCATCTTGGATGGGGCTTGGTGAGAAAGCGGTGATGACTGTGGATGCAAACGCTGATGGCACCATGGATATCACGAAGCTAGATGAAGTGATTGCGCAAGCGAAAGCTGAAGGGCTAATTCCATTTGCGATTGTTGGTACTGCGGGTACGACGGATCACGGTGCAATTGATGACCTAGACTTCATCGCCGACATGGCAGTCAAG
>NZ_JAWOVC010000453.1:0-642 GCF_033339735.1 Vibrio sp. 2033
ACAGCTGGACTCGCGTTTTTGGCGGTCGCGACACGTACATCAAATGCTTTCAGCAATGGCTGCGTGGGGGCGACAGGCGGGACATTCCAATACCATGTACGCCCTGCTAGTTCTTCGGTACCATTCTTGGCTTTCAGCGCGCCAGTATCTAGCATCACATTCGCCATTTGGTTATCCACAACCATTGCTGCAAACATCTTTTCTTCTAAGTAGCTGACTGTGTTGATGTGTTGACTCACAGAGCGAATCACACTGATCGCCGCGGTGGCAAAAATAGCCAGTGCAACCAACACTTCAAGCAACGTCATCCCTCGCACTCTGCGACGGTTTAAGTTTGGTTGAGTTTGCTTAAAATTGCGCATTCTCATCCTCTTCCACTTCTTCACCTGGCGCTACCAACAGAATTTGCCCACTCTCTTTTCCGATCACTCGCCAACCATCGTTAAACGCATCGCCTTTTTGTGGAAAAAAAGACAAGGTAAACTGCGTGACTTCTGCGCTCGAGAAAATGAAGACTTGCGGTGGTTTCACTTTCTTTTCTTCAGTTTCGTCGGCAAACATGTCTTCAAACAGTGAACCCGGCTCAAACAAACGATCGTCTTTATCCCAAGCACCGCCACCTAGATCCAATTGCAATGCAAT
>NZ_JAWOVC010000454.1:0-641 GCF_033339735.1 Vibrio sp. 2033
CATGAGCAAGGGTTGTTAGTGGAGTGGATCGATGGGATCACGCTGACAAAAGATGGCATCGAGTTGGAAGAGCTCTTACCCATCGCGGCGACCATTCATCAATACCATTCGAGCTCCATACCTGTTGTGCCATTTTCTTACATCTCGCGAATTGATCATTATTGGTTGGAGTTAGAAGGAAAGTACGTCGGTTCAGAATTTGAAACTCTATACAAACAGTGGCGTTCTGAACCTAGTGTTGAGCAAATTCCGTTAGCGCTGTGTCACTTTGATTTGGGGTGTTACAACCTAGTTCGGGGAGAGCAGGGCGTGAAAGTCATTGATTGGGAGTACGCAAGCCTTGCAGATCCAAGATTAGATTTAACGCTCATTTTGCAAATTACCGATTCGCCAATAGAAGAGTCGGTTGAACGCTATTGCCAGATTCGAAATATTGAAAATACCTCAGTTTGGCTTGAAGGAGTAAAAGCGTGGCACCCCCGCACTTTAGTGATGGCAATGCTTTGGTACTTGCTTGCTTATAAATTGTGGGGAGATGAACAATACTTAAACAGTGCGCAAGAGTTTAAAGACTTATTGTGTTTAGAAGATCACTGTTTTGAGAACTCGTGACGTTTTCCCCTTTATCAGTAAGGAAATAG
>NZ_JAWOVC010000455.1:0-641 GCF_033339735.1 Vibrio sp. 2033
TCGGCTTTTTGCTCACGTTATATGGCGTAAGCATTTTCCGTAAATTCCCCCTCAAGTGCGCTCATGTACTCACGTTTCTGGTACCGGTATTCAGTGGCCTTTTTTATTACTTCACATTTTATTCGCCATCTATTCGTATCCGAATCATTTTTCTTCGTATCTACTTGAGCTTAGTCACCTTCTGCAGTGGCGTTGCGATGATCAAGGGAAAAAGAGACGATCTAAAACTGCCCGTTCAAGTGATGGCGTACGCCTTCTTTGGGTTTAGTGCTTTTATGGCGGGCAGAACCGTTTGGAGCATTTGGGCTCCTGAAGTCACCAGTTTTATGAATGCAGGTATCATCCACCAGCTGACGTTTCTATTTAGTATCTGCCTCATTGTTGCTTTGAGCTTCAGTATGTTGTGGTTGATCAACGCAAGATTGGTGAAATCCATCAACGATCTTTCTCATTTGGATGCATTAACTGGGTTATACAATCGACGTGCAATGGAAGTCATTGTGCCTAACCTTGTGAATCAAGCACGCGAAAAAAATACGCCTATCAGCATCGTTATGACTGACGTGGACGATTTTAAAACCATTAATGACCAATACGGACACACCACTGGCGACTCAGTCATGGCAACCATAGCCACGATT
>NZ_JAWOVC010000456.1:0-620 GCF_033339735.1 Vibrio sp. 2033
GGTTTCGTCTCGGTTTTTCTGTTCCAGAACGAAATCTTCGATATTGGTGATCAGTCGCATGACGGTCCATACGAAGACGCTGATAATAAGAATCAGCTTGAGCGTGCTCAGCCAATTGATCTTGTCATTCAGTTCGCTTTCTAAAATGATGCCGAGTGACACCGTAGCAGGCCAACACCAAATGAGTGTGCTCACTGGCGCTTTGAGCGCATCAAGCAACATGTTATCCCAATGAAAAGGGGTTTTCTCGACAAGAATTGCAAGACGTGAACGGATCACTCGCCAAGCGATCCATGCGATAAAACTGGCTAACGTGATAAAAAGAACACTTCCGCTCCAATCCTGACTATGCGCTTGTACATAGTTTTGTAAATCGGTAAACCACTGTGACATAAGTAACTTTTATTTCTGATGAACCATGGTGGGAAAGGTAGCAGATATTGAAGTATCACCCCAGTAATTTCCGGGATTTCATCCATTTATCACTATTATCTGATGAATTTTGAATCGAAAGCGGACGCGTGCAAGCCTTGCCATACCTTTGCTGAGCGCAAATATTCGAACGATCAATTATAAGTTCTCTGACTTATCGCTAACATTTATCTCAAGAAAGTGTGAGA
>NZ_JAWOVC010000457.1:0-639 GCF_033339735.1 Vibrio sp. 2033
TTGCTCTTGTTGATTAGTTAATATTGCTATAGTGTACTAGTTAGCTAGTTCATTGATATTTTGTGTGAGTGGTATGACACAACAAACTTCTTCTCAGCCTCGCGAGCATTTTGGCTCTCGTCTCGGATTCATCTTAGCAGCCGCCGGCGCTGCGGTTGGTCTGGGTAATATTTGGGGCTTCCCAACACAAGCAGCAAGTAATGGTGGTGGAGCCTTCTTGCTGGTTTATTTAGTGATGATTCTGATCGTTGCTTTTCCTATGCTGGTGGTTGAAATGGCGATTGGTCGTCATGGTCAAGCCAACCCAGTAGACAGCATGCGTGCATTAACCAACCACCCGACTGGCAAAAAGCTTGGCGGTATTGTGGGCTGGATTGGTTTGAGTGTACCAAGTGCAGTCTTAGCGTTTTATTCCATTGTTGGCGGTTGGTTGATCTGCTTTTTGCTAGGTGCGGTTACCGACATCATGGGAATGGAAGCGGCGACTCAATGGTTAAAAGGTTTTAGTGTAGAGCGCAACTTGTTCGGTACGATTACATTTTATGTACTTACCATTTTGATCGTGCAAGGTGGCGTTAAACAAGGCATTGAGAAATGGTCAACACGTCTAATGCCTGCGTTGTTCGTGTTATTCGGTTT
>NZ_JAWOVC010000458.1:0-638 GCF_033339735.1 Vibrio sp. 2033
GTTGGCAGATTCTACCGAATTTCGTTAACGGGCGCACCTAATTTAAAGTGTAGAGCTTATTGGATAGGTTCACCGAGAACTCGAATGAGGGTGACTTGGTGTTTTGACTCATCTTCAAGCGGTTTTGATAGGCGTTTTGCGAACCACATACCACCGCCTGCAAATAGCATGGATGCGAGAATAACAATGCCTTCTCCACCAGCGGTCAGAGGAGTCAGTAAGAAATGACCAACCATAGCACCAAGAATCAAACCAAATAAAGGCAGTAGATACACCGCCATGGCTGACTTGATAAGGCTGGATTCAGGAAAGCCGATTTCCACGACTTGACCGACTTGCACGTTTTTTTCTGTGCGCAGATGCCACGACAGGCTCTTATTACCTATCGCTTTAGTGACAACACCTGTGCCACAACTTTTTTGCGAGGAGCAGCTGCTGCAGCTCGTTTGCTGCTCGCAGCTTAAATCTATCTCGTACTGCTTACCGTGACGCTCTACTCCGGTCACGGTAGCTAACGCAGTCATCATTATTGCTTACTCTTTGTTACATTAAATGTGACAGATTGAGCAATGCGCTGCGCCGTAGCTGGCGGAATATCTCCGACCACAGAGATTTCATAATCACCATTCACAAAACTG
>NZ_JAWOVC010000459.1:0-636 GCF_033339735.1 Vibrio sp. 2033
GTGTTCCATCAACAATTGATGCCAGTTTTTCAAACAGCTAGAGCGCTCTTTCGCACTCAACTTAGCCCATCGAACTTGTTCAGCCGAACACGCTTCAATGAGGCAATCCAACTCTTCAATTGAACTCGGTTTCAAGCGAATTAACTCTTGCTCAGTTGCAGGGTTGATGACCACAACTCCATCGTCGGAAGCCCATTGTTTAAATACTTCTTTTAAGGTTTCATTTTTTATTTGTTGCATCACCAAACTAACTCCTACAAGAACTCCTTTTAGGGTAATCCTTCTAGTAGAAATCAGCAAAGCAAACAAAGTTTTCTGACAGTGTTGACATTAACAAGCGAAAAAGCCGTGAGTATAAGGACTAGGAATGGATCACATAGCAAGCCAGTTCGAAAATTCAAAGATTGCATAAATGCGAGACTCATTTGATAACTTCGAGTCTCAACATGATGATATGGCAACGAAATACTAACTAAACTGAAGCTAGACTCAAGACACGAATGAAAACCAAAGCTTTTAGGCTAGGACTAAATGAATCAACAAAGCCATAAAGCTTATTCTTCTTAAGCAAACCAAAATGAGTCAAATTAGTTTGTATATGCCTAGAATACAGATAGGCAAAGACAGGTGCTTGTA
>NZ_JAWOVC010000460.1:0-636 GCF_033339735.1 Vibrio sp. 2033
ATTCTGCGCGCGCACTATCTTGATGCCAAGCTACCGGAAGACTTTCAAATCATCGACAGCGACGATCAACAGCGTTTACTGAAGCGTCTGATCAAAGCACAAAATTTGGATGAGAAGCAGTGGCCTGCACGGCAAGTGGCTTGGTGGATTAACGGCAAAAAAGACGAAGGTCTGCGCCCAACACATATTGATGCTTACCACGATCCTGTGACCAAAACCTACTTGCAGCTATACACCGCTTATCAAGAAGCGTGTGACCGTGCAGGTTTGGTCGACTTTGCAGAAATTCTGCTTCGCGCTCATGAGCTACTGCGCGATAACAAGTTTGTCCGAGAGCACTACCAGGCACGCTTTAAACACATTCTGGTTGACGAGTTCCAAGACACCAACAATATCCAATACGCTTGGCTACGCATGATGGCGGGGCCTGAGTGTCATGTGATGATTGTGGGTGACGATGACCAATCGATTTACGGTTGGCGCGGAGCAAAAGTCGAAAACATTGAGAAATTCACCCGTGAATTCCCAAGTGTAACCACCATTCGCCTAGAGCAGAATTACCGTTCCACCAAGACCATTTTGGAAGCTTCCAATACCTTGATCGCCAATAACACTGAGCGTATGGGTAAAGAGCTG
>NZ_JAWOVC010000461.1:0-636 GCF_033339735.1 Vibrio sp. 2033
TTTTACAGCAAAGCCAAAGTCTATTGGCATATAGCGGTGTTCAACTAAATCACCCAACTTGGCTATTTGTTCCGCACCAGTGCTCGTGGTTGTTGTGACAACGATAGGTTGCTCTGGATATTGCTGTTTGAGTTCCTTGATTAGAGGTGTTGCCGCGATGCTTTCGCCTACAGAAACAGCATGAATCCAAATTGGACGCTGATGCGTTTTTAACTGTGGGGTTATTCCAAAGTGTTCTTTCCATCGCCCACCAAATTTGGGTTTATTGGGTTTGCTTTTATATAAGCCCAATAAAAGAAATGGTGAGGCAAGCGCTAACAGTGCCGTATAAATAATTCGAATTAACATGAACTAGTCGCAATGGCCTCGAGCTTCTGGATGCTATCTAGGACTTGTTTTGGCGATAGCTCAGTCAAGCATTTCAAATGTTGGTATTGGCACTCTCGCTTGAAACATGGTCGGCAGTCGATATCGGTATGAACCATTTCAACTTTTTCAGCCAGTGGTGGTGTGTACTTTGGTGATGTTGAGCCATAAACAGCAACGACCTTACAACCTACATCGGCTGCTACATGCATTACGCCTGAGTCATTTGCGACCACCGTTTTATATGCAGCAAGAAGATCGCCCGCTTCA
>NZ_JAWOVC010000462.1:0-636 GCF_033339735.1 Vibrio sp. 2033
GGCGCTCCTGACGAAATTCCTTAATCTCTGGCCCTAGGCGGCCTTGCAAACGCTCTTGTTTAACTTGTTGATCCATATTGATACCTGACTTTATTTCTATTTATTTGTCCCGAATTCTAGTTCGGTTATGTATGTTCGTGGTCGCGACTTCTCACACCCTTGAATGTAAAAGCCGCGACGACTGGCTGTCTTTGTTAATGATTTAGCTCAGCTTGCATGGCGCGAAACGCCGTTACCTGCTCAGCAATAAGTTCGCGTTTTTCATCACGCCCTAAGTACACTTTGAAGATATTGCTGCCGCATTCAGAGAAAAAGCCAAAGTAGTGACTTTCACGTCCCATAAACGGCTTACTGACCAGTGCGATATTTTTCACGTTATCCAATTTGAGGTGACCATGCAGCTCACCTTCTCGCCCCATTAGATTGTAATAACCACGCGCAACTTTGCCTTTCGGAAAAGGCGCTTTCACTTCGAAAATGGAGCCGAAGGAGTGTACGATCGTCGTCACTGGGCCAAAGCCAACTAGGCTTTCAAGGATTGTTTGCGCTTGTTCGCCCGGAGCAATCGCAATCATCTCTTGCGGCAGTGCTGCGACAACATCAAATTCTGTCACACCTAAACGCTCTGCCATTGCG
>NZ_JAWOVC010000463.1:0-635 GCF_033339735.1 Vibrio sp. 2033
AAGTCCAGTGCTTGGGGTTCAAGCAATTGAATTCTCAAATGTTTGCAGTACAAATATGACATCATGGCGCTGATCAGCGCCAACAGAGAGTTATTGGGCAACGTATACGTCGCAGATAAGCTTTCATTTTCTATCGACACCAAATAGAACATGATCAGCGAATAAATGATAAGCACCACGCTCGATACATTGGCTTTGTGCGACAAATAATATGCAGCAACCACGCAAAATGCCGTGGGATATAGGTTGATCAAAATGTCGGAAAGGTGGAAAAGCAGTAAGGAAACATCACCCAAGCCCGCCACTCGAAATGCGTGACCAAGTAGAATAGCCAGCGCGTTGGATAATGTCAGTGGGAGAAGCAGTAACGCGATTGAAGCTAAGTCTGTTAAGTAAGATTTAGACCCAGCTCGCCATTGCTCTGCGATTACAGCCAGACGCTGAAAAGGGGCAAAGAAGAGTTCGCGGCGAGTTTGCATGGAGAGTTCTTTTGTAAAGTAGTTATCTTCAACTGCAGAAAATGCAGCCGTTAATACAACAGCCGAAACTCAGGCAAACATTGTTGATAGGTAATGTCGCTTTTCGTATTAAGGTCAAACAATGGATACTAAATGCCAATAACAGCACGGAAAAGT
>NZ_JAWOVC010000464.1:0-635 GCF_033339735.1 Vibrio sp. 2033
GCGAGATCCAGTTGTTCTTTCGGATCGACTAACGTCAGCACTGGTTTGTTTGGGATAGATGGAATGTCGATACCGTACTTTTCTTGGTTTGCCACCACGTCCGCAAGAGCGAGAAGTTTTGGCACGTAGCTACTGGTCTCTTTTGGCAGATCTAAAGAGAAAAAGTCGACAGGTTTACCCAATTTTTTGTTCTTACGGATAGCACTAGATACACGACCGCCGCCACTATTGTAGGCTGCGATTGCGTGTTCCCAGTTTCCGTCAAAACGTTCATTTAATTGAACAAGATAATCCAATGCAGCATCGGTAGAGGCAGCGACATCGCGACGCCCGTCATACCAGTAGTTTTGTTCAAGCCCCATCATTTTCCCGGTGCCTGGCACAAACTGCCACAAACCTGCTGCGCTACCGTGCGAGTAGGCGAAAGCGTCAAATGAGCTTTCCACAACCGGTAGAAGAGCAAGCTCCATTGGCAAACCACGTTCTTCGATACGTTGCGTGATCATGTAAAGAAATGGCGCTGCACGTTTAGATACCGTGTACAGGTGGTTTGGGTGTTTCAAATACCACGTACGGTAATAATCCACTTTCTTGTTGTTTGGGATGTCCATTTCAAGCTGCATAGCAATACGTTG
>NZ_JAWOVC010000465.1:0-633 GCF_033339735.1 Vibrio sp. 2033
CGCGTACAGACAGCAAGTTTTCGCCTTGTTGGACGAACTTGGAAATGTCGAATTCCGCTGTGAGTCGGCTGCCTTTACTAAAGCCGACGTACTCGCCGTTTACGTACACTTCAAAGTAGGTTTCCACGCCATCGAACTTGATGATGGTTTGTTGGTTATCCCACTGTGGACCAAGTGTAAATGTGCGTTGATAAGCGCCCGTTGGGTTGTCGGTTGGTACAAACGGGACGTCGATCGGGAATGGGAAGCCTTCATCGGTGTATTGCAGATCGCCGTGGCCTTCCATTTGCCACATGTTTGGGACGGTAATGTGTCCCCAGTCGTTCATTGTTTGTGAGTAAAACTCATCAGGTACCAACATTGGGTTGGTGAAATAACGGAATGTCCATTGGCCGCTGAGCAACATAAAGCGGCGACTCAGTTCACGTTGAAAGGTTTGTGCGCTCTGAACAGAGTCGTAGGAGAAAAAGTACGCACGCGGTGCCATACGATTCTCGTGTAAGTGTTGGAAGTTTTCCCAATTGTTCACGTTTTGATCTCCCCTCGGCTTGGTGCGCTTATGTTGGAGTGCGGATTGGTTTCATCGCGGCTCAACATCAGTGCAAAAATAACGGCCGATGTATTGTGAAAAAT
>NZ_JAWOVC010000466.1:0-632 GCF_033339735.1 Vibrio sp. 2033
TACAGAAACCATACTTAGAAAATGCATCCGTCAGTTTGACGCCAAGCACGTACGATGAGTTCATCCAACAATAATCATTATGATCAGCATTAACGGCGATACCCGACACAGGATCCACATCAAACTCTTCAAAGCCAAACGCTTCTACAGGAGACGTCGCTTGGCCGTATGGTAAGCGGGCTAGTACTTTAGGCATCGTTAAGCTTACAAAACGAGAATCTGCACTTTCACGGAAAGAGCGCCATTGCGCATATTCCAACGACTCAAAGACTTTATCTAAATCGCGCGGTTTAGATAGTTCTGTCCACTCATCAAAACCAAATAGCGCAGGAGAAGCAGCAGACAAGAATGGTGAGAAACCCGAAGCAGCAACATTCGACATTAAACGCAAAGACTCAATATCTTCTGGATGGTTTGTAAACTCGTAGTCACCAATTAAAGCACCATACGGTTCACCACCAGCGCTACCAAATTCAGATTCGTACACTTTTTTAAAGATTTGACTTTGATCGAATTCAACCGCTTTACTTAAGTCTTTATGAAGCTCTTTCTTCGTGATGCTAATCATGCGAATTTTCAGCGTAGAACTTGTCTCAGAATTCATGACTAAGTAATTCAGCCCACGCCATGAG
>NZ_JAWOVC010000467.1:0-632 GCF_033339735.1 Vibrio sp. 2033
AACAAACTATAAAGCACACTTTGATTGGCGCTGTGGTGACGTTAAGTCTCTCTACGTTGCTGACAGGGTGTAATAAAGCCATATCAGAACCGGCAGAGCCTTTAATCAAACCCGTTAAATTACTTGCTGTTAAAGATCTTACGGTTGACGACTCTGACGCTTTTCTTGCGCGTATTGATGCAACGTATCGAGCGCAGTTGTCTTTTCAAGTTGGGGGGGAAGTTGAAAAGCTACTGGTAAGAATGGGACAAGGGGTAGAAAAGGGTGAAGTGCTCGCCACACTAGACCCGAAAGATCTGCAATTGGCTTTAGACGCAGCGCAAGCCCAATATGCATTGGCCAAAACTCAGTGGGAAAGAGCAAAAAGTCTGTACAGCAAAAAACTCATCAGCACCGATAGCTACGATCAAAAAGAAACGCAATACAAAGCAGCGTTGGCAAGTTTTGAACAAGCGAAAACCGATTTGAGCTACACCAAAATTCAAGCGCCATTTGACGGTGTGGTGTCGTACACCTACGTGAAGCCGTATCAAGTGGTAGGTGAAAAGCAAGAAATCCTCAATTTGATTGATAACACCACGCTGGATGTTTCTTTCACTTTGCCCGTTAGTTACGCGGAGTCTGTCTCTCTG
>NZ_JAWOVC010000468.1:0-629 GCF_033339735.1 Vibrio sp. 2033
TCGGAACTGGTCTATCAATTAAATGATCGTCCACCACTGCCACAAACGATTTTTGCTGCACTTCAGCATTTATTGGCGATGTTCGTTGCGGTGATTACACCTTCATTAATCATTTGCCAATCTTTGGGCGTTCCGGCCGATCAAACCAACACCATTATCAGCATGTCGCTGTTTGCATCTGGTGTTTCTTCCTTTATCCAAATCCGTACCTTTGGCCCTGTCGGCTCCGGCTTGCTATCGGTGCAAGGCACCAGCTTTAACTTTTTGGGTCCAATCATCGGTGCGGGTTTATCACTCAAAGCAGGTGGCGCGGACATCAGCACCATGATGGCGGCGATTTTCGGGACGATTTTAGTTGCCTCTTTTGCCGAGATTTTACTGTCTCGTGTGCTTGAGCATGCACGTCGCATCATCACACCTCTCGTCTCTGGCATTGTCGTAACTCTGATTGGCCTGACGCTGATCCAAGTCGGCTTGGTTTCTATGGGTTGTGGCTATGCTGCAATGGGCGACGGTACTTTTGGTAGCTTAGACAAACTGGCGCTCGCTGGTACCGTACTTGGGTTAATTGTGATTTTGAATCGTTCTAAAAACCCATACATTCGCGTGGCTTCGATCGTGATTGCCAT
>NZ_JAWOVC010000469.1:0-628 GCF_033339735.1 Vibrio sp. 2033
CAAGCAATTCTTCCTGATATGACGCTGATCGACTTTTCAGAAACGACAAGTTTTCTGTCTCCTTTAAAGGTAAAAAAAGGGACGGAAAATACTTTAGTGAAGGTGATCGTTCCACTCTCAAAAGTCAGCAGTAAAATGATCGCGGATCCAAGTGAAACAACGGTTTCTCGGTATTTACTTCAAGATCTAGACGTTATTGATAACCTGACGGGCCAAGATGAAGAAACGATTCAAGTGGCCTCATTAAATATCGAGCTGAAATCAAGCAATGAGCAGTTAACAGGTTATATAGAGCTACCAATCCTTAAGATTAAAGAAGTTTCTACGGAAGGAGAGGTCATTCTTGATGACTCTTACGTACCGCCACTTCTAAACTTGTTAAATGACAAGGTGATGACGGGGTATCTACGTAATGCAATGGCAATGACCAAGATACGCGCAGATGTTATCGCTCAACGACTTGTTAAAGGAAAAGCGGCTTCAGCATCTGCGGTAGATTTCATAATGCTACAAATGTTGAATCGATATGAAGCCATATTGAAGCATTTTAGTGAGCTGGAGAAAGTACATCCCTTAGAGCTTGCGACAACCTTTAAAGGCTATATAGGCGAGTTGGCAACGTTTTCTC
>NZ_JAWOVC010000470.1:0-628 GCF_033339735.1 Vibrio sp. 2033
CGAACGCGTTGGCGTTATTGGTAGTGCAGGAGCAGGAAAGTCAACACTCCTTTCCATTATGACCAATCAACTAAGTGCCTCACAGGGCAGCGTTTATTTCGATGACATTGACAGTCAGCTTTGGCCTGCCGAATTGATAAGAGAGAAAACGGGTTGGGTTGGCCAAGATTCGCATCTTATATACGGCAGCATTATGGAAAACATAGTATTAGGACATCATGTTATTGATCAAGAACGATTACGCCGTGCGATAGAATTATCGGGTTTGAACCAGTACATGAGCCGCCTTCCTCATGGTCTAGAAACGCAAGTCGGAGAAGGAGGGCGTTATTTGTCGGGGGGGCAAAGGCAAGCTGTAGCGATTTCAAGAGCTTTTTATCGAAACCCAGCAGCATTAATTTTAGACGAGCCAACCAGTTCCTTAGACCAGCCAGCTGAGAATGCGTTGTTTAATGCTCTTAAATCGTTGCCGCACTCGACGACGATGATTATTAGCTCTCATAAACATTCCTTATTATCGCTTTGTGATCGAATTGTTGTGCTTGATAAAGGCGCAATTTTGAGGGAAGGAGCGCCCCAAGAAATTTTTGCTAAACAACAGTCTAACGCGAAGACGAACAGAGTACGC
>NZ_JAWOVC010000471.1:0-628 GCF_033339735.1 Vibrio sp. 2033
CACGATATCCACGCGATTTCTCACATTACGGGTGGTGGTTTCTGGGAAAACATCCCACGCGTACTGCCTGAAGGCACAAAAGCCGTTATCGACGGTAACAGCTGGGAATGGCCAATCATTTTCAAATGGCTGCAAGAGAAAGGCAACGTTGAAACGCACGAAATGTACCGTACGTTCAACTGTGGTGTTGGTCTAGTCGTTGCACTACCAAAAGACCAAGCAGACGCGGCGGTTCCACTTCTTAAAGAAGAACGCGAAAACGCATGGGTGATTGGTGAAATTGCTCACGCAGAAGCAAATGACGAGCAAGTTGAAATCAACTAACTTGTGAATCACGCTAAAAAATAAAATGAATGAGGACGCCACGTCCTCATTCTGCTATCTGGAACATCGAAAACCATCCTAATAGTAGGTAATTTATAGAACCTACAATATCAAGGCAGCCCCAACATCATGAAAAACATCGTGGTCCTAATTTCAGGTAACGGCAGTAACTTACAAGCCATTTTAGAAGCTTGTGAAAACAGCATGCCTAACGCACACGTTGCAGCAGTATTTTCTAATAAATCTGACGCATACGGTCTAGAACGTGCAAAACAATTTAGTGTTGATGGCCACTTTGTTGACC
>NZ_JAWOVC010000472.1:0-627 GCF_033339735.1 Vibrio sp. 2033
TAACGCCCTGCTAAGGGGTGAGCAACGCAATACCTAAGCCGCCGCATACCACCTTAATCACAAAAATCAACGCATAGTAAAAATGCCACGCGTTGCGAATCCCTCTTGAGCAGTTTGTTAGTCGTGAGGCACCGAGCGACAATTTTAAGCCGAACCAAACTTTGCGAACAACAAACTTTATGTGCTTTGATGCATTTAAGTCAGGCGTAGTCTCAAAGCGGCTATTCAATGAAACCACTTGGAACAAACAACGCCGCAGAAAACGGACTGACAACACCAAAAAGCGCTTTTGGATAGCCAATCTCACAGTGCGGACTTTCAACAAAGGTACTGAAACTACGTGGAACTTACCACACCAGAGAACACGTCATTTCAGCGAGTAAATCGGCTTTTGTACCCAACAAACTCACCGAGCGGAATTACAACCAAAAGCAGACTCTCGATTGCCCTGCTCTGTCAGCACCAAAGAACAGAACAACCGCGAGAACACTTGCAAAACTTTGGACTTAAAACAGCTGAAAATGAGTTTGGACCTACGACGATGAACCAGTGAACCAAACAAACAGCTGCCAAATTTTGAGCTCAGAAACATGATTTTGATTACTAGCTTTTTCTGGCGACTAACGC
>NZ_JAWOVC010000473.1:0-627 GCF_033339735.1 Vibrio sp. 2033
GTTCCATTGCCTGACAAATCTGCTTAAACAGCGTGAGCTTCTCATGGTCTGTTAGCGTGACTTCGGCAAGATAATCATCCAATGTTTGGCCAAACACGCGCTCCATGACGATGTAAACCGAGTCGTCATGCAGGCCGCCGTCAAAGACTTTCGCAATATAAGGGTGATTTAAACGTGCTAGTAGCTGCGCTTCATCGAAAAGTGCCCGTTGTCCGAGCACATTACTTAAATTGCTTTGGATGAATTTGATTGCAAGATCTTGCTCGAAGGTCTCATCTGCGCGTTGCGCGGCATAAACGACGCCCATACCACCACGTCCCAACTCATGAGTTAGGCGATACTTACTGATCACTTCGCCACTAAGGTCGATCTCGCTGTTGGTCGCTTGATGAGCGCCAAAGTAAAGCAATTGCGTTAATCGCTCTTCTGGGGCTTCATGGGCTAAAAGGGGCGCGAGTTGAATGTATAGCTCAGGTTGACTCTGTTGCAATTCTTGGAGGTATTGCTGCTTTTGAGAGTCGTCCAGATCAAGAAGATGATAATAAACTTGGGTTTCGCTAGAGCCTAACTGCACAGTGCCTGATATCTTATTGTTTTACGTGCGCTATTTTATAAGAAACTCAATAT
>NZ_JAWOVC010000474.1:0-627 GCF_033339735.1 Vibrio sp. 2033
TGCCAATCAAGATATGTTTGCCATTTTCGCGCGCGACATTGTCGACGGATTTGACCAGCGTGCCGAAGAAAGGATCGGACACATCACTCACCAACACACCCATGGTATTTGTGCTTTGACTCACCAGTGCGCGAGCTGCGGCATTGGGTCTGTAACCCAATTTTCTCATTGCTTTGGTGACCGACTCTACCGATGATTGACTGGCTTTTGGGGACTTGTTGATCACGCGAGAAACCGTTGCGACCGAAACACCGGCTTCTTTCGCGACATCCTTGATCGTTGCCATATAGAACCTTTAGTGGCTAAAAATTTTGACTGAAAGTATTAAACACCCATTGTGTAATAAGTGCAATTTGATAGAAGATTTGCTTTCGGAAATGAGATCTTTACCACTTGTATTTATTAAGCTTACTGATAGTGTAAACGTTATCTTTTTAGTAAAACTTTACTGGGGTTTTAATTATGGAAACTATCGCTTACTCTGATTTTGCCAAATTAGAAATTCGTACCGGAAAAATCATTGAAGTGGCTCGTCATCAAAATGCAGACAAGCTGTATATTGTGCAAATTGATATCGGTGAGAAAACACTGCAAACCGTAACCAGCTTAGTGCCTTATTACACCGAG
>NZ_JAWOVC010000475.1:0-626 GCF_033339735.1 Vibrio sp. 2033
GTCTTTTAGATTTGTTAGCGGTGTACTTATTAGTGAAACATCGCCGAGTGGGTTTGGTGTTGATGCCATTGATTTTAATGACAAACGTGATTTTTAGTTCACACGCTCACTATACATTAGAAGTATTGGACAACAATGTGGCTCTGCAAATGAAAACGCTGTTCTTGGGCTTTTCGTTGGGCGTTTCCATCTGGCTTTGGAATGCGCGAAAGCACCAGCAATCGCGTCAGATATTTCGTTAACTTTATCTACTCACACATTTAAGGATTATCAACAGGGATTCGTTATGAACGATTTTAAAGACTTGGCGAGTTTTGCCGGTTTTAGTGCGTTAACAGGTTTGAGTTTTGGCACCATTTTCTTCAGTCTCGCTTTTGTGTACAGCTCCTTCGAAACGCAGCAACACGTCAACACTAGCGCTTTAGTTTGTGTTGTTTTTGGAGTCATAGGCTTGGTTATTGGCATTACGCAATTAAATAAAAAACGCCAATTAGTCGAAAGTTAATTCGGCAAGTCTTTTCGGTGGGTGGGGTCTCCAAAACTCTATAATGAACTCTGTGATTTGTTTTTGTTGGTTACTCCATCTACGTTTTTCTTTTAATCATCGTTTTTGCCCTTGCCTTCGC
>NZ_JAWOVC010000476.1:0-625 GCF_033339735.1 Vibrio sp. 2033
AGGTGCGGTTATTCGTCGAGCTTTAGAAGGTGCAATCAATAACGCACTAAACAACGGCGTAGAAGGCACTGGGTCAGGCAGTTACCCATATACGTACAATCTGAACTTTGACTATCAAGCCGATGCGCCAAAAGGTGAGAGAGTCCAACGATTAGAAATATTTGATGGATACCGCTGGGTAAAGGTTGATGATGACACTTGGTATCGTGGCACCTCTTCGGCTTACACGATGAAAGGCAAAGAAGGCTATGAAGCCCTGCTTGATATGAAAGGCGAGGGTTGTGTGAGTAACTTATCAATGGCGGATTGCTTTATTGAACTACTTACAGATGAGCCTAACTGTTTGAACGAAAGTCACAAACTTTACTCTCAACAAAATCGTTAATCATTCTTGGTATTGATTTTGCTGTACTTTCCACACTACATGCGAGTGAGAGGGTGGAAAGTATGTGGAAAAAAGACTGGGCAGACGCCGCGGTGGTCATTGCGTGGGTAGCCGCTTGGTCCATGCTTGTGTATTTTGTGCCACTAAATGGGCTATAAAGAACAAAGAGCAATAAGAGGGAGCGCTAGTCAGTGCTCCTTTTTCTTTATATTCATATATTTGATGGACTGCTGGCGATTA
>NZ_JAWOVC010000477.1:0-625 GCF_033339735.1 Vibrio sp. 2033
TTCTGGCGCTTTGGTATCTATCTTTGCCGATCACCTTTATTTGCTGATCTCACTCGAATCGGTTAACGAAATTTATTGAGCGGTAGCTGGTGGCCTATTGATGGGATTAGGTATGCTGATTTTGTTCCGACATCGCTCCAGCCTAGGTGGCTTTAACGTGTTGTGTTTGTTTATTCAGGACAAGTTTGGCATTTCTGTTGGCAAAAGCCAGATGGCAATCGATGCATGTATCCTGTTTGCTTCATTCTTCTTTGTCACTCCAGAGGTGATTGGCCTTTCGATTTTGGGTGCCTTTGCACTGAATGTCGTATTGGCGATGAATCACAAACCACACCGATATTCCGTTACCTACGGTTCATAAACTTTTGATGATAATTGACGCGCGATTTATAAGATTTCGCGCTTCAATAACTATATAATATTTCGCGATTTCCAAATAACGCGGTACGGTATGCGCGACTTTCTACAACAAGCCAAACAAACTCACAGTTGTATTGCGATTGACGAGTTGGTCTACAATCCGAAAACACAGACTCTTCATCAAGACACTATCGCGATTGATCTCGAACCTCGTACCATTGAGTTATTAGAGCTACTGCTAACAAGCGTGGGGCATCCGCTCTCT
>NZ_JAWOVC010000478.1:0-625 GCF_033339735.1 Vibrio sp. 2033
GTGGTCGTCGTTACTTTCAGTGATGTAATCTGCGATTTTCTTGGTTTCTTCCATCGCATTTTCCATCGCGATACCAAGACCTGCGTACTTCAGCATGTGGTGGTCATTTTCAGCATCACCCATACAGATCACTTCTTCTGGTTGAATTCCTAAGAACTCAGCAATCGCCGCAACTCCGATGCCTTTGTTGCTAGCTGGGTTAAGAAACTCTAGGAAGAATGGGGCACTTTGAACAACAGTAAACTCTTCACGCATTTCAGGCGGGAGCGCAGTGATGACTTCAGTTAGTTTACTTGGCTCGGCAACCATCATTGCTTTGATGATTGGATGATCATCTTCTAACGATTCAAAATTCATCTCTGTCACATCTAAGCCATTAATGTTGGCTTCGATGTCAGTGTATGGGTTGTTCTCATTAGTGATCAAGCCGTGCACTTGGCTGAATGCGTGCACATAAGCGCCTAGTTCTTTCGCTTTACGAGCGACTAATTTAGCTGCCTTACCATCAATGATTTGCTGGTGGATAATTTCGTTTGTACCTACATTTTTAACCATAGAACCATTGTAGAAAAGGACAAAATCTTTATCGGAATGAATATTCAGCTCATCCAATTTTGCCTGCATG
>NZ_JAWOVC010000479.1:0-625 GCF_033339735.1 Vibrio sp. 2033
TGCTGGAAACCTTTGTTCTCGTGTTTGCAGCGACAACGATTTCCGTATTAATTGGCGTGCCACTGGGGATCATGGCAGCGCATCGTCCTTGGTTGTACACGTTACTCCGACCTATTTTGGATTTGATGCAAACCGTACCGACATTTGTGTACTTGATCCCGACATTGGTTCTGTTTGGTTTAGGCATTGTACCGGGACTGATTTCAACCATCATTTTTGCCATTGCAGCACCAATTCGATTGACGTATTTGGGCATCATCAAAGTGCCAGAAGAGCTGCTGGAAGCGGGTAAAGCATTTGGCGCAAGCCGTATGAAATTGCTGTTTAAAGTGGAGTTACCTGCGGCACTACCTAGCATCATGGCGGGGGTTACCCAATGTATTATGCTATCTCTTTCGATGGTGGTTATTGCCGCACTGGTTGGTGCAGATGGTTTAGGTAAGCCGGTTGTACGTGCACTGAATACTGTAAATATCTCGCAAGGTTTTGAAGCTGGTTTAGCGATTGTTCTTGTTGCCATCATTCTTGATCGCTTATGCAAAGCGCCAAACCAGAAGGAGGCTTAATCATGGACGCAATTACTATTGAAAATCGTGATGTAGTGTTTGGTCAGCAGCAATCACAA
>NZ_JAWOVC010000480.1:0-624 GCF_033339735.1 Vibrio sp. 2033
GGTAAAGAAATCCCATGTTTCGCGCTAACTAGCCCAGAGGCTGGCTCAGACGCAGGCTCAATCCCAGATTACGGCGTCGTTTGTAAAGGAGAATGGGAAGGCAAAGAAGTGTTGGGTATGCGTCTAACGTGGAACAAACGCTACATCACGCTTGCGCCTGTTGCGACGGTACTTGGCCTTGCATTCAAACTGCGTGACCCAGAAGGTCTGCTTGGTGAGAAAGAAGATCTTGGTATCACATGTGCGCTGATCCCAACGGATGTGAAAGGTGTAGAAATCGGCAACCGTCACTTCCCACTGAACGTACCATTCCAGAACGGTCCAACCCGTGGTAAAGACATTTTCGTTCCTATCGATTTCATCATCGGTGGTGAGAAAATGGCAGGGCAAGGCTGGCGCATGCTGGTGGAATGTCTGTCGGTCGGCCGTGGCATCACGCTACCTTCTAACTCGACGGGTGGTATCAAATCGGCTGCGATGGCAACGGGTGCATACTCTCGCATTCGTCGTCAGTTCAAACAACCAATCGGTCACATGGAAGGCGTTGAAGAGCCATTGGCGCGTCTTGGCGGTAATGCATACGTCATGGATGCGGCCAGCAACCTAACTGTTGCAGGTATCGAC
>NZ_JAWOVC010000481.1:0-624 GCF_033339735.1 Vibrio sp. 2033
AGCCGGAGTTGTCTCGCATCTTTACACCGACAGAACATTGTCGAGTGAAAGGGATACCAGAGGAACTCATCCAAGGTCTGTCGGACACTATTGCCCACCAGATTCTCGGGCAATCGGTAGTCTTTCCCGCGTTCGAGGCTTTAGCCCTCGCATTAGGGAACAGCCTGTGGAGCTGGGTTGGAATGATGCCAATCATGGTCGAAGTCGTGGATGAATCACAGCCGGTGATCGGTGGTGAAGACTTCCATTGGGCAACGGCATTGGTTGACGCAAAGGGCACTCTCAAGCTGTCACCGGCAGCGAAAAAACAGGGGATGCCCTTCAACATTATGGATGGTCAATTGGCTGTCTATTCACCTAACGGAACTAAAAAGAGCTGCGGCCATGAGCCTTGCGAATATCTCCCGGTAATGATGTCCGGAGACGCAATCATGGTCACTTCATCTTTGGTTCATTAGTAACTCACCGGGGCAATGCCGAAAGGCCTTTGCTCCGGCCTATCCGAAAGGAGAGTAATCATGAAAATCGACACTGTTGTGCCTTTACCTCCCGAGGATTCAGGCCTTCAACACTGCATTGCCAGGTTCCATATCCGCAACATGGATTACAAGCGAGAAGCCAGGA
>NZ_JAWOVC010000482.1:0-624 GCF_033339735.1 Vibrio sp. 2033
GACAGAAGTCTATCAATGCGCCTTGGTCACACCGTTGGGTTTGAAGGTGGGTTGATCTTTATTTCTATACCTGTGATCGCATGGTTCTTGGAGATTACGCTCCTTCAAGCATTGATGCTCGAAGCAGGGTTTCTAGTATTCTTCTTGTTTTACGCCACTGGCTTTAACTGGTTGTACGATAAAGTTCAACCGTTTGGGAAAATGAGAAAGTTACTGGTGTAGCCGAGTGAGATTCCCCAAATGCGATTGGCGTAACTAGAAAAAAGCCACCGTATTTCGGTGGCTTTATTGGTCAGTGGGCGGTCGTTATTCTGCAGAAAGTACGCGTAAGATTTTGTCTGCGTGTTCTGCAACTTCAATGCCTTCGTCGGTTAGATAACCACCATCAGGTTGCGTACACAATTGCTTTTGGTAAAGACGCGCAACTGCTGCTTGCATCTCTTCTGAGGCATCTGAATGGACTTTGATGCCTGTCGCTGCACTGCTTAAATCGAATTGAAGAAGAAGGTTCAGTTCGGCGATGTGTTCAGCTGAATATTTCATAGATAATTCCTTTGCGCTTTTTTATCCAAGCTAGTCTTAAAACCAGTGTTGAGCAACACAAAACAACAAGAAATGTTAACT
>NZ_JAWOVC010000483.1:0-623 GCF_033339735.1 Vibrio sp. 2033
CTGCTGAGCTTTATGTTGTCTCAACAAGATGATATTTCGGTTCGCTTCCAGACCACTCAATTTGGTGCAAGTCAGTTGAGTTACCGCTCATCAAGCCCAGTAGAAACGAACCAATTTGTCCGAGTGAAACTCTTTCTTGACCATCCTGCTGCGGCAATTTACTGCTACGCTCAAGTCGTAGAGTGTGTCGTCTCTGAGCAAGGGTTCGTCGTCACTCTTAGATATAAAATGCTCAGAGAAGCAGACCAAGATTTGCTCATTAAAGCCGCTTTATATCAACAACAAAAACTTTTACGTCAGCGCTCACTGGAGCGAGATAAAAAATAACTCCTATGACCAAAGCAACGATACTTTCCGTCACCAATCCAACTGAGCGTGGCGACAAAAAACAACTTGGCAACTTACCCGGTGTAGCGCTGCCTCTCGCTATTGCCGAACTGGCCAAGCAGCATTCAAGTCACTCACTACTGGTTGTGCCAGATCCGCAGATCGCGTTGAAACTGCAAGCAGAAATCGAACAGTTTACCGACCAACCGGTAAGCCTTTTCCCTGATTGGGAAACGTTGCCATACGACAATTTTTCTCCACACCAAGAGATCATTTCTGACCGCATTGCTCGCCTA
>NZ_JAWOVC010000484.1:0-623 GCF_033339735.1 Vibrio sp. 2033
TCGGTAATGTTGATAGAAGTGCGGTTGCCCAAGTCCCCTAGCAAGAAGGTGTATTTACCTGCTTTTAGGTCGACTGGCTTCACGCCAATTTCATTCCAGAATTCATCATCTGGAGATGCATACTTCGCTGTTACCGTACCTTGTGACTGGCTGCGCTCTTCAATCGTGAAGCCCATCTTAGGTAAAATGTTCGGTAAACGCTGCCACAATACATTGTATTGCGCACGAGCGATGATAACTGGCAGACCACTGCGGTCTTTGCCCATCGTGACAGGAATCTGTTTCACCAACTCTTGAGCTTTACGCTGCGCTTCTTCACGAACTTCTTGATCGTAACGAGCCGTTACTAAGTTAGTCATGAACACGTTGTAACGCTCGCGGTTAGTCGCAGTCACTTCCTTAACTTGATCGCCTTCACGCCAGTCAATTAAGCTCACTTTGAAGCCGTGTCGGCCATTTGCTTCTGCACGAGAGATCTCGTATCGGCTACCAATTTCTAGCTCTTCGTCAGGAGAGTTCCACGTTACCCAACCTGTCTCGATTCGAGAATCGGTTTGGCTTTCGACTGGAATTTTTCTTGCTTCAACCATGCCTTGCACAGTTTGCCAAACTTTATCTAGCTC
>NZ_JAWOVC010000485.1:0-622 GCF_033339735.1 Vibrio sp. 2033
ATTTCTTGATCATTTACTTGCCCTCCGCAACCGTTAGTGACACTGGCAGAGTTAACATACTCGGTGCAATTTGTTCGTTTGCCATAGCAAACGCCTTATCTAGCTCGGTCTTTTGTTCCGAACCAACAGGCTGCCAGGCTTGTTGCTGTTGCGACCAACTCCAGAATTTGTCACCAGACAGGCTACGCGCAACCAAAGATACACGGCCCAAGTAAAGGACATCTGCTTCCACTTTTTCGTTAGCATCTAGGTTAATTTTGCCTTGGTAGATACCAAGCTTGGTGCCGTAGTCCATTTCAATTTGGTAGGCTTCTAGGATTCGACGGAATTTCTCTGCGTCGGCAACATCGGCTCGCGTCATCAGATCATCAAGCTTCGCAATGCGTTCTTCACGCTGAGCTTTACGAATAGGTTTGTCGCTGGCCACTATACGCTTGAGTCCTTCAAGCATGTGATACATCAATGGCACGACACCCTGACGAGTTTGAGCAATCTGCTCAATTTGCTCGTTCAAACTGTTCACTTCTTGATGTTGGCTTTCGACCAAACTTGAAAGATGATCACGATAAATCTTCAAGTTGCTGACTTCTTCCTGAAGCTGTTCGATTTCCGCTTCCAGCGT
>NZ_JAWOVC010000486.1:0-621 GCF_033339735.1 Vibrio sp. 2033
TCGACATCATACAGATTCTGCCTGTTGGCCCTGCTAATATCTTAGCCATAACACTTACTGTAACGTTAGTAGGATGAATCAAAGTGGTTACTCATCTAGAAGTCTGTATTGATAATATTGAATCTCTTCATTACGCCATTGCTGGTGGCGCAACTCGTATTGAGCTTTGCTCATCTCTCGCATTGGGTGGCTTAACGCCAAGCTACGGTTTTATGCAGCAAGCGGCCAAACAATCTTCTGTTCCAGTGTATGCCATGATTCGTCCACGCCAAGGCGACTTTTTCTATAACGAAGAGGAACTAGACATGATGCGTTGGGACATCGAAGCGGCCCATCAATCTGGTTTAGATGGAGTGGTGCTAGGCGTACTGACCCAAGAAGGTGATATCCACATGCCGTTTGCCACCGCATTGTGCGAGTTTGCACAAGCACTGGGTCTTGGCATCACGTTTCATCGTGCGTTTGATCAATGTCGCAATGCAGAACAAGCGTTGGAAGATATCATCCATTTAGGTTGCGAACGTATTCTGACTTCAGGCCTCGCTCCATCTGCCCCCGCAGGCGAGAGCGTACTTAAATCTCTTGTGGAACAAGCCCAAGGGCGCATTGCGATCATGGCCG
>NZ_JAWOVC010000487.1:0-621 GCF_033339735.1 Vibrio sp. 2033
TTCTTAACTGCTGAAATTTGCTCGCACCATCCATCGTCGCAGCTTCATAAAGATCATTAGGGATCGCCTGTAGAACCCCCGTTGTCATGGCGAATACAAATGGAAAACCTAGCCAAGTTTGGATCATGATTAACGCAACTTTTGTCCAGAACGGATCAGTCAACCAAGCTTTTGGCTCAATGCCAAAGAAGTCGAGAATCACGTTATTAATCACACCAAAACTATCGTTAAACATCCCGGTAAAAATAAGGATGGTAACAAAGCCAGGTACCGCCCAAGGAAGAATAAAGATTGTACGGATCAGAGGCTTAAATTTAAGGTCTTTTTGGTTAACCAGAATCGCCAACAGAACCCCGACTGTGCATTGCAATGTTGATGCAACTAATGTCCAAACGACTGTCCACTGCAACACATCGATAAAGGTGTTACGCCACAAGTTAATTTGGAAAATGTTGAAGAAGTTCTTCAATCCAACCCAGTCAACCAGCTTCGCAGGCGGTGAGTTGTAAAGGTTATAGTTAGTAAAACCAATCGCAAAACCAAAGATGATCGGAAACACTACAACAAAGACTAAAAGGATAAAACCCGGGCTTATCATCAGATACGGGAAGCCAGCATTGA
>NZ_JAWOVC010000488.1:0-621 GCF_033339735.1 Vibrio sp. 2033
CCATGTTATGGGCCCAGAGCTAGGCATTACTCTACCGGGTATGACCATCGTTTGTGGTGACTCTCATACCGCAACACACGGGGCATTTGGCTCACTGGCTTTCGGTATCGGTACTTCTGAAGTTGAACACGTACTAGCGACTCAAACGCTAAAACAAGCACGTGCGAAAACAATGAAAATCGAAGTGAAAGGTAAAGTCGCACCGGGTATTACCGCAAAAGATATCGTTCTAGCGATCATCGGCAAAACAACGGCAGCAGGCGGTACTGGTTATGTGGTTGAATTCTGCGGTGAAGCGATTACGGACCTTTCTATGGAAGGCCGCATGACGGTATGTAACATGGCCATTGAATTGGGCGCAAAAGCAGGCCTAATTGCACCAGATGAAACCACGTTTGAATACATCAAAGGTCGTAAGTTCTCACCGCAAGGCGCAGATTTTGATGCCGCAGTAGAGTACTGGAAGACGTTAAAGACTGACGCAGATGCCGAATTTGATGCCGTTGTTACACTGAACGCTGCTGACATCAAACCACAAGTAACTTGGGGCACAAACCCAGGTCAGGTCATTGCCGTTGACCAACCGATTCCAGCACCAGAAAGCTTCACAGATCCAATCGA
>NZ_JAWOVC010000489.1:0-621 GCF_033339735.1 Vibrio sp. 2033
AATGGCAATCGGTGACATTGCTTGTGAAGAGAGATAATAATTTACCCGAGCGGACAACTTATTTATTGGTAAGGTCTCGGTACTTGGCCTACGGGGCGGTGCGGTTGTCGGGCGGAAAGATTTCGCGGCGTTTGGTGATGAGGTTGCGACGCCGCAGCGGACGCAAGGGCTGGGCTATCAGCCGACGGGCCTTCGGCAGGATTATAAGGGTTACGAGAAAGATGACGAAAGCGGGCTGGAATTTGCTCAGGCACGTTATTACAACCCGACGCACGGCAGATTCACCTCGGTTGATCCGCTGACGGCGTCGGCGACGATCCGCAATCCGCAGACGTTCAACCGCTACGCCTACGCGCTCAATTCGCCGTACAAATTCACCGACCCGCTGGGGCTTGAGGCGATACGATTCAGATTTGGTTCGGCACCGGACGCATATGGTTGCGGGGCTGAGTATTCGGGTTGCGAGGATGCCTGGAGCGACGGCGGCGGATTTCTCGAACCTGACCCTAAAGGCGCGGCAGATCCTGGCCGCAGAAAAAAGACAATCGAGCCCGTTCCGGCGGCCCGCAGCAGGAAGCCGAACAACCTGAACCCACGCCAGTTGCTTCCCCGTTGACCGCG
>NZ_JAWOVC010000490.1:0-620 GCF_033339735.1 Vibrio sp. 2033
CCCGTAACGGTAGTGTTTGCAAAAATCGGATCGTCGCCATTATCAACATCAGTAATAGCAATGGTGCCTGTTGCGGTTGCGGCATCACCGAGATTGCCTTCGGTCACCTTGCCGGTGAACGTACCCGCCACGACGGGCGTGTCTTCGGTGCCCGTAATATCAATCACGATGTTTTGTTGGGTGCCATCGGTTGCCGTCAGGGTGATGGTGTCTTGCACCTGATCACCCTCGTCCAGCTGTTGAACCTGGCTTTGGTCCAGCGTATACGTCCACTGCCCGTCCACCAATACCAACTCACCATAGGTGCCCGTAACGGTAGTATTGCTGAACACTGGCTCATCGCCATTATCAACATCAGAGATGGTGATGGTGCCTGTTGCGGTTGCGACATCACCGAGATTGCCTTCGGTCACCTTGCCGGTGAACGTACCCGTCACGACTGGCGTGTCTTCGGTGCCCGTAATATCAATCACGATGTTTTGTTGGGTGCCATCGGTCGCCGTGAGGGTGATGGTATCTTGTACCTGGTCACCCTCGTCTAGCTGTTGAACCTGGCTTTGGTCCAGCGTATACGTCCACTGACCATCCACCAATGCTAGCTCACCATAGGTGCCCGTAAC
>NZ_JAWOVC010000491.1:0-620 GCF_033339735.1 Vibrio sp. 2033
CCTTTAACCGAGGAGTTCAACGTTGAATATATGGCAGACAAAGCCAAAGGTAAGCGTGTTGCGGTTAAACAGTTCATTATGGACAACAAAGTCGTGGTTGGTGTGGGGAATATTTACGCCAATGAATCTCTGTTTAAATCTCGTATTCTCCCAACCCGACAAGCAGGTCAAGTGACGCCCCAAGAATGGGTACTGTTAGTGGAAAACATCAAAGCCACGCTAAAAATTGCCATTAACCAAGGTGGTACGACTTTAAAAGACTTCGCTCAAGCCGATGGCAAGCCGGGTTATTTTGCTCAAGAACTTTTAGTGTATGGAAAAGCGGGTGAGCCTTGCCCAGAGTGCGGCGAAGCTCTCCAAGAACAAAAGATAGGCCAACGCAATACCTTCTTCTGCGGGGAATGTCAGAAGTAAATACATTGAAAAACGTTACATTTGCCCGGACTTTTCGAAATATTTCTTCGCAACTAATAGTGAAATTAAGCGCTCACGCTTTTGGTTTCGGAATTGGTCGACCCATGCATGAGCGTTGTTTATTATGTTTTCTGCCTCATCTGGGTGTGCGATGTAGTACTCCATTTTTTCAATTAAATCGGAATAGTCATTTGCAACCTCAACAT
>NZ_JAWOVC010000492.1:0-620 GCF_033339735.1 Vibrio sp. 2033
GCTCACAAACAAAAATAATCAATGTTTGCTTCTCTATGCCACATAGATAAGGGCGTCAAAACGCTTTTCAAGGGCAGAATTGAAAAAAAGCGTATTTTTTATGAATTAATTGATTTCTTTCAAGCTTGTTGGGAATGCATCACATTCCAGAGACAACTTCCAAAGTAAACATGATGAAAAGCGGTTATTTTTCTGTGACATAAAAACAAGAAAGCGAGCTCATTCCGCTCGCTTTCTATATATAGATTCAACTCTATTGTTCAAGACTAGGCATTAGCTTGTGCAGGCTGCGCCTCTACTTCTTCTTGATTGCCAATCTCACCTTCTGTTTTGGCGACAATAGTGTTCACTGCGGTATCCCCTACCACGTTCGAAGAGGTACAGAACATATCGTTGATACGGTCAACCGCTGCAATGATAGCTAAACCTTCTGGTGGAAGACCCAATTGGTGAAGAAGCACACCAACCATCACTACACCACCACCTGGTACGCCACCAGCACCAATAGAAAGAAGAAGAATCGTCAGACCGAGTGTAAACACATCAGCGGTGTTAATTGGCTGGCCAAACGCGTTAGCAACGAAGATTGTTGCAAGCGCGATATAAATAGATACACCCGA
>NZ_JAWOVC010000493.1:0-619 GCF_033339735.1 Vibrio sp. 2033
TCAAATTGAGAATGTTGATTTTCAGATTTGACATTCAGGCCTAACTGGTTGTTTTTATTTTAAATAAATAATGGCACGTAGCGTGCAATACGTTGTTCAGAGTAGATACACACTACTGAGGGCGTAAAGATGGAACGCAGAGAAAATAAAAACACCAAACGGAATCATAAAAAAGTGGTGTTGCATGTGGTGCAACACTTGGCACCGGGTGGATTAGAAACGCTAGTGCTGGATATGCTTCGCTTCGCAGAACCTCGTCACGATGTGTTTGTGGTGAGCTTAGAAGGCGCCAAATCCCAATCCTTAGCGAAATGGGCTAAGTTGACCGAATACAAAAGCCAGCTTCATTTTCTCAATAAACAGCCGGGATTCAGCGTTAAAACCTTAGGCACACTTACGGCGATGATCAAAGGCATTAAGCCAGATGTTGTACACACACATCATATTGGTCCTTTGCTTTACGGTGGCATTGCCTCACGTTTGGCTGGCGTTCCTGTCATCATTCACACCGAACATGATGCCTGGCATTTGAACAATAAAAAAGCTGCGCGCTTACAGTCTGTGCTGCTAAAAACCGTTCGCCCACATGTGGTTGCCGATGCACACTTTGTTGCCGACC
>NZ_JAWOVC010000494.1:0-619 GCF_033339735.1 Vibrio sp. 2033
AGGTGAACAATATGCCACGTTTCGCCCCACCGATTGTGATTGCGAAATAGCCCACAAACGAAATACTGGCAATCAATACGACCATCCACCAAATTTCGTAAGGGTTAAGAGCGTTCCAAGGGCCATAGGATTGATTTGGAAGAAGCGGCAATAACACGATGGAGATAATCAGCAACCGGAGCGCTGCATCTAGCTCGTATTCCTGTAATTTTTGCAACGCTTGGTGAAGTTCTCGTTTGTTGTCGAGCACCACTGCGGTAATCACAGCTGCAGATGCCGCAAGCACCGCTTCTCCCGACACAGCTAAACTGCCCAACACAAACGTCACCAACAAGCTAACCACGCCAGTAATACTGATATCGCGACTCTTCTTCTGCTGCATGACAAACGCGATACACGCCAATATCACCAACGCAATCAAGGCAAAACCAAGCAATAAAGGAGAATAGAGATCCGCAAGAATCGCGACAAGACCACCAAGTAACCCGACGAGAGAGAACGTACGAATACCAGCAACACGACTACCTTCAACACTATTTCGCATCACCCAGCCGCGCTGTGTCCCGATAATCGCACCCAATAGCAAGGCAATAAGCAGATTCCAGATAAGATGCTCGCC
>NZ_JAWOVC010000495.1:0-619 GCF_033339735.1 Vibrio sp. 2033
TAGTAACTGTCGGTAATCTTAAGTTCGACAGAACCGTGTTTCAGACCTGCGTTCATTTCATCGACAAGTTTTTGCATCAGCGCCTTACGCTCTTCTAACCCTTCACGGTCAAAATCGCGAATGATGTAACCAAGCTCACTGCGGGCGATACCCAGTTCTCCCGATTTCAGATGGAAGAAACCCTCATACCCTTCGGTAGTTTCAGGGGTTTGGTCTGCTGGCATTTTAACTTGGAATTGCGCCGCTAAATTCATCGCATTGACCATTTTGCCTTTAGCCGTACCTGGATGAACGCTTACGCCATGGAAAATCACATCGGCGCTTGCCGCATTGAAGTTCTCATATTCAAGTTCGCCTTGCGGGCCACCATCGATAGTGTATGCCCATTTCGCGCCAAACTTCTCAACATCAAACAAATCCGCACCACGACCGATTTCTTCATCCGGCGTAAAACCGATACAAATGTCACCATGAGGAATGTCTGGATTCTCAATCAACATCGCGATCGCAGACAAAATTTCTGCGATGCCCGCTTTGTTGTCCGCGCCAAGCAACGTTGTGCCATCGGTGGTAATTAAATTGTGGCCGTGTAAGTTGTGCAAGTCTGGGTACTGAACCG
>NZ_JAWOVC010000496.1:0-619 GCF_033339735.1 Vibrio sp. 2033
ATCGAGGATCTGATCCTCAACATCATCGTAAAAGTCGATCTTCCAGCTCATGGGTATCCTTAACTTAGGTTATCATAAATGATTACTCCGGTTGTGCTATTTGTCTAGAACTTAACCGTCTTGTCTGAGTAGAACCCTCAAAACCTTCAAGAATTCGGCATCTAGCTGACCACTGAACCTGCCAATCCCGAGGCATTCTTCACTTCTCAATTCAAACAACGAGGAGTGACTATGGAACCTGTAAATATTCCATCCTATATCGATGACCCGCCGCACTTCCTGCTTTGGAGTGCCGATGAGATGGCTCCCATTCTGTTGGGGCTAGTGATCGGCATTTTTACCGGTAATGCCTTGGTTTTATGTCTGTTGGGGTTGGTGACAACCAAACTCTATCGGCGTTTTCGTGATGGTCGCCCAGATGGTTTTATTCTTCACGCCATCTACTGGGCCGGACTGTTGCCAACCAAAGCCAAGACGATCCCTAACCCATTTATCAGGAGCTATCTGCCGTGAAGTTCGACGTGTTTTTAAAATCATGGCAAGGCACGCAATTAGAAAACCGATGGCAACGGTTTCTGATTGCAGTGCTGGTGCTATCTAACTTGCTGCTTGCGGTAGC
>NZ_JAWOVC010000497.1:0-619 GCF_033339735.1 Vibrio sp. 2033
AAATATACAATGAGTCGTTCTAAAGTGTTTGGTAGTACCCTAATTATTGCTGGTACTACAATTGGGGCTGGTATGCTAGCTCTTCCTCTTGCCTCCGCTGGCATTGGTTTTACCACATCACTGATCATCATGTTGAGTTTGTGGGCGTTAATGGCCTTTACTGCGTTACTGATGCTTGAACTTCACCAATACGCTGAAAGTAGTGCAACACTTCATACCTTGGCGAAACAAATCCTTGGTCAAAAAGGTAAGTGGGTTGCCAGTTTTGCGATGCTATTTTTGTTCTACTCATTGTGTGCGGCATACATCGCTGGTGGCGGTGCCCAATTTGGTGACCGCTTATCTCAGTGGTTTGAGTTAGACATTTCTGGCCCGACAGCGACAGTGATTTTCACTCTGATCGTTACTTTAGTGGTGACTATTGGTACAGGAACAGTTGATAAAGTAAACCGTGTGTTGTTTGCGTTAAAGCTAGTCGCAATGGTTGCGGTACTGTCATTTTTAGCGCCAAACGTTACCGAGTCATACTTGCTAAGCATGCCTATCGAACAGGGACTTATTGTTGCGGCGATTCCAGTGATTTTCACATCGTTTGGTTTCCACGGCAGTATTCCTGCAA
>NZ_JAWOVC010000498.1:0-618 GCF_033339735.1 Vibrio sp. 2033
ATCGGGCTCAAGTACTGGCTCAGACAGGCCTGCACCGAAAATGTTTAGGCTATCAACAGCAATGTTTGCTAGCGCGAAGAAGAATGGGTCAATGTAGATGGTCAACAATGCAATCGAGACCACACAAACAACCGCAGTCGCCATCAGCTTTTGCTTGCTAAGCCAACGAACTTCCAACGTTTCACCTTGTGCATTTGGTCGAGTCCATGCGTACCAACCGTAAATGTTGGCGCAGAAGAAAAACAGTTGAAGAAGTAACAATCCGTACAACTGAATTTGGAAAAAGATAACAGCAAAAAGCGTGACATTCAGTAAGCCGAATACGTAGTTGATGGTCTTCTCTTGGCTCGCAAACCAAATGCAAAGCAGACCAAAGACGGTTCCGAATGCTTCGATCCAGCTCATTGCGTAGCCGTCTCCAATCGGAATGGTAACGAGGGTATTGTTGATATCGAGTAAGGCGAATAGGTCCATGGTGATGTCCTTTATTATTTTGTTTGGAATACGCCCATATTAGGGTGCAGCAACAAACAAAAAGGAGGACATTTGTCCTCCTCTTGATGCACTCGCTCATAAATCAGATCATTACTTACTTGAAAGCGCCTATTTATCTCAATT
>NZ_JAWOVC010000499.1:0-618 GCF_033339735.1 Vibrio sp. 2033
TATCCCCTTCTGCGACGTTGCCTAATTGATGTCCCGAGTTTATTGATTTGCTCTGCTGTCAGGTATTTATTAATCCATTCAGTGAGTTCTGATGGTGATCGCCCTATGCTGTTCAGGCTGTCCACGGCTTCAAGTTTCTTATCGAATGGGACGTCACGCCAGAAAGCTGGGCGCGAAGCAGCTCTGAGGAGATAGATCGCCGTAGCCTGAGCATCTTCATTGGATACTTTCAAAAAATCACCTTTTCCGTTACATGTCACACTTACCTTATCGTGACATGTAACACCTCAAACTGCAAGTATAAAAAAAGGCCAGCTATTGCTGGCCTTTACGTTCATTGTCGCAGTTACTCTTTAGGCGTTGTGATGCTTTTTTTCCTTCTGTTTCTCATGGTAGAGATACAGACTGCCGCCAGTGACGACAGTGAAAAAAATGAGCAACCCCAACATGCCTAATGTGAAAGCGTCCATTTGACCCCCTTAGGAATTGCTGACCTTGGTTAAGATTATACCATAGATCCACAGGATAACCCCAATGACCAACACCAAACCGGCTTCTTTGACGGTTATAGTGTCCCCAGATACAGCCAATCCTACAAGGGGTCGTCTCAGAAAACGG
>NZ_JAWOVC010000500.1:0-618 GCF_033339735.1 Vibrio sp. 2033
ACCTAAACTGCCCTATTTGCCAATGTGATGAATACTTAATCTCATCAAACGGTGAAAAATTCACGTGTGCTGCTTGTGGATTCCACACGAAAAATTTCTCATCCATTCAATGCCTTTACCAAGCTCCATATTTACAGTCAAAAATTAAACAAATTCATAACCTAAGTCATTCTCGTCATTAAACGGTTAAACAGAGCAGCCCATGAGCTGCTCTTTTAATTCATCCAAATGTTGAATGCGAATAACTCGGTCATCGTCGACTCGGTTAATTGCCTCACCATTAAATAGCTGGACCGTCTTAATTCCGGCATTCAACCCTGCTTCTACACCTTTGGGTGTATCATCGATATACAAACAATCACTAGGCAAAAAGCCCATGCTCATCGCGCTGTACATGATCAAATCAGGTTCAGGTTTCCAACTATTTGCTTCAAACGCAGAGAATACTTTTCCTTTGAATGCATCAAGCAGACCGGTTAACTCAAGTGCGTATTCAATTTTATCTTTGGGACCATTTGACGCGAAGCAGTATTCAATATTGTGAGAGTCGAGGAATTGGATCAGTCTTTTAGCGCCATCCATTGGTTGTAAATGACGAACAAACAATTTTTGAACTTC
>NZ_JAWOVC010000501.1:0-618 GCF_033339735.1 Vibrio sp. 2033
AAATGGTGCCACTAAGCACGCTAGTCAGCTACGAGCAAGTATTCGAACCTGATGTGGCATGGCGATACAACATGTACCGTAGCGCCATCATTCAAGGCCAGCCTGCTCCGGGTTACTCAAGTGGTGATGCAATTGCAGCGATGGAACGTGTTGCTGCAGAAGTTCTACCACAGGGCTATACCTACGAATGGACGGGCATGGCGTACCAAGAAGTGCTTGCTGGTAACCAAGCCATTTACGCATTTGCGTTGGCGTTGATCTTCATTTACTTGTTCATGGTGGCGCAGTACGAAAGTTGGAGTATTCCTCTGGCGATCATTTTGGTGGTACCTGTTGCAACGCTAGGCTCTTTCCTCGCGCTGAACTTAACGGGCACACCATTAAACTTGTACGCTCAGATTGGTCTCGTTCTCCTTATAGCCTTGGCTGCGAAGAACGCCATTTTGATTGTGGAGTTCGCGAAGCAAGAGCGTGAAGAGAAAGACGTTGCCATCGATGACGCAGCCGTAAAAGGCGGTACGCTACGTTTCCGTGCGGTGAACATGACATCTTGGTCGTTTATCTTGGGGATTTTCCCGTTGATCTTCGCCGCTGGCGCGGGTCATGTGAGCCAAAACT
>NZ_JAWOVC010000502.1:0-618 GCF_033339735.1 Vibrio sp. 2033
TTGAAGTGCTACAGATAGACGCTCTTTCATTGAAACTTTGTCGACAATGTTATCAAGCGCAACGATGCGAGGTTCAACGCCAAGTGCGTTCAACTGTTCAACGATGTCGTTAGTACCGATGAAGATGTCACAATCCGTACCTTTTGCAGAGCCTAGATCGATATGATCCACTTCTGCGTTTACATTCAATTCTTTCACGATGCCTTTGATGCTCATTTCCATCATTAGGCTAGTACCAAGACCGTGACCGCAAACAACCATAATTTTCATAATTCAGACCTTTTCTTTTTTATAGGGGGTATACCCATTTGTGAATGGGGTATGTCAGGAGTAAAACTCAGTATTTATCGATGATCGCAAGAACATCTTCTTTGCTTTGAGCGTTGCAGATGGCCTCTACGTGCTCTTCATTCATAAACAATTCCGCCAGTTTCGAAATCGCATCAACGTGGCTATTACTGTCCGTTGCCGCTAGCGTGACCAGCATTTTTACTGGGTCATTTTCTTCAGAGTTAAAGTTGACGCCGTTTTGGATCACCGTGATCGCCAGTGACAAACGGTTAACGCCATCTTCAGGGCGAGCGTGTGGCATCGCCATGCCCGGACCTACCACGTAGT
>NZ_JAWOVC010000503.1:0-617 GCF_033339735.1 Vibrio sp. 2033
CTGCGGTGTTCATCACTGTTGTTGCTCCGTCATAGCGCGCAGCGGTAAGTGTAAAGCCTGCGGCTCGGTGGAAGTTGGTGAGCACCAAAATGGGCTCTTTCACTTTCATTGGCGGCGTGTTGGTTAACCCCATGGCTTCGTTATCAAGTAAAACCGCGCGGATCACTGCGCTTAAATCACCTTTTACCCCTTTTCCGTTGTTGTTGAATACGCGAGCAACTCGCGCAACGTACTCCGGACTTGGGTTAGAAGAGACGAATCGTTGAATCAAAAACTTCGACACAAATGGCGCAATGTTAGGATGAGACATCAATATATCCAGCACTTGTGAGAGCTCTTCTTGGGCGGTCAAACCCGCAGGAATGGTTGTTCCCAACACGGTTTTTTCGTTGGTGTCATGTCGGCTGTTTATCACGCGCATGGGTTCAACAAATGCCGTGTCTGAATTTTTCCAACCAGTTAGCGCACGGGCCAGTTCTTGGATATCAGTTTGAGAGTAGGTCGGCAGCGGTTTTCCGGTTTTAGGATCACGTTTTACACTGCCATCAAGGTTTAGCTCGTAAAGTCCTAACGTAAAAAGCTGCATCAGTTCTCTGGCAAAGTTTTCATCCGGTAGC
>NZ_JAWOVC010000504.1:0-617 GCF_033339735.1 Vibrio sp. 2033
TATATTGATCACCCTGTTGGGTGTCGTTATTCCTGCTTGGTACTTCGGACAAAACACCTTGATCACACCTCTCATACTAGGTGTGATTGCCGCTGCACTAGCGGAAAGTGATGACAGCTTTATGGGACGAATCAAAGCTCTGATTCTCACGTTTATCTGTTTCGCGGTTGCGGCCTTCTCTATTGAAATACTGTTTCACACCCCTTGGCTGTTTGCCACGGGTCTGTTTATTTCCACGTTTGGCTTTATCATGCTTGGCGCAATTGGGCCAAAGTATGCCAGTATCGCATTTGGTTCGTTGCTGATCGCCATTTACACCATGCTCGGCGCGCACGAAAGCACGAACATTTGGTTCCCGCCGTTGTTACTGCTAACTGGTGCCGCTTGGTATTACTTTATGTCGATGATCTGGCAAATGTTCTGGCCGTTGCAGCCGGTGCAATTAAGCCTCGCGAACGTGTTTCTTGCGCTTGCTAATTATCTCGATGCCAAAGCCAAGCTTTTCCACCCAGTCACGAACCTTGCACCGCAACCAATGCGTATTGAAGCGGCTCGCCTTAATGCTGCAACGGTCACCGCACTCAATACGTGTAAAGCAACGCTACTCACCCGTTCCA
>NZ_JAWOVC010000505.1:0-617 GCF_033339735.1 Vibrio sp. 2033
ATGCAAGAGCGGTGCTTCGGCAGATCGATGGCGATCACCTCTTTTGCTTGACCGGACTTAAACAGGCTCGCCGCGAGGTTTTCTACCCCTTGTGGCGTGGTGCGCTCAGACATGCCAATCAATACCGCGCCTTTACCGATCACCAGTACGTCTCCGCCTTCAACGTTTGCGTTGTCGTAATGCAGATCATCATCACCAAAATATTTAATGAAGTCTTGGCCTGCAAAGATCGGGTGCCAGCGATAGATAGCGCGTAAATGGTTTGTTTCACGTTGGCGCGCAGGCATCATCATTGGGTTGAGTGATACACCGCCATATACCCAGCATGAGGTGTCGCGGGTGAATAGATGGTTTGGTAGTGGTTCGATCACGAAATCCAGTGGGCGCTTCATCTTCGGTAGCATCGAAGAAGATTGAATAGGTAACTCAGAATAGGCTAAGCCGCCAAGCAAAATAGTCGCGAGGTGTTCGTCGTCCATTTCCAAAAGATATTGGCGTAAATCGCGAGCGAAGGTTGGCCCGTAGCGGAAGTCAGAAATCTGCGTATTCAACAGCCACTGCTTTGCCTCTGGAACGGCTAGGGTTTCCACCAGTAAATCGTGGAGCAGAAGTACTTC
>NZ_JAWOVC010000506.1:0-616 GCF_033339735.1 Vibrio sp. 2033
CATCGCGGCGTTGCCAGTTATCTTTATCATGATTTTGAAAGTGACCAGCCCGGAAAACTATAACTTCGTAATGTTTGAAGAAGGGGGAAAACCCATCTTTTATTACGTCTTGGTTAGTGAAGCTATTGGGTTCTTCTTTATCTACATGATATTAAGAGGAGTTAGGTAATGGTTGATATTAAGTTAATCTTCTTAGCGCTCGGTTTAATTATCTCGTTATCTGCCGCGTATTACTCGTTAAAGGTGTTTGATAAAACCAAAGCAAACATTTCAACGAAAAAGATTATTGACTCAATCCAAGAAAAAACGCCTTTTGTTGACAAATTATCGTTATATCTTTCTCGATTATCTTTTAATAAAGAAGAAACAAAAAATAATTTGGTTAGAGCAGGTATTCATAGCGAGTTTATTGCTCAAGCCTATTATCTATTGAAAATTATACCCTTGGTTTTTTGTTTGGCGTTTATTGGCTACTCCTACATTCAAGGAGAGATGGAGTTTTCATCCGCGTTTATTTCATTCTCGCTTTCTATGCTTGTTTGTTTGATCGCGCCGGATATGTATATCTCATCGCGAGGGAATGCAAACGTGCGACATGTAAGTAGTCGGCTGCCTT
>NZ_JAWOVC010000507.1:0-616 GCF_033339735.1 Vibrio sp. 2033
ATGAACGACTACTGGATAAAAACACAGTTGTACTGGATACACACCAAACTAGCCCACTATTTAAGCTCTTTGGCTTTAATGTTTTGCCTACTTGGATAGCATCGGATGAAATCGAAGCTGTTCACATGGCAGAAAATATTGGATACCCGGTCGCCGTGAAGCTTCGCTCTCCTGATATTCCTCACAAATCAGACGTACACGGCGTGGCGCTTAATTTGAGAAATAGTCGAGAAGTTTCTAACGCTGCACAATCGATTTTAGATACCGTCAAATTCAGTTACCCATCTGCAAACGTACACGGCCTGCTAGTTCAAGGCATGGCGAAGCTTGGCAGCGCGGAAGAGTTGCGAATCAGTATCGCGGTTGACAAGGGATTTGGGCCTGTCAGTTTACTTGGTCAAGGTGGATCTGAATGGAACATCGCTCAAGATGCGGTGGCCGCCCTGCCTCCTTTGAATATGACGCTTGCACGCTATTTAGTCGTGGTTGCATTAAAGTCCGGGAAGATCCGTCTTCAGAAACACAAAGATGCGCTCGATATCACTGAGCTGTCAAAATTCTTAGTTCGTATTTCGCAAATGGCGGTTGAGTTACCTGAAATACAAAGACTGGATAT
>NZ_JAWOVC010000508.1:0-616 GCF_033339735.1 Vibrio sp. 2033
ACTGCAAAGATAAAGTCAGTGTGTCGTTCAGGAAGAAATTCCAGTTGTGACTGCGTACCGTGCAACCAACCTTTACCGGAAATACCGCCAGAACCAATCGCAATTTTACTTTGGATAATGTGGTAACCCGCTCCAAGTGGGTCTGATTCTGGATTGAACAGAGTACGAACGCGAACCTTTTAGTACTCGCGCATCAAGAAGAACCACAAAATTGGTATGAAGCCACCCAAGGCAATGGCAGCAGCAGCGATGATCTTCCAACTGATGCCTGCTAGGAAAATAACGAAAATACCTGAAGCCGCAATCAGAATCGACGTTCCCAAATCTGGTTGTTTCGCGATAAGAATCGTTGGTAAGCACACCATGATTAGCGCAACAATCAGCGTTCGGAATGTTGGTGGTAATGGTTGGCGGCCGATATAGCGCGCAACCATCAACGGTACCGCAAGTTTGAGTAATTCGGACGGTTGGAATCGAACAAAGCCTAGGTTGAGCCAGCGTTGCGCACCTTTCGAGGCCTCTCCAAAGAACAGTACGCCAAATAGTAAAACTACACCGGCAACAAACATTAGTGGCGCCAGGCTTTCATACGTTCGTGGAGAAAGCTGAGCCAGAA
>NZ_JAWOVC010000509.1:0-616 GCF_033339735.1 Vibrio sp. 2033
GCGTTTTAATGCGAATTGTGATTGCGCAGTTGCTGACATGAGAGATCCTTAATGACGAAAAAATACCAAGGAATACGTTTGCCTTGGTGTTCATTTACCCTAACGAACTTATGGGGATCGGCACAACCCCAAAGGAGAAAATAAGTCGATATGGTTAATCTTTATCTTTAAGTTAGTGGTTTAAACTGGAATTTAAATCTTAAAATGGAATAAATAACTTTTCAGTCCGTTAACATGCCCGTGTTTGTTGGAATTTTGTTCATCATTTGTAGTTTTTATCTAAGCTGTATTGCTCAATAAGTGAACGCTAATTTATGGTGGTGCTCGACTTGATATGAACTCGATACGTTTTTAGACCTATTTCGCTAAGAGATGTTGCGTTGGGACACTCCGCGACAGAGTTGAATGCTTGTTTGTTATCGGCAAAAACTTGCTCATGGCTAAAAAGGGCAAATCTTTTGTATCGATCACAATTCATTAACGTTTTGCGAGGTTGTACCGCTTAGTCTCATTCTATTGTCGGCAATATCTTGCTTATTGGTTTGCGGGTAAATGAGCGAGTTTTTGCTCATTTTTGGCTGGGAGATTATATTTATTAAATAAAAACAATGAGTTG
>NZ_JAWOVC010000510.1:0-615 GCF_033339735.1 Vibrio sp. 2033
CGTTTCGATTTGCATCGCATGACGTTCGCGTTCTTGTTCAAACGTGATTTCGTCAGTCAGCTCAACATGGAACTGTTTTTGATATTCCTTGACCAATTCACGAGCTTGACGCTGTTGGTTTAAGCTACGTTCGAGGTCGCGATGTTGAGCACGCCATTGTTGTTCGTTTTGTGCGATTTGCTGAGATTCACGCGCTTTCGTAATGACGATTTTCGCTTGTTCAGCCGCATCTTTACGTTCGACTTGCCCAACGATACTTTGTACGAGCTTCAGCGCAGTTTCAAATTGCTCTGCTGCTGCAGAAGACATATCCAACTTGTGCTTAACCGATAGCAGCGCGTTAGTGCTTTCTGATTCTTTGTTCTTAAGCTCAGAAACAAGTGCTTGCGCGGACTCTGCCGTCAGGCAGTCATCACCAAGTAGTTGTTTCGCTTTCTCAAGTGCCTGAACCGCTTGTTGGTATTGAAGAGCACGAGTTTGCTGAACGTCTAGTGCTTGTTGGTAGTCAGCCAGTTGCGTCTTGAGGCTGTCCACCTCTTCTTCTGCAACGGTTGCTTGCTCTTCCACCATCATCACGCGTTCTTGCGCTTCTTCAACGACCATCATCTGCTCTTC
>NZ_JAWOVC010000511.1:0-615 GCF_033339735.1 Vibrio sp. 2033
GTTTGATGTGGGCTAAAGCTTGGATGAAACTGCTTGGCATGGTGTGCTGGCTGAATGCGAAGTTATCGATAGCGCGCTGAGTTTGCGCTTGATACAAGGCATTCGCCGGGACTTTTACTTCGCCCATGCTGTCGGTTTCAATACGAAATTCGGTGGTCATAGTAGGGTTCCTTTCGTTTAATCAAGAGAAGTCTGAATGAGGCGTAATTGTTGTTGTAATTGGAGAAACTTTACGTCGCCATGTTCAAACTGATAGTAGTAACGTTTGAGGCAGAATAAGGGGGTGTGAACCGAATCAAGGCAGACTCGGCGAAATGTACGAGTGCGAGTTGGGTCTTGAATCGCTTCGAGAAGGTGGAAATACACTTGGCGCAAAAACAGTTCGCACAAGAGTAAGTTTTCATCTTCTGCTTCATGCTCATAGCTGGATGACAACACCATACCCCAATGAATATAGTCATGAATGACGTCGGGCTCAAAGCCACTTGGCGCGGCAAGTTGGAAGCGATCTTGCGCTTTGAAGAAGGCGTTGAATATGTCCTTTCTGCGTTTCATATCTGCCTCAATTAATTAGATAATGATAATTATTATCAATTAAAAATAAATTAGCAACCC
>NZ_JAWOVC010000512.1:0-615 GCF_033339735.1 Vibrio sp. 2033
GCTGAAACCGAAAATAAAACGCCCCAAAAGAGGGGCGTTTTTATATTTGATTATTTGCTCTACGTTGCGGTATTTGGATCGAGAGGGCTGATATAACCTTTTGGTTTTAAGGCCAGTACATCACAGTTAATCTTATCGATCACATGCTCTGCCGTGTTACCGATAAAGACCGCTGAAAGACCCGTACGACCAGTCGTACCCAAAATCACCATTGCTGCATTTAATCGCTCCGCGGCTGCAGGAATGACGTCTTCTGGTAAACCTTGTTCTACGATGGTTTGTTCTTCGTCGATGCCATGTTTTTGTCTCAATGCTTTCATTGCGGTGAGATGGTGGCCACGAACCGCATCCGTGTAGGTCGTTGGGTCAAATTCAGGCAACTCAATCGTAATGTTAGCCGGTGTAACAGGATAAGCGTTGACGAGATACGGTTCAGCATCGAGACGGTTTGACATCTCTTTGAGGCGTTCACCCATCGCGTCGTTCAAATCAATGTGAGTTGGGTTTTCTGACCCCACGTGTACAGAAGCGAGAATATTAGCTTGCTCCGGCCAATCCGAGTTCTTGATCAAAAGTACAGGAATAGGGCATTTACGTAATAAATGCCAGTCTGTC
>NZ_JAWOVC010000513.1:0-615 GCF_033339735.1 Vibrio sp. 2033
GAAACCATAGCTAAATGGAACCACGAGTAGATAGTGCCAAAGTAGATTCTTTACTGTTTCTTCTTGTGAAAATAACGCCGCTAAAGGAATGCTCAATGGCACCATCATCAAGAAGATAAAACCTTGGAACACCACAGCAAAACGCATGCTGAGAAACAAACCAGAGAAAGCGCGCTGAGGATTTTTTGCCCCTAAGTTCTGCGCCATAAATGGCGTGAGTGCGGAGGTCAGCGACATCAACACTAAGATCAGAATCGACTCAATACGCTGCGCAGCGCCATAAGCTGCCACCGCTGCCGTGCCGTGGCTAGATAGCAGCATCATCAAAATCGCGCCCGACAACGGATTCATCGCATTGGATAGCGCTGCAGGGGTGCCAATTTTTAACGTCTGTTGCCAATCTTGTTTCAATGAGGCCCATTGAGGTTGTGCGAGCAGTTTTTCGCGTTTCACCAACACATAGAAAGAGCCGCACAAAGCGCCTAGCCAACTAAAGGCACTCGCTATAGCTGCGCCTTGAATGCCAAGTTCTGGGAAGGGGCCGTAACCGAAAATCAGTAGTGGATCGAGCATGCCGTTGATCAGACCAGCCAACATCATGATCTTAGCGGGTGT
>NZ_JAWOVC010000514.1:0-615 GCF_033339735.1 Vibrio sp. 2033
ACGAGTACTACATGGAGCTGATGGCGCTATTAAACAACCTGCTAGAAACAGCGCGTAGCCGTGGTTTCAAGTTTTTGGATTCTCACATCGAAGCACCAGAACAAAGCTCTATCTTCCTGATGTTCCCGCAAGTTTCTGAGGATCATCGTCTGATTTCGTTCATTACTGATAATTTACGTTTAATGGCGATGGGACAAATGTCGCCTCATGAATTAGAGGGACTGTTGGAACAAGAAATCGAAGCTATCCAGAACGAGCTGCTGCTGCCTTCACGCTCATTACAGCGTACCGCAGAAGCACTCCCTGGTTTCGGTATTCTTGCCGCAGTTGGTGGCATCATCATCACTATGCAAGCCATAGATGGTTCTATTGCGCTCATTGGCTATCACGTAGCCGCTGCCCTTGTAGGTACATTCATTGGTATTTTCGGTTGTTACTGTGGTCTAGATCCACTAAGTAACGCCATGGCTCAGCGAGTGAAACGTAATATGACCGCTTTTGAATGCGTACGCGCAACGCTCGTTGCTTACGTCGCTAAAAAGCCAACATTGCTCGCCATCGACGCTGGCCGTAAACACATTCAGCTAGACATCAAACCAACATTCAACCAAATGG
>NZ_JAWOVC010000515.1:0-615 GCF_033339735.1 Vibrio sp. 2033
GTCTTTAACCACCAAGTTTGCACCGTCGTAGGTTTTCTTAACATGTTGAAAGCTCACATAATCCTTGTTTGCTGTGCTCATGGCATCCCTCCGTTCATTTTTGTATAGCGAAAATAAGTAGAGCGCCACAAAGCGCCCTACTCACTAGCTCAATTACAGATTGTATTTTGATAGGTCTAAGCGGGTAGCAAGCGCGTGCTCCACCATCTGGATCACTTGTTGACGCTCCTCACCTTTAAGCAGTTGGCGCGGTGCACGAACTTGCTCTGAACCACGGCCACACACTTGTTCAGCAAGCTTAATGCACTGAACCAGCGTAGGAATGGTGTCGAGACGCAGCAGCGGTAAGAACCAACGGTAAATTTCTAACGCTTCTGCATAACGGCCTTGGCTCGCCAGCTTGTAAATTGCAACTGATTCTTCTGGGAACGCATTGGTTAAGCCAGAAATCCAGCCTGTCGCTCCTAACATCAGCGACTCAAGCGCAATGTCATCAACACCGCTGAACACGATAAAACGATCATCGAACTTGTTGTAAAGCTCAGTGATACGACGCGTGTCGGTAGTCGACTCTTTGATTGCAACAATGCTGTCAAACTCAGCCAGCTTCGCCAT
>NZ_JAWOVC010000516.1:0-615 GCF_033339735.1 Vibrio sp. 2033
TTTTAGCAGACCCATACATAGAATCATCATGTAAGGGAAGCCTAGCCACGTGTTCACAATCAGGATCATGGTTTTCGCCATGAATGGGTCAGAGAACCATGCCGGGCTGATACCAAACAAACCTTCCAGAAGCATGTTGATCTCACCAAAGCTCTGGTTGAACAAACCTTTAAAGATCAGGATAGAAATAAACGCCGGTACCGCATAAGGCAGAATCAGTAGTAGTCGGTAGATTGAACGACCTTTCAACGCTTCCCACTGAACAACGCTTGCTAACACTAAGCCGATAACCAATGTGCAGACTACGGTTAGCGCAGAGAAAACAATAGTCCAGATAAAGATGCTGATGAACGGTTCTTTGATGCCATCATCTTTCCACACACGTTCAAAGTTGTGCGTACCGATGTTCACCACGAAACCTGGAGACACGGTGCTGCCAACAAACTGACCGTTTTCATCCACTGGCTGGTAGTAACCCACTTCCATATTTGGACGCAGTGTTTCTTGGGTACGGTTGTTGTAAAGGGTTTCGCCGTCATCTTGCAACGTGTAGAGCGGAACCACTGCTGCGAACTTACGCAAGCCGCTCATACGGATATCGTCACCGTTCGGAAG
>NZ_JAWOVC010000517.1:0-615 GCF_033339735.1 Vibrio sp. 2033
GTGCGCTACATTCGTTAGACTGCCTAGCAGTACAAACATTCCTAGTAAAAGACGTTTAATCACGGCTTATCCCTTATTGTTGTAGTGCGACCGTAAGGTTAATATCCTTCAGCCTTTGGTTAACTGTTGAATCGGTTGACATCGGGAAACTTGGTACTTGTGCAATTGCACTCTTTGCAGCAGCACATACTCTAGAGTCACCAGAAAGCACGTTAACTGACGAAACAATCATGTCAGTTCCCGTAGGAATCAGCTTAATGTTAACTCTACACTCCTTTCCCAATAGGTAGTCATCCTTTAGCAATCGGCTTTGAATGAGCTGAATATAGATTGAACTGTAGCGGGAAACCTCATCAGCCACAAATTTCCCCTGAGCCTGTTGGTTTGCACTCGCTTCACTTTCTAGGCCAGCAAAAATATCATCAAGTGCGGCTTCTTGCTCTTTACGCTCACGTTCAAGGCGCTCTTTTTCTTTACGTGCTTTTTCCGCAGCTTCTTTTGCCGCTTTTTCTTTCGCAATGCGTTCTTGTTCAGCTTTTTGAGCCGCCTCGCGTTCACGTTTTGCCTTTTCTTCCGCTTCTTTTGCCGCCTTCTCGCGAGCTACTCTCTCTTGTT
>NZ_JAWOVC010000518.1:0-614 GCF_033339735.1 Vibrio sp. 2033
GTTACAAAGAAATATTACTTAAGGAAGGTATTGTCGCTGAAAATAACACTATAAATCATCAAGAAATTGTAAAGACCCTAAAGCAGATGAAAAAAGAGCTGCCTTTTGGGGCCAAGCGAGTGGCAATTTCTGTTCCAGACAACTCAGTTATTAGCAAGAAACTGCAAATCGAACAAAGCCTTGATGAGAGCGAAATCGAGTTTGCGGTGGTACAAGCTTTTTCTCATCAATCTCCTTTTCCTGTGGAAGAACTGAGTTTGGATTTCGTACGCCTTCGTGCGGAAGAAGGGATGCGTGGAACGGACAGTTATCAAGTATTCGCTACGCGCAAAGATGTGGTTGAAAGCCGAGTTGAAGCGTTACAACAGTCTGGTTTAAAGCCTGTGTTGGTTGACGTGCACTCTCAAAGCCTAGGTCATATCTGGAAGCTTGCCGCAGAGCGTTTTCCTGAAAAAAACAAATACTGTTTGTTAGACATCGGCTCGTTAGCGAGTTCATTCACCATGTTTACCGAGCAAGGCGAACTGTTTCATAAGGAGTTTGCGTGCGGTACTCGTATCTCAATGGGGACGGCACAAGAAGACTTACTCTCTGATGATGCTAAAGCCAAAACG
>NZ_JAWOVC010000519.1:0-614 GCF_033339735.1 Vibrio sp. 2033
CCCAATGCCTTTATCTTGATTAACATTACGTACTTTTTGGATCATATCGGCAACGATAGTCTTTGCTTGAGGCTCATCCCAAGGCACGCCAATTTCAGTGATCATCACTTCCGTTCCGTAGCGTTCGACCATGTCATTGAGATTAGAGAGGCATTGATTGTTTGCTTCTTGCCAAGTAAGGCCAGTAGCATTCTTGGGATAGGACGATGCGCCAATAACATCCCACCAAGCACTGTTGGATTGTAAGCCATCAAGAATCCATCGGAAATTAGCATTGTCGTGACAGTTTGCTAAATGGACAATGACCTTGGCATCTGGGAATACTTCTTTGGCTGCGTTGCGTCCGCTATTAAACAACCATGCATAGTTACGCATGTTGCTTGAAGCCATTCCTTCATTCCATAGCATTCCGTTGTTTGTTTCATTACCGACTTGAATCCATTTTGGTGTTATACCTGCAGATTTTAAGGTGTTTAGCGAGTCTCTAGTGTAAGACCATACTTGTCCCATTAAATCTTCGAAGCTCATTTGTTGCCATGCTTGGGGTTTCCATTGATTTCCTGGATCGGCCCAAGTGTCGCTATAGTGGAAGTCAATCATCACATCCATATTCG
>NZ_JAWOVC010000520.1:0-614 GCF_033339735.1 Vibrio sp. 2033
CGATCTCTTGTCGATATTCGTGAGATCATTGAATCAGCGAACTTTTCCTACATTCGCCAACGTGAAATGAAAGGTCTAGGTCACGCGATTCTAACGGGCCGTGAACTGGTTGGTGATGAACCTTTCGCTGTAGTACTTGCCGATGACTTGTGTGTGAACGAGGAAGAAGGCGTTCTTGCTCAAATGGTTGCGCTGTTTAAGCAATTCCGCTGTTCTATCGTGGCAGTACAAGAAGTACCTGCTGATGAGACGCACAAATACGGCGTGATTTCTGGTGAAATGATCAAAGATGACATCTACCGCGTAGATGACATGGTAGAAAAACCAGAACCAGGCACAGCGCCAAGCAATCTTGCGATCATTGGTCGTTACATCCTTACCCCTGATATTTTTGAACTCATCGAAAACACAGAACCAGGTAAAGGTGGTGAGATCCAAATTACGGATGCGCTGCTGAAACAAGCAAAAGCCGGTTGTGTTCTCGCATATAAATTCAAAGGTAAGCGCTTTGATTGTGGTAGCGTAGAAGGCTACATTGAAGCAACAAACTACTGTTTCGAAAACTTGTACCTAAAAGATGAAAAGAAGTCTGAATTAGGTAAGCACGCGACAAA
>NZ_JAWOVC010000521.1:0-614 GCF_033339735.1 Vibrio sp. 2033
ACAGCATTTGACCAAGTTTCATCGCTGCGCCGCGTAAGTGCGCCAGTTGATCGGTCAGCCGTGCAATATTTTGAGGGGTGAGCAAAAGGTCTTTCGCTTTCGGTCGGTTGCCTTTGGCGATTTGCTTGGTGCCTTCAGCAATAACATTGCCCGCAACTCTTGTTGTAAGCGAGGCAAATTTGCTGAATCTAGAAATACGGTGTGTTGGTAGGTTTCTTTCCTTTCCCGACATAACTCTCTCCTATTGCTCATGGTTTGTTATACGGGAAATTGAAGCCTTTGGATACAAAGTTACGAGCACCGCTGGCAGGACCAGCGGTGATTTAGGAGATTGGATGAAAGTTGCTAGTGAGAGCGTTAGCAACAGGAGCTCTTAGCTGAGTTTCTCCGAAGCGTACCAGCGGTTAGGATAGGCGTTGCTGTAATCGGGTTCTTCGATGCCTTCATACAAATCCGAACATGGTTCAAGAGGCCCCACGACGGTTCGATATGGCAGTACCCCCGCCCAAACCGGAATATCCATATCTTGAGCGTCGTCGTTGACACCAAAACGACTGATTTTTACCGATGCTTCCTCTAAAGAAATACGCAGAAGCATGGTGGCGCTGAGCTCT
>NZ_JAWOVC010000522.1:0-612 GCF_033339735.1 Vibrio sp. 2033
CCGTTGGTATTATTCGCAATACCGATTGGATGTAAGTTTATCGCAACAGTCCAGCTTCGCTGGGCTGTTGCCTATTTGTCTTAGCTCTTTTTTTCTCATCCGCTTTGATTTCCTGCTCGCAGTTTATTTCTCATATTCTTGTCGGCTCTCTCTGTGCTTGATAATGTAATTGATATTCATTATCATATTTTCCAGTGTCCATTCTTTCTCACTGGCGCAGGAAATGCCCATGTCTAAGTCAAAACATCAAGTTCCTAATCATCTATTGAAGCCTTTGCTATTACGCAGTCGTGAAAGCATGGTCGACAATGGTTTGGTGTATGACCCCATTGCAGCGAAAGCTTGTCTAAGCTGCAAGATGGCACCTGATTGTTTAAGTGGTGATGTCGCGCAAAAGCAGCTGCTACACGTGACGTTGACTCAACTGTGCGACCAACAGGTAACGCAGTTTTTGCAGCAAAATCCGGACGCTTGGATCATCAATGTTGGAGCTGGACTCGATACCCGTTTTTACCGTTTGGATAACGGCCGCTGTCACTGGATTGAATTGGATGTTACGGAGAATCTAGTTTGGCGTCAGCGTCTATTTCATAAAAACGAACGCTACGAACA
>NZ_JAWOVC010000523.1:0-611 GCF_033339735.1 Vibrio sp. 2033
CCATTCCGCCCCACAACCAACCCCAAAAGACCAGCCACATAAAGATGACTAACGGGTTGAGGTTAAACCGCCTCCCTAGCAAAGTTGGGGTGACAAACTGACTCTCGATTAAATTCAGCAACAGATATATCGACACCACTGTCAGCATAAAACTGACCGAATCTAACTGCAGATACGCAACAAAACCAAAGCTCACCATCGACATCACTGGTCCCAAATACGGCGCGAAATTCATTACCCCCGCAAACGCCCCCCATAGAAATGGGTCTTCAAGGCCGAGGACAAAAAACACCAACCCTACACACAAGCCTAAACCCGCATTGACCAAAGTAATGGTGCCGATGTAGCGCGATAGATCTTTCTGCAGAGCCTGCACCAACTCCACCGCCTGACGTTGTTTCGAAAAACCACGCAAACGCGATACCGATTTACGAAACAGACTTCGACCATGATTAAGCATGAAATACACCATAAACAGCACAATCATCGCCTGAGTTAACAGCGTTGGTGTAGTGGTCGCGAGCGCTTTCAGCAGAGAAAACACCGTGTTGTTGCCCATCTCGTCAATGTTCATGTCACTGGCGATCTCAAGAGGCGCATTCATGTGCTCT
>NZ_JAWOVC010000524.1:0-611 GCF_033339735.1 Vibrio sp. 2033
TTATCTCTGACGGTAACCCGGCGTACACCGACATCAACAATTTAAATCTCATTGCGGATAATACCGACATCGACACCACCATTCAGATGGGTGGCAAAGCGCCAGATGACACCTATACCGAGGTTCTCATTGAGGTGGTAGGGCACGTGCGTGACGACGCGGTTGGCGAGTTTACCAACCAGTTGCAAGGGAAGTTAAGCAGTGGCTCGCGCTATGTGACGTATAACTTACGCGAAAAAGTGGTCGTTCCTGAACCGGGCAATTTGGCCGTCACGAAAATCACTACCGATCCAGCAGCTATCTACCATCCGGGCGACATTATTGGTTACGACATCGAGGTGAAAAACACTGGCAGCGGCTATGCAACTGACGTATTGATTGCGGATTTGTGGAAAACCATTCGTACTGAAAAAGCGGGTTCTGCCTTGCCCGTTCGTGCCTTTGAGGGGTGGTCTAATGTCAGCGTTAGCGTAGATGGAACGGATCCGAGCTTAACTCAAGCTGTGTCGGGCTCAGAAGTAACGGGCGATAACGGTTATCAAGTTCGTTACAATATTCACCCTGATCATAGCGTCAAGCTGCATGTAGAAGGCGTGGTCAAAGCCGATCTG
>NZ_JAWOVC010000525.1:0-610 GCF_033339735.1 Vibrio sp. 2033
ATGGTAGCGATGGTTGGCCCGATGGCGTTAGCAGGCGCTGGTGCTTTTATATTAGTCTCCTTTAAAATGCTTAAACGCCAACCAGATGAACCAACAGAAGTGAGGGTCGGAGAACGTGAAGACTGGCTCTTTGCTGATTACAATAAGAAAAGAAAAGTAATTAAGTTCTTTTTTAAGCATGACACATGCGAATATATTAATATAGAACATACTAAGATTTCACGCTTACACAACCGATTCCACTATTACGTATTTTTCAAAACCGTGTCTGACTTAGAGTCTATGGTCAATCAGCTAGCTACAGAATATAAGCTTGACTGTACGGAAGTCGCCGACCACAAAAAGCTATTTGAAGCTAAGCCAGAGGCTAGACTGTTTGGCACGCCAGTTTGTTATAAAGAATATCAAACCGATGAGGTATTTGATTTAAGAGCTTCAAAAGCCCCGCTCCCAGAACGTGAATACCTTTACAACGGCAAGTGGCAAACGGAATCTGAGATTGAAAAATCTAAATCTGAACTAACAACAACCAAGGAGTAACCCTTGGCATATTCACCATTTTACATCACCCCAGAAGAGTTGGCAGTTTATCAAGAGGCACAAGAGCAAG
>NZ_JAWOVC010000526.1:0-610 GCF_033339735.1 Vibrio sp. 2033
ATTGGTCACGACCGAAGCATTGAGCGCGATAATTTGGTTTTGAACGTCAGCACTAGCCTGATTGATATCGATGTTCATATCATTCAGCGCCTTATTAACGTCCTTGTTCATTCCCGTTATTGCGTTAACAACTGCCGTATCTGTTGATTCATCTGTTGGAGGGTCTTCAACATCAGGTTCATCTGTTGGAGGGTCAGGAACGACAACATCATTGTCTGAATCTGGTAAAACGCTAGGGTCTTCGATGTCGCCGCCTGTTGGGTCGTCTGGGTCATGGGTTGGGTCTGTATCTGGTTTTTCATCTGAATCTGGGTCTTTATAGTTTTTACACTCGGGGTCCGAACAGAAAGATGGACCGCTAGGCACGTTGCACTCAGGGCCGATAACCGTGTAACTCGCGTAGCACCAACCAGACTCACCGCACCAAGAGCTAGAACGATCAATGGCGGCACCACAACCGCCACCAATAGAAGAGCAAAGATAAGAAGAAGGCGACGAGTTTCCCCAGACGCTAGACATCCAACGTACGCTATCGGATTGACCTTCAACATCTGAACAATCACGGCCGTTACATTGAGATTCCCATGACTCAGTTTCGTTACTACAGGAG
>NZ_JAWOVC010000527.1:0-610 GCF_033339735.1 Vibrio sp. 2033
GCAACGTCATGGGAGCTGCTGCAAGCGGCTATGATGCAGCGAAGGAGTGGTTAACTGGTAAATCTGATCTATCGGAAGCCGCTAAAGGGATGAGCATTGAGGAACGCGGCGCGTTCTATGCAGCAGCGCTATCCTCTGCCGCAGAAGCTGGTGGTGGAGCCGCGCAGCAGTTTATGAACCAGTACGGTGATGAGTTCAAAGAAACGATGCAGTCTATCGCTCAAAGCCGTTATGGGCTGACTGAATCCCAAGCCGCTGTTTATGCCGAATCGTTTGACACAAACGAAGGTCGCATGAACCAGGCTGTTCAGAATCTGAAAATGGCGTATGCAGAACGTAACCCGGATGGCTCACCGATGATGCAAGGAGGTCAGCCTGTTCTTTCTCAGCAAAACGAAGAGTTTACGGACAAGCTGGTAAACGTATTGCAGAACTCGACGGAAGCTGGAGACCGTTCAGGTAGCTATTTGACTGCCGTCAGGGGGTACAACATAGCAAATCAAAGGTTCTAAAAGACCAACCAAATAATAAGGGGGCCAGCAGGCCCCCTTATTCGTCTCCAGCTCCAATATGGAAGCGCTGGTCAAAATCATAGGAATCTTGAAACCCA
>NZ_JAWOVC010000528.1:0-610 GCF_033339735.1 Vibrio sp. 2033
TTTAGGTTTTAAGCCAAGACGATCGGTAAAGTGCTTAAAGTCACCAGAAACCGCAAGCGTTGCCGAGGTGAAGATCCAGGCACCTTGCTTGATTTCAATTTGTTCATGGAACTTATCTGCCACCGATAACGGAGTAATATGCAGAGTAAAATGACGCGGTGACGTATCGTACCAGTAAGAGTAGCCGGTGATGTCAACATCACACACACGCTCGATCCGACCTTTGATCAAGTTCGCACGCTCAAAAGCCGTATCCAACAATTGGCTGCGACCAAGTGCCAATTTGAGCACATCAATCGCCAGATCTAGGCTGTCAGTTAAACGAACCAATTCGCGCTTGATGGATTCAGACTGCATCGCTTCTCGCCAGTTGCCACGAAAACCCGGCTCACCCAAAACGATGCGCATATCCATCGCGCTTTGAAGCAGTTTATCCCCAACCTTTTGCAGCTGACGCATGTCCTTTGCTTCGGTGCGATACGCGATTTCAATGTCTTTGGCGAGGTCATGAATTTGGCGACTCGATACCGATTGCCCGAAATATTCACTGGCAATGTCTGGTAGCTGATGAGCTTCGTCGAAAATAAAGACATCGGCTTCTGGGATCAAC
>NZ_JAWOVC010000529.1:0-610 GCF_033339735.1 Vibrio sp. 2033
TAATTTGTGCGCTTTGGTATCCGGCTCATATCTCTTTGAAGCAGAGCAAAATGGCTCTTGCGGTCGATGTGCTCATCGCAGGAGGGGCTATCGCCTGTTTGCTTTACATTCCATATGCCGAAGATGCGTTGTATGAGCGTGGTGTTAAGTTTGTCACTAGCGACTGGGTCTTTGCCATTATGGCGATATTGATCGTCATCGAACTGATTCGCCGCACCATGGGGTGGTTTATTCCTGTGTTGATTGTGATCTGTTTGAGCTACGTTGTTCTGTGGGGAAAATGGGCGACGGGTATTTTTCATTTTCCGGGGTTGAGCATGGAAACCCTGCTTTACCGTAGTTTTTACTCTTCTGAAGGCATGTTCGGTTCTATTTCTCGCATCAGTTGGACATTCGTTTTTATGTTTATCCTCTTTGGTGCGTTTTTAGTACGCTCTGGCGTTGGGGATTACATCATCAATGTCGCTCGTGCAGCCGCAGGAAAAATCATCGGAGGGCCGGGTTTCATTGCCGTGCTTGGCTCGGGTTTAATGGGCTCTGTGTCGGGATCTAGCGTGGCGAATACCGTGTCGACAGGGGTGATCAGTATTCCGTTGATGCAAAAAGCAGG
>NZ_JAWOVC010000530.1:0-610 GCF_033339735.1 Vibrio sp. 2033
GGCGTCTTTTTGTTTAGCGCCATATTCCACGAGGTTCTGAGCGTCCTTAGCGGTTTGCTGACTTCTTGTGCATTCTAGTTCTGTAAATATCATTTTATTGTCTCTTTATTATTATCGTTAGTGAGAAAGTAATAAGAAATGGTAGATAAATCCGCCTTAAAAATAAGGCGGGAGTTTAGGCTTTATAATTCAGCTTCTTCTAGTATCTTTTGTTTGCATAGCTCGTCTAGCTGACGCGAAGATAAGTATTTAAAAGCTAGTATTTTAGCTGTTGCTGATGAGTGGGAATCTATGGCTAGCTTGCGTGTACTATCAACGCTCTTCTTAAGCTCTTTAATGCATTTACTTAGTTTGGCTATCTTAGCGCTGTCAGCATCTTCAATGTCCTCTGCAAGCACTTGAAGTGCTTTTGATAGCTCCTTGGTTTCTTTAAAGTACTTTAAGTGCTCTTCGTCATTGCTTGGGCGAGGTTCAACTTGATTTAAAGCTACGTCTCTAAGAAAAGCAGCGTTAGAGCGATAGTTGTAACTTTTCTTGTTAGCGATGAAGCGCTCGTGTTGTTCTGCTGTTATATGTGTTTTTAATGCAATATTGTATAAGTCTTTAGTTT
>NZ_JAWOVC010000531.1:0-322 GCF_033339735.1 Vibrio sp. 2033
ATACCACCCTCCCGCAAGTGAAAAACAACGCGATGCTGTAGGGCGTAAAGTTTTGGCCTGCGGGAGAAGTATCTGCTCTTTTCTGCCCGAAAATCAGGGCTCCCGTACGCCATTTTCTGTCATTTTTAATGAGGATGGGTGAATGAAAAACGTATTCTTGCTCAGCTCTGTACTATTTTCTTTGGGTTTATCTTTTAGCTTGTTTGCCTCTCAAGACAAACTCGAAACTCAATATCAATCCTTAGTAGAGCTCTTTTTTGATGCTGCGCGCATTGGTAACAATGAAGTGGTTGAAACCTTTGTATGGCAAGGTTTCCGGATT
>NZ_JAWOVC010000531.1:332-609 GCF_033339735.1 Vibrio sp. 2033
CGCAACAACGAAAGTTACACCGCGCTAATGGTGGCAGCATATCAGGGTAATAAAGACACGGTACGGTTACTGCTCGACTCTGGAGCGAATGCCTGTTTACAAGACAAGCGTGGTAACACGGCCCTGATGGGGGCGCTGATTAAGCGCGAAATTAGTATAGCGAAAGACTTGTATCAAGCGGAATGTTCGCCCGATTTGCGCAACAAAGCCGGACTCGACTTGAAGACGTTTGCAGAGATTTATGGCCAGTCGGAAGTGTTGAAATCTCTTCAGAATA
>NZ_JAWOVC010000532.1:0-609 GCF_033339735.1 Vibrio sp. 2033
AGCACCACTTTGCGCTGCGCTTGAACAGTTAAAGCTCGATGTCGCTCTTCATCACTGACCGAAGCATGAAGCTTCACCACCAGCACATCATCCAAGTGCTGTAACATCTGCGCGCACTGAGTGATCTCTTTTCGACCCGGTAAAAACACCAAGATATCGCCTTCCTCATCTTCAAGGGCTTCTTTTACTGTTTTCACCACGTCATTTTCACACCCTTTTTTATTGGGCAGATGACGACTGTCTATTACTCGATGAGTCACCGAGACAGGAAAACAGCGCCCTTCTGAGCGAAGACGATGAGCATTAAGATAATGTGCGAGTTTTTCGCCCTCTAATGTGGCAGATGTCACTATCAATGGATGCTGGTTTTCTTGCTTCAAAATTGCGGTTAGTAGATCAATGTCCCAGCGACGTTCGTGAAATTCGTCCACTATCACGATGTCGAAGCTTGCAAGTTTGTCTTCCGCAAACCAACGCAACGCTACACCCGGCGTCACGAACACAACTTCCTTGTTCTCATCGAAATACGCATGCAGCTTGATCGCGTAACCAATTTTGTTACCTATCAGCGCACCAGATTGCTCCTCAAGAAACTCAGCTAATGAGGTA
>NZ_JAWOVC010000533.1:0-608 GCF_033339735.1 Vibrio sp. 2033
CTGCTCAGGTGGTTTCGCTGATTGATCTTCTGTTGTGACCGTTGTCATATCCGGTTCGAAGTTCAGCTCCGTCGTCTCTTCCCACGTATTCGCCCCAGATTTGTGCTCGTCACTTAACACTTCGTTAAGCTCTTCTTCGCCAGGGAAATATACGTCACGTTTGTACACCTTGTTCAGCGCACGAATGATCGAGTGCTTTTTCACCATGCCAGATGCGAGCTTTCTTTGCAGAGGCTTCGCAATGGATTGAAGTCCAACCACCACATCCACACCGATGTTCGCCGCGACTTCATCACGAAGGACGCGAGCTGGTTGATAACCCATATTGGCAGAAAGAAACAACCAAACATACGCAATCGCATTGCCTGTTTTTCCTCTGTCTTTCCATGCTTCGCCTGCATGGTACATCGCTTCTGCGCTGCCGCCCTCAGCAGCACGTTCCAGCCAATAGCAACCTTTCACCATGCTCTTGTCTGCGCCAATGCCGTTTAGATAACACAAGCCGACTTGAATTTTGCCTTCTGCACTGTCTTTTTCTGCCGCTTTCATAAACCAGTAAAGCGCATCGGCTTTATGGCCTGAAGTATTTTCAGGCGAGAGCTGCCACT
>NZ_JAWOVC010000534.1:0-608 GCF_033339735.1 Vibrio sp. 2033
TTGAGTGTGATCCGAACGCCACTGAAAGCGCTGCCAGAAGGGTTGGTGGTCGATGGCAACCTCTACATTGGTGGTTCGGCCCTGACCGAGTTTCCCGACACAATGACGGTAAAAGGCAACATCTTTTTGGGTGGCAATAAGATAACCAAGTGGCCAAAGAATCTGACCTTAGGTGGCGCAGTCGCGCGCTAATTGGATAGACAAAAAGAGATACGCAGAGACAAAAACACCTCGTTCAATACGAGGTGTTTTGCATTGGAGTAGTTGGAATGCGCCCAACTCATTTGGGCAGCATACGCAGCGACTAATCTTGGTTATTTACTGGGTTAGCGTAGCTCGCAACAAGATACGGTCTTGCGCCTTCTGGTAGCTGTTCTAGCTTATCAGCAAGCTGACGTTTCACCGCTTCTGTGATAATGCTTGAATCTTCACGACCTGCAGCGAGCAAGTTGATCGGATACAACTTATAGTTCTCGTGGATCTGACGGTCGATTTCATTCGCTAGCGATTCAGGCGTTTCAAAATCTTGCTCAATCACGTCACCAAATGCCACATGAACACGGCCTTTATAACCAACAATGCCTTGGATGATGCTTTCGATGTCTTCA
>NZ_JAWOVC010000535.1:0-608 GCF_033339735.1 Vibrio sp. 2033
CGATAGTACTGTGGGGCGTGGCTCAAGGCTTGTTGCAAGTTGTCGTGCGCTCGGATCATATTGCCACCTTCGAGATAACCAAGCCCAAGAGCGATGCGAGATTCTGCCATAGCAACAGGATCGGCCTTCACGATAGGAGCGCCGTTTTCTTTTACGGTAACACAGCCTACGAGTGCAAACTGAGTCATCAACATTAGTGCACTGAGCGTTACGGTTTTCATTCTTCTTCCCCACATCCCTGAATCTGACAGCATGATATGAATTACGTAGCAAAAGCCCATTGAGGAAAAAGCACTATGCGATCAGGTTTGCAAACTGATATGAAAAAGCCGCCAGATGGCGGCTCGGTTCACAAACTTAATTCGTTGATTTAATCGTCTTTAGTGAAAGCATCTTCACTGAAGTGATCCAGATCGTAAGGCGTTTGTTGGTATACGCAGTAGTTGAGCCAGTTCAAGAACAGCAAGTGTCCGTGGCTTCGCCAACTCGCAATGGGAGGGTTATCTGGGTTGTTGTTCGGGTAGTAATTGACCGGAATTGCTGGCTCCATCCCTTCACCCAAATCCCGAATGTACTCATTGTGAAGAGTGTGCGAGTCATACTCTGGA
>NZ_JAWOVC010000536.1:0-608 GCF_033339735.1 Vibrio sp. 2033
AACTTCAGATCGCTGCTAGCGATCTGAACATGCAGAAAGGAGCAGTTATGTCTGCATTTGCTTTTTTTGGCGCGCTTGAGATCGGCTTGATTTATGGCTTGGTTGCTTTGGGCGTCTATCTTACGTTTCGTGTTCTTGATTTTCCTGACTTAAGTGTAGATGGCAGTTTCCCTATGGGAGCTGCGGTTGCTGCGACAGCTATCGTTGCAGGCATCAACCCTTGGATTGCAACCGGTATGGCGATTATTGCTGGTGGCATGACAGGCTGGGTCACCGCATTTCTCGCTGTCCGCTGTGGAATTTTGCATCTCTTAGCGTCCATCCTCACTATGATTGCCGCGTTTTCTATCAACATTCGTATCATGGGCAAACCCAATATGGCTCTTTTGGGTGAAGACACCATTCTCACTCCTTTTGAATCGATGGGCGTTGCGATGTTTATTCTTCCGTTGGTCGTAGGCGTACTGGTTCTCATCTCTGCCTTTTTGGTGGTGCGATTGCTAAATAGCGACTTCGGCTTGGGCCTTCGAGCGACGGGTGTGAATGGCCGAATGGTGTCTGCGCAAGGCGCAAGCACAGGGTTCTACACCTATTTTTGTTTGGCGCTG
>NZ_JAWOVC010000537.1:0-608 GCF_033339735.1 Vibrio sp. 2033
TGGATATTGAACCGGACAGCGTAAAAGTGGAATCACTCGTACCTGAAGAGCTGCGCTCTCTGAGTTTGGATGAGTTCTTTGATAATGGCGCACTGCTCAGTGAGATTCTTCAAGAGCGTCTAACCAAAGCACAAAGAGATGAGCAGGTGCTTCGATATGTGGCGCGCTTAGAGAAAAATGGCAAAGCGACGGTGGGCGTAGAAGCATTACCGCGCGAACATGCGCTGGCTAACTTGCTGCCATGCGACAACATTTTTGCGATTGAAAGTAGATGGTACAAGGACAACCCTTTGGTGATTCGTGGCCCAGGTGCAGGACGCGAGGTGACCGCTGGTGCAATCCAATCGGATCTCAACCGCTTAGCTGGATTATTCTAAACTTTTCGAGAGACCTAAAAACCCTGGAATTCATCCGGGGTTTTTTATTCCTTCCTCAGTGCCATACTTAAAATAAGATTCGCCATTTTCAAACGTTGTTATGAGTAAATAGCAGATGCGAATTAACTTGAACTATCCTCATTATTAACGTGAGAAAAATTCATAATCACAAGGTTGACATTAAATCACATTCAATACATTCTGTAGACATATAGACGTCTAAACGTCGAT
>NZ_JAWOVC010000538.1:0-608 GCF_033339735.1 Vibrio sp. 2033
AACTCCAACTTTTGGTCAGCAAACTAAATCTACTTGTTGTTATAGCCAGAGCAGGTGGGTGATCCCATAAATAGGGTTGCTAAGTTTATGGACAAAAACGTCACTGGGTGTTTTTTGTGTCCTTTTTAACACCTTTATATATTGCTCAAAAATTAAGTGTTTTCGACCATGATTAACGTTTGCTTTGGGGTTTGAGCGATATTTGAAAGTTGCTAGTCGCACAATTGAGAGCTGCTTCATAGCCTCTGTAGCTAAATGAATGGACAAAATTGCTACATTTTTCCGCTGTGATTTTTATCACTAACAAATGGTCAAGGATGCACAAATATGTACAGCGAACACTCACCTCTACCAGTGGATGGATAACAATGAAATTAAAAAAACTACTCACAATCGCTGCCCTATCTGGCATGACAATGCTCAGTGCCTCTGCTAACGCTTTTTTTGGCTCCAATGACGATAACGTCAGACTTGGTTACCTCGTGAAGCAGCCGGAAGAGCCTTGGTTTCAAACCGAGTGGTCTTTTGCGGAAAAAGCAGCGAAGCAATACGATTTTGAATTGGTCAAGATGGCCGTGCCTGATGGTGAAAAAACGCTGAATGCCATT
>NZ_JAWOVC010000539.1:0-607 GCF_033339735.1 Vibrio sp. 2033
CTCCATCACAGATGCAGGCCGTAGCGCTCTTGGAGAATGGTTTGATCAACCAACTGCACACCCAACCGTTCGTGATGAATTTTCAGCGAAACTTATGGCTTGTGCTGTTCAACCATCAACACCTTTCCGTGATCAACTAGCAGAACTTGTTGAAGAGTCTCGTAAACTGGTTTCTCACTACAAAGAAATTGAAGCGGCTTACTACGCAACGCCTTCAACTTTGGACAAACAAGCTCGTTTAGAGCGCCTAACGCTTCGTCGTAACCTACTGTTACGTGAAACGTGGAACACTTGGGCAGAAGAAGTCCTAACAGAACTTGAAGTGATTGGTTAATTTCCTTTTACTTAGAGACAACGAAAAAGGCTTGCCACTTGGCAAGCCTTTTGTCTTTTTGAAACCGGATTTACGCTTCTACGGCTACACGAGGGCGAACACCCAAAGTATGGCATAGCGCATAAGTCATCTCCGCACGATTCAGCGTATAGAAGTGGAAATCTTTTACACCTTCGCGACTTAGTACACGAACCATATCAATAGCTTGGCTTGCACCTACAAGTTGGCGAGTCACAGGATCATCATCCAAACCTTCAAACTGTTTGCTCATCC
>NZ_JAWOVC010000540.1:0-607 GCF_033339735.1 Vibrio sp. 2033
TCTTCTGCTTTGTCTTACTTATTCTTAGCCTAAAGCACTTTACAAGCAAAGCCTTTTAGGTAGAAACCTTCTGGGTATGCCGTATCGGTTGGGTGATCTGCGGCTTGTTCAAAGCGCTCAACAAATTTCACTTGGCGGTTTGCGTCTACCGCTGCGTCAGCAATGATTTTTTGGAACAAAACTTGGTCCATTAAGCCAGAGCAAGAGTAGGTCAGTAGCGTGCCACCAGGTTTTAAAATTTGCATCGCCAACATATTGATGTCTTTGTAACCACGACATGCGCCATTTAGTTGCGCTTTGCTTTCTGCAAACTTAGGTGGATCCATGATAACCACATCAAACTGAGTACCTTGGTCACGGTATTCACGAAGCAGTTTAAATACATCTGCGTTTAAGAAAACAGCGCGCTTTTTCGAGATATCAAACTCGTTCAGTTCTGCATTGTATTTTGCTGTGTCCAATGCTGGCTGAGATACATCCGCATTAATTACGCGTTTTGCGCCGCCTTTCAGTGCGTAAAGACCAAAGCCACCCGTGTAAGAGAAGCAGTTCAGTACTTCTTTATCTTTAACGTACTTCATCGCTTGTTGACGACTGTCACGCTGGT
>NZ_JAWOVC010000541.1:0-607 GCF_033339735.1 Vibrio sp. 2033
TGCGGGTTTATTAGCATGGCCTCAAAGCCAATTAGAGTGGGTTCGTCCGGGCATTATTATGTACGGCGTATCACCATTTAGCGACAAGACGGCCCAAGATTTGGGTTACCAGCCAGTGATGACGTTGAAGTCTCATCTTATTGCGGTTCGTGAAGTCAAGAAAGGTGAAAGCGTGGGGTACGGTGGTATCTGGACAAGTGAACGCGACACAAAAGTCGGTGTTATCGCAGTGGGCTATGGCGATGGCTACCCAAGAAGTGCACCCAATGGTACACCGGTGTGGGTGAATGGGCGTACAGTACCGATTGCGGGTCGAGTATCAATGGATATGCTGACGGTAGATTTAGGTCCTGATGCCACAGATAAGGTCAGTGACGAAGCGATTCTTTGGGGTAAAGAATTACCTGTCGAAGAGGTTGCGAATCACATTGGTACGATAGCTTATGAGTTGGTGACCAAATTGACGCCTCGCGTCGAAATGGAATATACCAAGTAATCCATGAATAAACGAATCACCTCAATGCTGGCACTTTCTGCCAGCATTTTTTTGTCTTCTCCGGCGCTAAGTTCAGAGAAAGACTCAGCCTTTGTCCCGTTCTATTTCAGT
>NZ_JAWOVC010000542.1:0-607 GCF_033339735.1 Vibrio sp. 2033
GAACAGAGTGAGCACAACAAAAGTGATGCTCGCTGCTACCGAAGAAATGATGGCTATCAGTTTAAGTAGCGTGTCGCTGCCTTTGGTCACTTCTTTGATGAATGTACCGCCCAGTAGTTTCCAGTTCCAGCCGGGTACTTCGGTGAACACTAAGTATTTTTCACCGATGGTTGAGCCGTATTGGAATGGGTAGCGGATCAGACCACTCTTTTGTTCGAAAATCTTATGGAAAGGCTTGTTACCATCGTAGTCACGAACTTCTACGATTGAAGGATCGGTAGCGCTCTTAGTCGGGTGGAGTAAGTACTTACCAAGATTGTTTTCGTCGTTATCGACAATGATGGTGTAGCCTGTGTCGCCCCACTTAATCTCTTCTAGTGCATCAAACAGAGTTTGTGTGGCTTGGTCTACTGGCAAACCGATAAATGACAAGCCAGATACGTTACCGTTAGCGTCTTTGATTGGCGCGTAATAGGTAATGTAGCGTTCACCATATAGTTTGATTTGCGCGTAGTAAGGTTTTCCGCTCTTTAAGAGTTGGTAACCAGGATGGTTGCGTCCAAGAGTCGTGCCTACTGCACGCTTACCTTGCGGATCTTTTAATGAT
>NZ_JAWOVC010000543.1:0-607 GCF_033339735.1 Vibrio sp. 2033
AATAGGGCTAGTCCCCATCATTATTTTTGCTGTCGCTTTTAATGCCTTGTCAAATTTATATGTTGGGTATATCAAAGAGGCGAAAATCAAAACGTTGGTTGAATACTTAAATCACAGATCCACGTTTTTAGAGAGTGCCATTACCAAACAGATCGCCCAGCTCGACTTCAACTGTCAATCTGATGATATGAAAGTGTTGCGTGATCCTCGTTACTACAACCGCTACATTCGGTTTATTGGCATGACCACGGAAGATGGCGACTCGTGTTCAAGCGTAGGGATGCCTGTCTCCAAAGTTACGTCATCCGAACGGGTTCAATTAGATACCAACTTCTATATTTCCTTGATTCTACCGGAACACAAAGACCAAGCAGAATGGATGGTGATTTATGACAATCAGCACGTTGAGGTGTTTTGGGTTCTCGATAACAGTTGGGTAAAACAGCTTATTGCTGAGCCGTGTGAAGAGTGCTTATTCGTAAAATTTGAATATCACGAACCTATGTTTGGTGACCTTTCAATCAGTCGCGGCATGCCAAACATTATTGATGAAGACAATGCGCTATCGAGCGAGTTTTTCTTCTCTGACGAATCTCAGGCCAACATG
>NZ_JAWOVC010000544.1:0-606 GCF_033339735.1 Vibrio sp. 2033
GGTCAGCAGATAGGTAGATGTCATGTTCTTCCAAGAAGTTTACGCCAACACCTGTGTTGAAACGGTATTCTGGTAGACCATTGCGACCCACTTGGTTGTTTACCGGACCACCAACGTATTCTGGTGAGCTGTAATCAAGCACGTAGCTACCTGTAAAGTCATAGCGGATTGTTGCAACATTAAAGTCATAACGATAACCGATTTTAAGGTCTAGACCTGATGTATCAAGTGTTCCTAGGTTTTGAAGTCCAGCAGTAGCTTCTTTGATTCGTCCATTTTCTCGAACGATATTTGGATTCGACACACCAGAACTACGTTCTTGATCAATCATGCTCTGGAGCGTATTCAGAGTGATTACGTCATCAATGCTAATGTTGTAGTAGTCTAAAGTCAGGTCTAGGTCGTCAATTGGTGAGTAACTGATCCCGAAGTTAAAAGATACAGACTTTTCTGCGTCCAGATCTTCATTGGATGTGCGAGTAACGTCATATTGAGTTTCCGGACATTCTGAAGCTGATATGCCATTCTGGCTACAGAATACGTAGTCTTTCGCATAGTCAGATGAGAAGCTATCAGCTCCGTATAGATCCGATAGGGTTGGAGCTC
>NZ_JAWOVC010000545.1:0-606 GCF_033339735.1 Vibrio sp. 2033
GCACCAGATAAACCAGTAAACCAAAGCACTGCTGGTTTCTGTTTTTTCAGCTCAGCACGAAACTGTTTATCAACCGTGTGCTGATGCCAGACAATGTTTTCATCTTTTACCGGTGTTTCAGCGGTCATAACGAATCCTTGTATTTATCGGAATTAAAACGGAAAGAAGACCGGTATCAATGTCAGTACCAATACGGAATACACAATCGAAATCGGCACACCAATTCGCACATAGTCGGTCAATTTGTAATTACCTACGCTGTAAACCAACAAGTTAGTTTGATACCCGTAGGGAGAAATAAAGCTCGCGCTTGCGCCAAACAATACCGCCATAATAAATGGCATCGGATCCACTCCGTACCCGACAGCCATACTATAGCCAATCGGAAATGCTAACGCGGCAGCGGCATTGTTGGTCACCAATTCAGTCAGCACCAAGGTCATGATGTATGTGGCCACCAGCGCACCAAATACGCCCCAGCCGTTAAACGCTTCGATAAACATTTCGCCCATCCTGACGGACAAGCCCGATGAAATCATCAGCTGCGCAATAGAGAGCGCAGAACCCACAATCACCACAATATCAATGGGAAAACGGCGACGAAGC
>NZ_JAWOVC010000546.1:0-606 GCF_033339735.1 Vibrio sp. 2033
TTTGCAGGGTCAGTTTCAGCTGCCACATCAACGTTATTGATAACTGGAAGTTGTGGTGTGTTGAATTCGATAGACTCTAGCGCTACTGCTAGTTTATCTGCTGCTGGTTTCATTAACGCGCAGTGTGAAGGCACTGACACAGGAAGAGGAAGAGCACGTTTCGCGCCAGCTTCTTTACACAGTGCACCAGCGCGCTCTACTGCATCTTTACTACCTGCGATAACAACTTGACCAGGAGAATTGAAGTTTACTGGAGAAACGACATCGCCTTGCGCTGCTTCTTCACACGCCTTTGCAATCGCATCATCATCTAGACCGATGATTGCATACATTGCGCCAGTACCCGCAGGAACCGCTTCTTGCATTAGCTTGCCACGTAGTTCAACCAATTTGATTGCTTCTTTAAAGTCAATCACGCCAGCGCACACAAGCGCTGAGTATTCACCGAGACTGTGACCCGCTAGGTTTGCTGGTTGTTCTAGACCAAGCTCTTGCCATACGCGCCAAATAGCGACAGAAGATGCAAGCAATGCAGGCTGAGTACGGAAAGTTTGGTTTAGATCTTCAGCAGGGCCATTTTGAACAAGCGCCCATAGATCGTAACCT
>NZ_JAWOVC010000547.1:0-606 GCF_033339735.1 Vibrio sp. 2033
GATCTCGTGGGTTGGTTATGAGCAGTTCATCCCTATGATGAAAGACTGTTCACCACTGCTGCTGGATTTGAAACCAGAAGACGCAGGTGTGATCGTGACTCAGTCTGTTCACAAACAACAAGCTGGCTTCTCTCAAACATCGCAAATCCACAAAAAAGACCGCCATATCAAAGGTCAAGCTCGTTACTGTAACCACAAACGCTTTAACAACGCGTTTATGATGCACGCATCGACTTCACCATTCTACGCACTGTTCTCTGCGCTTGATGTGAACGCGAAGATCCACGATGGCGAAGCAGGTCTGCGTTTATGGCGCGATGCGGTTAAGACAGGTATCGAAGCGCGTAAAGAAATCCTTAAGAGTTGTGAATTGATTCGTCCGTTCATTCCAGATGAAGTCGAAGGCCAACCTTGGGGCAGCTACGACACTGACGTGATCGCAACGAACAAGAAATTCTTCATGTTTGAGCCAAACGCAAGCTGGCACAAATTTGAAGGTTACGGTGAAGGTCAATACTTCGTTGACCCATGTAAATTGCTACTAACCACAGCAGGTATTGCTGAAGATGGCAGCTACGCAGATTTCGGTATTCCTGCAACGCTTTT
>NZ_JAWOVC010000548.1:0-606 GCF_033339735.1 Vibrio sp. 2033
CGCTGCTCCAAGTCACCAAAACCAGGCACTACCATTATTGTGGGCGAGAATGATGAATACTCAGCGGAAATGGTGGCTCGTCACGACGCCCTATTCGAACTGAAATTTAACTCTGATAAGACGGTATTAGAAATTTTGGAAGAAATTGGCCACATGCCACTTCCTCCATACATTGACCGCCCAGATGAAGACGCAGATAAAGAGCGTTACCAAACCGTATATAACCAAAAACCAGGCGCAGTAGCAGCACCTACGGCTGGCCTGCACTTTGATGACGTTCTTTTAGATAAGATCAAAGCCAAAGGCGCTGAGTTCGCTTACGTTACACTACACGTCGGTGCAGGTACGTTCCAACCCGTAAAAGAGAATAACATCCACGATCGCCACATGCAAGCAGAGTATGTAGAAGTACCGCAAGAAGTGGTGGATGCCATCAATGCAACCAAAGCTCGCGGTGGTCGCATCATCGCAGTGGGTACAACATCAGTACGTTCACTCGAAAGTGCAGCGCAAGATGCATTGAAGAAAGGCACTGAATTGGTTCCATTCTTCGGCGATACTGAAATTTTTATCTACCCTGGTTACGAATACCAGCTGGTGGATTGC
>NZ_JAWOVC010000549.1:0-605 GCF_033339735.1 Vibrio sp. 2033
CGCTACGATCAAAAACCCGAAAACGGATCAACAAAATAAAACAAACAGCTTCGTGATCAGCAACAAGCGTCAGGCTTTTGCCAAAGGTTTTGCAACCAACATTCTCAACCCCAAAGCACTGGTTTTCTTCATCAGCTTGATGTCGAGCTTGGTGCCAGCCGGAATGTCAGTCTCAGGCAAAAGCATCGCGTTAGTTATCCTGTTCAGCTTGTCTCTGGTTTGGTTTTCCAGCTTGGCGTGGATGCTCTCAACGCAACGTTTACAACGTCGATTACAACAAGCAGGCATCTACATCGATGGCATCTGTGGTGTGGTGTTTACCCTCGTTGGCGGCAGTATCTTGGTGCAAACCATCAGCACATTAATCGGTTAACTCTCTGATTTAAAAGCGTCGCACACCCGACATTTATTAAAACGCTGACTCGACGATCTTCTCCATGGCTGCCAAGCTGAACAATCAAACTGGCAACATGGAGAGTCATCATGCATTGGACGTTCAACCGACTCGTGTCTACGGGTCTTTTTCTTAGCGCCTCCATCACCCACACCGCGTTTGCAAACCAAGCCACCGATGCGATTACCCCAGAGCAGAGTACTGGGTTTGA
>NZ_JAWOVC010000550.1:0-605 GCF_033339735.1 Vibrio sp. 2033
GCGGTGGGACGTAAACTGAAATGGCTATCCATTGCTGGACTGATTTACTTGTTTGGCTTCTTAGCTCTGTTTATTTGGTGGAAGTGGTTGATGTAATCCGCTGGCAAACAAACCGCAGATAAAAAAAAGGTCTTCGATTGAAGACCTTTTTTAATGCGTTTTACGCGATTAGTTGTGGCTCACCACGATCAGACGGAGCGAGTCGAGCTGCACTTGAGCTTGATTGATGTAACCAGTCAGCTCTTTGATTTGCGCTTCAATCGCTTCAATCTCTTCATCACGAATGTTTGGGTTCACCGCTTTCAAAGCTTGTAAACGCTCTAGCTCCGCATTCAAGCTTTGCTGCATATCTTGCTGCGCTTGCTTACGAACGGCTTCCACTTTCTCTTCAACCAGCACATCACCCGCTTCAATCAAACGGTGCACATCTTTTTGCACAGACGTCACCAGCTTGCTGCCAAGATGACGGTTTACTGGGCTAAGTTGACGGTTGAAACCTTCAAACTCCACTTGAGCCGATAGATCGTTACCACGCGAGTCCATCATCAAACTGATTGGCGTTTTCGGTAAGAAGCGCGCGATACCACTGCGTTTTGGCGCTTGCG
>NZ_JAWOVC010000551.1:0-604 GCF_033339735.1 Vibrio sp. 2033
ATTTTTACACCTCACGGGCCTTTGGCATTCTTGCCAATGTCTCAACCAAACATGTGTTCTATCGTTTGGTCGACAGAGCCAAACCGAGTGGAAGAATTGCTGGTCATGAGCGATGAAGCGTTCAACAAAACGCTAACCAGCGAATTCGATGCTCGTTTAGGCGTGTGTGAAGTGGTGGGAGAGCGAGCGGCGTTTCCGCTAAAAATGCGTTATGCCCGAGACTTTGTAGTTGAGCGTGTTGCACTGGTTGGCGATGCGGCTCATACCATCCACCCATTAGCAGGCCAAGGCGTGAACCTCGGCTTATTGGATGCAGCCAGTCTGGCGCAAGAAGTACTGACTCTTTGGAAACAAGGGCAAGACATTGGTAGTAAACGCAATCTGCGTGGCTATGAGCGTTGGCGTAAGGCTGAAGCGGCGAAGATGATTGCGGCGATGCAAGGTTTCCGTGATTTATTCTCTGGTGGCCATCCAGCGAAAAAACTGGTTCGCGGTATTGGCTTGAGTTTAGCGGGACAATTACCGGGTGCTAAAGATGAGATCATGAAGCGTGCACTGGGTTTGAAGGGGCACCTACCAGAACTGGCTCGTCAATAGCTCTGAG
>NZ_JAWOVC010000552.1:0-604 GCF_033339735.1 Vibrio sp. 2033
ATGGGGATTCGAATGGAATCCAAACCGCCGTCAGTGGGTGCATTTGCACGTCACTTGCAGGAGTTTGAATCCATCCGCGAATTATTCACTTCCGCTACCGTCAGCGCGTTGATCGACCTACCATTTGCGATTCTGTTTTTAATCATCATTTGGTTGATGGCGGGCAATTTGGTATTTGTGCCGATGGTAGGTGTTCTCATTCTGATCATCCACTCACTGCTCATCCAAGGCCCTCTACGCCGTTCTATCGAGGAAGGCTCACGTCTGGCTTCTCAAAAATACGCCAACCTGATTGAGAGCTTGGCAGGCTTAGAAACGGTGAAAATGTTGAGTGCTCAAAGCCAGTTCCAATACCGCTGGGAAGAAGCGGTAGCGCACATGGCAAACTGGAACATCAAGAGCCGTCGCATTACCGACAGCATCCAAAACGCTGCGGGTTTCGTGCAGCAAAGTAGTAACGTCGGGATGATCATCTTAGGCGTTTACTTGATTGCAGAAGGTGACTTAACCATGGGTGGTTTGATTGCCGCAACCATGCTAAGTGGTCGTGCGATTGGGCCTTTGGTTCAGCTATCGCTACTTTCAACGCGTTATAACCAAGCCA
>NZ_JAWOVC010000553.1:0-604 GCF_033339735.1 Vibrio sp. 2033
ACCTTCAACTCGCTCTGTACTGTAGTAAAAATCTGCTTCAAGGAAAGCAATGTCATTACGCCAATCAAGGCTTAATGATGCAAGTTGAGTTTTGTTGCTTTGGTTGTTTATCGCGGTGTCTCCATCTTTAAATGCACCGTTGAAACGAATACCAAATTCTTCATTTGTACCAAAGCGACGTCCAATATCGATATGTCCTCCGAATTGAGTGTCCGATAAGTAGCTGCCGGTGAAAGATGTGATTGGTGTTTCTTGTGCTCTTTTTGTCACTAAGTTGATGGTGCCACCAACAGATCCATTCGGTGGCATACCGTTGAGCAAAGAAGCAGGACCTTTAAGTACATCAATACGTTGATACATTTCAGGAGGGGTTCGGTAATAAGGAGCGATACCATACAATCCATTAAACATAACGTCGCTAATGTCTGAGTTGAAACCTCTTATTTTGAAACTTTCTTTGTTTAAGCCGGTTTCACCGCTGGTGAAAACAGAGGGATCAGAAGCTGAGATTACATCTGAGATATCGCGTGCTTGTTGGTCTTGAATGTGTTTTTCTGTGTATCCAATCGTATTGAAAGGCGTTTCCATGAAGTTTTTGTCGCCA
>NZ_JAWOVC010000554.1:0-604 GCF_033339735.1 Vibrio sp. 2033
AACTTTGTGTGAGAGTTTGTACAACGCCATGTACCTGATCGGCAGTTACACTCATTATGTTTATCTCCGTTATTTGTAGCGCACTCATCCTGTGCATCAAAGTTAAATTCATCACCAATTTGGTGAATGAAATTCACAAAGCGTCTAATACAGCAATTACCGTTCCATAATTTACTCTTCTAACAATTAGGATTTAATTCATTGTTTTATAAAGCCTTAAATGAAATCAAAAACTTTTATTTGTATTGATTTTATCTATTTAAATGCACCAATGTAGGGTTTATGCACCAATATAATGCGCACAACATGTACGCGTTTAATTAGTAAACTCTGGCCATAAACGCAAAAAAAGCCACCTCATAAGAGATGGCTCATACATTAAGTTTCTAAATAAATGATAATTTATCGTGTGATCTTCCCTGCTTTTACATCTTCTAGCCAACGTCCTTCAACGAGATATGGAGGAAGCCAACCGGTTTCAATAGATAAACGGTTGCCTTTGTCGTACCACATACAAGCCATGCCAAGCAGAGGGAAATTAATGAACGTGCGGATGCCTATCCTATCTGGTCCTAATTCTCGAAGATGATATTTCTCTTGGAAC
>NZ_JAWOVC010000555.1:0-603 GCF_033339735.1 Vibrio sp. 2033
CCCAACCAGCAAACAGACGCTTACTCAATGCAAACACAGCCACTTCTGCCGCAACGCCTAGACTCCACAAGTAGCCGATCACGTCTTCTGAGTGACCCGCCGCTTTCCAGTGAATGGCACTAAAGCCGTAGTACGCCGCATGGCTACCTTGGATAAGTGACACCAAAACCAAGAACTTCACCACTGATTTATCGGTAAGCAGTGCGGATAATTTCGGACGTTCAGCATGCTGGTCACCGCGAGTGACAGGCATTGGATTGATACTGCGCATCGCGAAAAGCAATGAAAAGAACACCCCAACCATCGCGGTGTACACAATCATATCCGAGCCAAATTCTGCGACAAGGAAACCCACCACCGTTGAACCCGCAATGAAGGCTATAGACCCCCACAAACGCGTGCGCCCGTAATCCAACATTTTCAAGCGAGCGTAGTAGTTTGCCATCGCATCTGATAGCGGTACTACCGGACCACAACACAAGTTAAACAACACCGTTGCCAATGCCATAAGCCAAAAACTTCCGCCCGTAAAAAAGTGGAAACCAACAAAAATGAGGGCAGCAAAACTCAACCAACGCAACGTTGGCATTAGATGTTTAACTC
>NZ_JAWOVC010000556.1:0-603 GCF_033339735.1 Vibrio sp. 2033
CAGCCAGCTAAGCCACTGAATGAAGATATCAACGCTGATGTCGCGATTGTTGGCGGTGGTTACACCGGACTTTGGACCGCCATTATGATCAAACAGCAAGCACCGAAAAAGCATGTTGTTGTGATAGAAAAGGGTCTGTGCGGCAGTGGCGCGTCTGGAGCGAATGGTGGTTGCATGCTGACTTGGTCGACAAAGTTTCCGACCTTAAAACGTTTGTTTGGTGAAGCTCAGGCTGCTTGGTTAGTCAAAGAGTCCGAACAAGCCGTGCTTGAAATTGACGCGTTTTGTAAACAGCACCATATTGATGCTCAGTTGTCACTTAAAGGCGTGTATTACACGGCAACAAATCACGCGCAAGCGGGCAGCATGCAACCTGTCGTCGATGAGCTTTCACGTTTAGGCGTCAATAGTTGGCGTCGCTGCAAAGAAGATGAGCTGCACGCGAATACAGGCTCGCCCCGTCATCTTGAAGGTTTCCATTCTTCGGTTGCTGCTAGCGTCCAGCCCGCCTTGTTGGCTAGAGGTTTGCGCCGAGTCGCATTAGAAATGGGGATCGAAATCTTCGAAAACACACCAATGACCAAATTGGATTTTGGCCAACCA
>NZ_JAWOVC010000557.1:0-603 GCF_033339735.1 Vibrio sp. 2033
CCTAAACGTATTGGACTTCCAACGTGATATTCGTACGTGTCCAAAACCTGTTATTGCTTCCGTAGCGGGTTGGGCTGTTGGCGGCGGCCATGTACTGCACATGATGTGTGACCTAACAATTGCAGCGGACAACGCACAGTTTGGTCAAACGGGTCCTAAAGTGGGTTCATTTGATGGTGGTTGGGGCGCGTCTTACATGGCTCGTATCGTAGGCCAGAAGAAAGCACGCGAAATCTGGTTCCTATGTCGTTTCTACAACGCGCAAGAAGCGTTAGACATGGGCTTGGTCAACACGGTTGTGCCTCTAGAAGATCTAGAGAAAGAAACCGTTCGATGGTGTCGTGAAGTTCTTCAGCATAGCCCAATGGCGCTACGCTGCCTGAAAGCGGCATTGAACGCGGATTGTGATGGTCAAGCTGGTCTTCAAGAGCTTGCGGGTAACGCAACGATGATGTTCTACATGACAGATGAAGGACAAGAAGGTCGTAACGCATTCAACGAGAAACGTCGCCCAGACTTCGACAAGTTTCCTCGTAACCCATAATCCGTAAATAAAGAGGAGCCAGAGTGCTCCTCTGCTTCGTTTTTAGTCCCGAGCGCCTC
>NZ_JAWOVC010000558.1:0-603 GCF_033339735.1 Vibrio sp. 2033
ACTGAAAGGTGGGTTGTGGCTACCAAGAATGTACCTAGAGAAGTTAGTCCTCAATTATCGGCATGCAAATTTGTCCGAAGAACAGCAGCATGATGAGTTAACATGCAGAGAAAAACAGATTCTAGAGCTACTTGTGTACGGCATTTCAAATCAACAAATTGCTGCAAGGCTTTTTTTATCTGAAGGTACAGTGAAAAGCCATATATACAAGTTGTACAAAAAACTCGATGTCCATTCTCGTCATGATGCGGTTAAGTTGGTACGAATGAACAATGGCTTAACCGCAAGAAGTTAAGTTGTAAAGCATACAAACCATTGATTAATGATTTTTTGATTTAAGGGTTGACGTGTCAGACAGGCATATCGTAGAGGTGATAAGGTCACATCCGCAACATTGGTGAGAAAAGGTTTAGGATATCTCAGGGTTCTGCTCGATATTGATAACTTAGAATGCATAGCACTCGCATTTTGAGAACATTTTGGTTTGATAATTAATTTCAAGGATATGCGTCAAGATAAAGTGTATATAAACGCATGACTTTTGCAACATAAAGGCGCGTTTCGGGAATTGGTAATTTCTGTGTGAGTTCAAAATATAGCGCT
>NZ_JAWOVC010000559.1:0-602 GCF_033339735.1 Vibrio sp. 2033
ATCTTAATAACCATCTTTTTGCTCAACTGGAACGCCTATCCGATGAGAGCACGAAAGGCGAGGCGCTTTTGGAAGAGATCAAACGAGCCAAGGCAGTGAGCTCGATATCAAAAGACATTATCAATAATGCCTCAGTCGCCTTAGATGCCGCCAAATTCCAAAACGACTATCGAAACGCACCAATACCGGAGCAATTGCAATGCAAAGAAGAAAAAGTGATTACACATCAGAAATGAAAGCTTTCTTAGCTGAGCGTTATCCAGTTGCACCGGTTAGCAGTTGGGTAGATGAGTTCAATGCGAAGTTCAACACCAACAAGAACAAAAAAGCATTAACAAGCTCATGCAAGCGGTTTGGGATCAAGTCAGGGCGAACCGGTCGCTTTGAAAAGAACAGTGTCCCACATAACAAAGGCAAACCATTCCCACTGAGAGGCAAAGCTAAGGAAACCGCGTTTGGTGGGATACGCAGTAATAAATCTGATGATGAAAAGCCTCTTGGTTCGACTCGGATTGACAGCAAAGACGGATACTTACTGGTAAAAGTTAGAATGGGAACTAACGCTTATGAACTGGCTCACCGTGTTCTGTGGGAACAGCATT
>NZ_JAWOVC010000560.1:0-602 GCF_033339735.1 Vibrio sp. 2033
TATAACAAGAATGAGTTCAAGTGATATGGGCGTGGTGGTTTATGCCCCTGCTTCAATTGGTAATGTTAGCGTAGGTTTTGACGTGCTGGGGGCGGCAGTGTCCCCAGTTGACGGCACTTTGTTGGGTGACCGAGTTCAAGTAAAAGCAGGGACTGAGCCGTTCAGTCTAAACACTGCTGGGCACTTTGTTTCGAAGTTACCAACCGATCCAAAAGAGAACATCGTTTACGATTGTTGGGTGGTGTTTGCTCGTGAACTGGATAAAAAAGGCATTGAGCTAAAACCACTTGAAATGACGCTAGAGAAAAACATGCCTATTGGTTCTGGTTTGGGCTCAAGTGCTTGTTCTATTGTGGCAGCGTTGGACGCGCTAAACCGATTCCACGACCAGCCTTTGAATGAAACGGAATTATTGGCTTTAATGGGTGAAATGGAAGGTAAAATTTCGGGTGGTATTCACTACGACAATGTTGCTCCATGTTACCTTGGTGGTGTTCAGTTGATGCTTGAAGAGCTGGGCATCATCAGCCAAGAAGTTCCTTGCTTTGACGAGTGGTATTGGGTGATGGCGTATCCAGGCATTAAAGTGTCGACGGCTGAAG
>NZ_JAWOVC010000561.1:0-602 GCF_033339735.1 Vibrio sp. 2033
TGTAGGTACAGACGAAAGCGCGAAATTCATCCAAGGTGTAAGCAACCGTGACGGTAAGCTTCTGATTCTTGTTGATTTGAACAAGCTGCTAACTGACGACGAATGGGACGAGATGGCTCACCTATAATTGGCTGAATGACGATGGCTGAAGAGACTTTTTTATCTGTACCATTCCTCGCGGGTGGCGTTGCGTTTATTGTATTGGTGTTGGTTGTGTTGCAGCTGCGCATTCGTGCTAGTTTGCAAAAGCAAATGGACCAACAGCGAGCGCAGGCACGACACGCGGATAAAGAAGTGCAGAAGCTGAACAAACAGCTACTAGAGGTACGTTCGGTTGTAGTTGGCCTTGGCCAAAAAGTAACTGAGCAGCAAGATATCATCCAACATCTTAATGAGCGAATTCGCGAACTCGAACACGCTGATACTGATGGTCGCTTATACAGTAGAGCAACCAAAATGGTGCAGTTAGGGGCTGATATCAACGAGCTAATCGAAGAGTGTGAACTGCCAAAAGCAGAAGCAGAGTTGATGCTCTCTTTGCAGAAAAAACTGGCTGGAAAAGAGAAGATCCCGCCATTAAGCAGTCAACCTTCCGATGATTC
>NZ_JAWOVC010000562.1:0-602 GCF_033339735.1 Vibrio sp. 2033
TCATGCCGATAGCAGGCCCGTTTATCAAGCATCAAATACAATAATCTGCGAATTTGATGTGATGAGTAACACAAACTCTACAAGCACTGTATAGATTTGCTTCAATGTCCGGTTCGTTTATGTTTTCTGGCCTATTTATTCGTTTATGATTGTTGATATCAACGTAGCAGATTGCAAGTAAGTCGCGACAAGCCGCAGGAGTTCACATGAATAAACTACATAAGCTCTTTAAACCTAGTTCCGTAGCGGTAATTGGCGCCTCTCAAAAAGAACTCCGTGCAGGCCAAGTCGTTATGCGGAATCTTCTGCAAAGTGGGTTTGACGGTGCAATCATGCCAGTTACCCCAAGGTATAAAGCGGTATCGGGTGTCATTGCCTATCGCGATGTTGCTTCCCTGCCCTATACGCCGGATATCGCTATTCTCTGTACTAATGCTTCGCGAAATGAACAACTTCTCAAAGAGCTGGATGAGCGTGGCACACCATTCGCGATAGTGATTTCTGATGATGCTCAAACGCTAGATTTGTCATCTCTTAATATTCGGGTTCTTGGACCAAACAGTCTTGGAATTATCTTACCTTGGCATAATTTCAATTGTACG
>NZ_JAWOVC010000563.1:0-601 GCF_033339735.1 Vibrio sp. 2033
GGATATCCAAAAGCTCTCTTCTACCCACGAAGAATATATCTTCAAAGATTCCATTTGTTTAATGGGAATTGGCGATAGATTTGATAGGGATAAACGATGAAAGTTTTCGTTTTTCATCTATTTAGATTAAAAAACAAACCAAAAGCATGAGAATCTCGTGGCGAGAGTGATTACACTGAATAAACATCACCAAGCAGAAAGGATATCGCATGCATCAACATGAAAAATTGAACTACGTTGAATTTGGTACGCCCAATATCGGTGCCACTAAGGCGTTTTTTGAGCACGTTTTTGGTTGGCAATTTGTCGACTACGGCCCTGACTACGCGGCCTTTTCTGGCCAAGGTTTGGATGGCGGATTTTATTCGGCAGAACAAGTCAGTCAAACCTCAAACGGCGCAGCACTATTGGTGTTCTATAGCTCTGATATTCATGCCACGTTAGAAAAAGTAGCGAAGTTTGGCGGGCAAATCATCCGCCCTATTTTCGAGTTTCCGGGCGGATGTCGTTTCCACTTCACTGAGCCAAGCGGAAACGAGTTTGCAGTGTGGTCAGAAAGTCACTGAATCAGCGGTATTGTGTTGTTAGCCCAACACCACTG
>NZ_JAWOVC010000564.1:0-601 GCF_033339735.1 Vibrio sp. 2033
ATTGAGGCTCAGACAAGCAAAGATTATCGCGCACTGATGCTCGATATCCCCAAAGGCGGTAAAGATCATTCACGGCAAGATTGGATTGTTTCTGCGCCAACAGCATATCGCGCTGTGCATCAGTTAGCTGCTCACTTGCCATAAGAGGAGCAGGAGTAGACGCAGCAACGGGGACTTCCGACATCGGAGTCTTAGGCTTCACTGGCATGTAATTTATTGCAGCCCAGCCGACACCAACCGCTGCCATTACACCAATAGCAGCCGACCCCCAAGCTGGCCATGTAAAAGATTGACGAGGTTTATCTTGCTGGTAAATGTCCGCCTGAAACTGCATGACTTCTTCACAGGCTTGTTGCACCGTCTGTTTATCGACAACGACACTGCCCTGGTGATAACTCATATTCAATGCTTTATCACAAATCAGGTTGATGAGACGCGGAATGCCATGGCTATACTTCGCAATCAACTTACTGGAACTGCGATGAAACAGTTGCTGATCGCCACCAGCCGTGTGCAAACGAAACGCGATGTAATCCGCAGTCTCTTTCTCATCAAGAGGTAACAGATGATAACGGCCAGTGATACGCTGTGCGAGCTGACA
>NZ_JAWOVC010000565.1:0-600 GCF_033339735.1 Vibrio sp. 2033
TGAAACGCCACAGGCAGATTTCTTCCAACGCGAGGTAAAACCTATCGTCGATAACCGCTGCGTGGTTTGCCACGCCTGCTACGATGCGCCATGTCAGCTAAAACTCTCATCGGTAGAAGGGATCGACCGCGGAGCATCGAAAGCATTGGTTTATGAAGGCACTCGCCTGACAGCTGCTGCGCCTACTCGCTTGTTTGAAGATGCAGAAACCACCCAAGAATGGCGCGACGCTGGCTTCCACCCTGTTTTGAATGAACGCGACCAAAGCATGGCAGCAAACCTTGAAGCTGGCCTTATCGCTCGTTTATTGCAACAGAAAGAGCGCCATCCCTTGCCAGACCAAGTGCAATTAGAAGGTTTTGATTTTTCGATTGATCGTGAGCAAACCTGCCCGACAATTGAAGAGTACGAGCAGTACGAAAAAGACAACCCAAACTGGGGAATGCCATTTGGTATGCCGAATCTAACCAACAGCGAATACCACACGCTGATGACTTGGCTAGAAAACGGCGCGATCATGAATATGCACACGCCAATCAGTGACCAAGAGCAGGCGCAAATCAATCAATACGAAACACTGCTCAACCATTCAGACCTCAA
>NZ_JAWOVC010000566.1:0-600 GCF_033339735.1 Vibrio sp. 2033
TTCTTCCAACGCAATGCCAATCACACCAACCTTGGCGATCACGCCAGTAGGCAATGTGGATAGCAGCAATGCTGCCGCATTGCAGATCACCGGTACTTCAAGCCGCTTTGATGGCCAAACCGTGAGCGTAGAAATCAAAGCGCAAGGCAGTGCAACGGCTATCGCTAGCGGCAGTGCCACAGTACAAAGTGGTGGCGCTTGGACGAGCAACGCGATGGACATCAGTGGTGAGCCAAATGGCACCTACACCGTGGTGGTGACGGGGACCAATGCCTCAAACGTGGAAGCAACAGAAAGCACAAACTTCACGTTGGCACAGGCGTTGCCAACACTGACTAACGCAACATTCAATCCGACGCATCAAGCGGAAGGACAAAGTGTCGCGGTCAGACTAGAGTTCGATAAAGCGCTGCAAGCAGCAAGCGCAGAGCTGGGTGGTTCCGCCATCACGCTGACTAAGACAGCGGATGCGAAAGTCTGGACCGGTGATGTTGTCGTGCCAGTGTCGTCAGAGCTAACCGTAGGCTTAGTGGTGAAAGATTACCAAGACCTTTCGGGGAATACGGGGGCAGAAGACCGCAGCCACTCGATGCCGATCAC
>NZ_JAWOVC010000567.1:0-600 GCF_033339735.1 Vibrio sp. 2033
CCGATGCACGAAATTGCGAAGCTTTGTGAAATCACGCCGCCGGACGTTGCGGTAGTCCTGAATGTCCTGCCGGTACATATCGAACATCTTGGCACTATTGAGGCAATTCGGGCTGCGAAAGCAGAGATTGTTCAGGGAATGAAGCCGGGCGGCGCAGCGATTTTGAATGCTGACGATCCACGCGTGGCCTCGATGGTGGAATTCAGTCGCGGGGAGACACTGACCTTTGGTATCAGGAATCGCGCGGATATTTCGGCACGCGATATAGAATTTGCCGGATTTGGCAAGACACGTTTCCGTTTAACAGTTCCCGGCAGCACTGCCAAAGTCAGTTTTCCGCTCAATGGAATTCATAATGTTATGAATGCACTGGCTGCCGCTGCCGTGGCACATTGTTTCGGGCTTTCGGCGGAAGCAATTGCCGAAAGTCTGGCGACGGCGGAACCGCCGCCACAGCGTGGCGAAGTAATTAGGTTTGCGGAAGGTTTTACGATAATCAACGATTCATATAATTCAAACCCGGACGCCTTGATTTCGATGACCAGGACGTTGATAGAAGGGTCACCGGATGCTAGGCGGCGAATAGTAGTAGCCGGTGAA
>NZ_JAWOVC010000568.1:0-599 GCF_033339735.1 Vibrio sp. 2033
CAAAAACGCGTTAAGCGTAGCCGTCATCACATCACACGTCATCTCTCCATCTTTACTGATGGCTTTGAGCAAACCAACCACGGTTTCTTCAGGAACTAAAGGCTCAATAACCGCCTGTTTACGAGTTTTAAGGCTGATAGAGGCTGGCAATGCATCACGGGCTGTTTCCCAACAAACCTTGTTGTTTTTATTTACTAAATTGTTTTTATAGCAGTAGTAACTGAATAAAAAACGGGACACGTTTTGCCAGCGTTGCGTTTGGATTTCTAACCACAGGTGCTGAAGTTCGATATCGGCATCGGTCATAGATTTCATTCTAAATATGTTGGGAGAGCGATAGTGTAGCTTGGTTTTTTCATAACGCCAAAATCCTTCGTTGTAGCGTCTTTAAGTGCTAGTTCATCAAAGTCTATTGAGCAAATCGATTTTAATAAAGTTCGTAGTGTGGCGAATTGGGTACTAAAAAGTGATACCGCTAAATTTGTTTGTTAATGAATTGTTTATTTTAAAGCTCAATCAGATTTATATGAGGATGCTCTTTGTTGTGAAAAGAGCACGAAGTGATGTCACGTGGTATCGGCATTTAAGGAACACATTAT
>NZ_JAWOVC010000569.1:0-599 GCF_033339735.1 Vibrio sp. 2033
ATGTAACCTATTGTATTTAATTCGTTATTTATTTAAGTGCTCTCGGTCTACGAGCGATCTCAAGAAACAATTTTCTCTGGTCTATGAGCGATCCTCTCGATAAAAGCCAAGGTGCAGGAGCGAGCAGAACGAGATACGTGAGTGGTTAGATGGAATAGAAGAACAACGATGCCAAAGTACTGCAAATGGTCATTAACTAACTGATAGTAATAGAAATTGTGATGTGTTGCGATGACGTAACCTTGGACCGATCATAAACATCGTTGGGTCAGATTCAAAAATCTATCTTAGAGGTCAAGGAAAACAACGATACCAGAGGACGTCACTTTCATGATCGAGAGGTCAAGAGAAACAACGATGTCCTATTCTCATCGATCCCCTTTCGATTCAGCCCCCTAAGGTCTACGAGCGATCTCTAAAAGCAAATTTCTATGGTCTAGGAGTGATCCTCTCCTAGATGGATGTGGCTGTAACCAATTGTATTTACTTTGTTATTTATTTAAGGGCCGCTGGTCTACGTGCGATCTCAAGAAGTAATTCTCTGTGGTCTATGAGCGATCCTCTCGATAAAAGCCAAGGTGCAGGAGCGAGCAGAACGA
>NZ_JAWOVC010000570.1:0-598 GCF_033339735.1 Vibrio sp. 2033
CGAACATGCCGCCCACTTGGTTAACAACTAGTGGGATACCGTGTTTCTCTGCTAGAGACTTAAAGCCATCTGCCAGTTGCTTAGTTTTAGAAGCTAGGCGTTTTTCATTGCCTTCTTCTTTTAGAAGGTTCAAACAGGCAAAACCTGCAGCCATTGCCACTGGGTTACCAGAAAGCGTACCAGCTTGGTAAACAGGGCCTGTAGGCGCAACGTATTGCATCACTTCTTTACGGCCACCGAAAGCACCCACTGGCATACCGCCGCCGATTACTTTACCTAGTGTGGTTAGATCTGGTTTGATGTTGTAGTGTGCTTGTGCGCCGCCAAGTGCAACACGGAAGCCTGTCATTACTTCATCAAAAATCAGCAGTGCGCCTTCTTGATCACAGATTTCACGCAGGCCTTCATGGAAGCCTTCTACTGGTGGGATACAGTTCATGTTGCCTGCTACTGGCTCAACGATGATACATGCGATTTCACCTTTGTTCGCTGCAAACAGTTCGCGTACAGAATCTAGATCGTTAAATGTTGCTGTTAGCGTGTGCTTAGCAAAGTCTGCAGGAACATCTGGAGAGCTTGGTTGACCAAGGGTTAGTGC
>NZ_JAWOVC010000571.1:0-597 GCF_033339735.1 Vibrio sp. 2033
ACCATCCGGATACGATTCGTTCTGGTCCATGCACCAGCGATACTTGCTCTTGTAGAGCAATGGGGGCAGGCAGTTGCATTGCTGGGCGCAGCAAATCTGGGATGCTATGAGTGGGTACGTCTGGCTCATCGGCTAGTCGGTATTGGCTGGCTTTCTCCGGTCTTGGGTCGCAGGCAATATCTGGCTTGAGCACCGCATTTTTCCCAAGTTTAGCTTGGAGTAAAGAGAGCAGTTCTAACGCATTCATCTGTCCTTTTGGCCCAGAAAAAAGATCTCGCGCAGCACTTAAAGGCTCACCCTGACGAACAACTTTGAGTGTCAAACCTACCACCGCTCCATTAAGCGTGAGCGACTCTAAGCTCAAACTCGCCAGTTGTTGCCAGCGATGGCATAGATAATCGCCTTGAGCTGAGGTGAGCTGAAGATGCTGCTCGTGTTTATCGCGTTGATGGAGCGTTAAGCGAAGTTCAAAGGCGACTTTGTCTCGCAATTTTAGAAAGGTTTCGAGTTGGCGAAGGAGTTTTGCTAACGGTTTTTCACTCCACTGAACGTTTTCGATCTCAAACAGTAACTCCAAATACACTTGGAACGATTCGG
>NZ_JAWOVC010000572.1:0-596 GCF_033339735.1 Vibrio sp. 2033
TAGACTCTGGCTTTTCACCCCAAGTGTAATAAGTCGGAAACGTGTTCCAAGCTTGAACCATCTTTGCCCCCCAAATTCCAGCCCAAGACAAACCAGAAATCAGGAAAAACAGTAAAACGAGGGACAACACACCACCTAGGTTAGCGTGCACATCGCGCAATAAAATACGAGAACCTTGGGCAATACGGATTTTCAAAAAGCCTGCTCGACTGGCGTTGTCGCGAGGAAGCCAGAGATACAAGCCCGACACCAAAAGTAAAATACCTAAGCTGGCTGATATTTCGATTAAACGATCGCCAAACTCACCAATTAGCAAGGTGCCATGAATGTTATTCATCAGCTCATAAACGCTGTCTGAGCGATCAATGGTGCCTTGAACCTCGCCCGTATATGGATCGACTGCAGCAACGAGCGAACGTCCATCTTCCGCTTTAATTGAAAACCGGTTGGCAAGATGCGCTGTTTTGGCAGGCACAAATTGAGTAACGCTGAAATCGGGATAGGCTTGCTTAACCGACTCTAACTGGATGGACACTGGTACCTTGTGCTCTTGCTGCACCACTTTTAGCGTAGTCTCATAACGAGCCAGTTCAATC
>NZ_JAWOVC010000573.1:0-596 GCF_033339735.1 Vibrio sp. 2033
CGCGCTGGCGTAGTGCAACATCGCCTAAATCGTCAGTATTACGCTTCAGCGTGCGTTCGTCGTAAGAGCCGCCATCAATATAATGGAATAGAAACGGAGGTAGCTTGGCTTTCGCGGCAGCGCGGTAATCGGTAGAAGCTGAGATAATCATAATGGTGTCCTAGCGGTTATTCTAAGCAAAGTTGTGGAGCATTTGCTCTTAAGTGAGCTTTCATCGCACAAAGCGCTAAAAGCATCAAAATGAGTATAGTTACCTTTGCATCACTTACTTTTGAATCTGCGATTTAGGTAACCCACTTACATAATTGGTTGAACAATCTTGATTTAATCGCTCAGTCAGTTATGCAAACTGGAAAGGTGACACAGCTGTCGGGGGAATTGATGTAGCAAGCTAAATCAACATGTCGGGGTAGTAGTGCTGACAGCTGTGTCAAATCGGGCAGGGCAGTGAGCCCTGCATTCGTATTACTTCATCAAGACGTCGGTGAGTTGGAATCCGTAAATCAGAACCAAACCGATGATGCCCGTCATTACTAGGTAGTAGAACGTTGGGATGATCGTCTTACGCAAGGTTGCGCCTTCACGACCTAGTAGAC
>NZ_JAWOVC010000574.1:0-596 GCF_033339735.1 Vibrio sp. 2033
CCCATTGCCATTGCCACGCGTTACCTTCTGTGTAGTAGAACGCGTCAGACTTGTAAGGGTCGAAGTCAGTTGAAGCGTATTTCAGTGCACATGGGTCGCCTTCTTTCAGTTCTGTTGGTACAAAGAAGCCCGTGCCGTCTGCGTTACCTGCTTTCGCATCCCAGTGTTTCAAAGAGTTGTAAGAACGAGCTTTGAACTCTTCATACGCGTCCATATCGCCAGCAGCTTTTGCCATTTCTGCGATCGTCCAATCGTAGAAGGAGAATTCCAACGAGTACGACACTGAGTTCCAGTTCGGGTAACGAACACACTGTTCTTTCTCGTGGTAGTTCAACTGACCTGCCATAAGTGAGCTTAGGATGTCGTCATGAATCTGTGGGTATCCATGCGGCGTGTCACGTACTGATTTTACTGACGCGGTGTAAGCCTGCTCGGCAGCAATCAAGCCTTTGGTTACCGCATCGCCCAGAATCGCTGCCGATGGGTAGCCGATCATGGTGCCGGTTTCTGAACCGTGACCTTCCCATTTCGGCAGTAAACCAAACTCGTCGTTGGATTTACGAATCAAGTCTTTCACGTATAGCGTTGCTTGGTCT
>NZ_JAWOVC010000575.1:0-596 GCF_033339735.1 Vibrio sp. 2033
CGAACTCCATTGCCTAGACTTTAATCTGATTACCCATGCTAAACGAAGGTATTCTTCATGAAAATAATGTCTAAATGTAATGTGTTCGTTATCTCTTTATTCACTTTGGGGCTTTTAGGCTGCGCAAGCACGAAAGACAATATGGTGGCCAAAGGGTTTCCTGTTCAATATGCAGAGGGTTTTGATGACGGGTGTCACAGTGGATACAAAGCGGCTGGAAGCTTGTTTGATGAATTTAAGAAAGACATTTCCCGATTTAACTCTGATAAAAAGTATGCTCAAGGTTGGTCTGATGGATTCAGACAGTGTGAGAGAGAACAGGAAGCAATTGAGCGTCAAACCCGAATAACAATAGAGCAGCAAAAACTGATTGAACAACGCAAAGCCAATGAGCGCTCAGAGACATATCTTCTTGAAAAACATGCATTAGAAGGAGTCGATACAAGCGGACTTGAGAGTTTAACCCCCAAGTAGCGGTGGAGTATTGTGATTGCGAGTCGATGTACTTTCCATACATTTAGTATTTCGCAAAACGACGTAAATGTATGGAATGGGCTGTAGTCGCTTACTATAACTGGCGGTCGCGCTGAACTTCA
>NZ_JAWOVC010000576.1:0-595 GCF_033339735.1 Vibrio sp. 2033
TCCGTACCGTGGGTGATGACGATACCGTCAACATCATCTTGAGCGAGCAGCTCGTTAACTCTTTTCGCTAACTTCAGCCACACCTCATCGTTCATGTCTTGAGAGCCGATGCTGACGACTTGCTCACCAGAAATATCCGCAATGTTGGTCATACTCGGCACAGCAGAAATTAATGATTCGACGCCAACTTTACCTGCGGTGTAGTTCGACTCAGTGGCAGATTGACCTGCGCCAGCGATGGTGCCGCCAGTCGCGAGGATTTTGATATTAGGAAGATCGGATTGGGCGAACGACAAAGAACTGAGGCACAAACCAAGGGTAATCGTACTGAGGCGGAAAAGATTTTTTGTCATGGGAATCACCTGCTTTTAGGTTAGATGTTGGTTGGGGAACAACCTCTATCCTAAAAACAGAACGGGAGAATTTTTGAGCACAAGCTCAACAAATTGCAGATGAAAATCGTGATCAACTAATCACTTAAAGAATATTAAATCAACCAGTTAACCTAATTAACGTGCTTCTTTAACAAGTGAGATGTACCAGCAACCTGTTCAACATTGAACGAAATACCAGTGATGGATCTGTAAGTAAGAAG
>NZ_JAWOVC010000577.1:0-594 GCF_033339735.1 Vibrio sp. 2033
GTTTTACTTGCGTCTGAAGGCTGGAGTCAAACGATGATTTCTTAAGCGCTTCGTATTCATGAATCGACCGTTGCTCGTCATCTCAGTGACTATGTCCTCTCTGAAAAACTTAAGCCTGAAAATGGTGGTAGCCAGAGCCGACTTTCTGCTGAGCAAACCATGCAGCTTATCGAACATTTATCCGAGAAGACGTACTTTCATACCCATCAAATAGTCGCTTATGTGAAAGCCGAGTTTGGTATTCGCTATACCGTTGCAGGCATGAACAAATGGCTACATCATCACGGCTTTTCATATAAGAAGCCGAAAGGTGTACCGCACAAGTTTAATCCAGAGATGCAGCAAGCCTTTATCGAATACTACAACGAGACGCTAAGAAACAGCGAAGACCCTGTGTTATTTATGGATGCCGTTCATCCTACGCAGTCAACAAAACTCAGTTATGGCTGGATACGTAAAGGCCAAGACAAAGTGATTGAGACAACAGGCAGTCGAACTCGTCTTAATATTATCGGTGCGTTACCGCTTCAAAATATTGGCGCAACGGTGACGGACACGTATGACACGATAAACAGCGAGAGCATTGTTCGCTTC
>NZ_JAWOVC010000578.1:0-594 GCF_033339735.1 Vibrio sp. 2033
AGCAAAGCTTACATCAAGATCTAGCCAGTCACATGCGGGATGATAATCCGCTCATGATTGGTACGGACTACAATCCCAAAGCGCTCAAGTCTATTTTCCACACCCTCATGTTGATAGGGCCTGATTTCGAAATCTATTTTCTTGATAGCCAAGGCAACATTACTACGCACGCCGCGCCAGAAGGGACGGAATTGATGGGAGCGGTGAATCTGGATCCTATTCGTCAGTTTCTCAGTGGAGAACCTTTCCCGATTCTAGGCGATGACCCGCGTAATCGTGATGAACACAAAGTCTTTTCTGTCGCTGCGATAGAGGAGCTTGGCTCAACCATTGGTTATTTGTACGTGGTGATCGGGAGTTCTCGTCATACGGCCATTTCCAATGCTCAAGTGGATTCGCCGTACTTGGCGCTTGCGGGTTTAGTGCTTATTTCGATTTTAGGTTTCGCTTTTGGCTCATATTTCTTGGTTAAGCGCAGCTTGTTAAACCCGATTGAACGTGTGACCGATCAACTGCAAAAACAAGCCGAACACGACTTTCGCCTACAACCCGATTTTGCACATCAAGTGCCGGAGCTAGTGCCGATTGCTCGTT
>NZ_JAWOVC010000579.1:0-593 GCF_033339735.1 Vibrio sp. 2033
CAGTGCTTGCCGCGGGTGAAAAAGGCAGCTTTTTAAAAGCACCTGACATGTACATGGAAAAACTGGTTGTTGGCCCAGGTGCGAAAGGCGTGATCGATCTAGAAAAGCCGTTGAAAGAAAACCTAGAAAACGTTGCTAGCGCGCTGAATAAAACGCTGGACACTCTGGTTGTCATCACTCTAGCAAAACCTCGCCACGATGATGTGATAGCTGAAATGCAAGCGATGGGTGTGCGTGTCTTCGCGGTGCCAGATGGCGACGTTGCAGCTTCCATCCTAACGTGTATGCCAGATAGTGAAGTGGACCTCATGTACTGCATTGGCGGTGCACCAGAGGGGGTGGTATCCGCAGCGGTGATTCGCGCACTTGATGGTGACATGCATGGCCGCCTTCTACCTCGCCACGAAGTGAAAGGCGACACAGAAGAAAACCGTATTTACGGTGCAGCTGAACTACAACGTTGTGAAGAAATGGGCGTAAAAGCCAACGTCGTCCTAAAAATGGAAGACATGGCGCGCAGCGACAACGTCGTCTTCTCAGCAACAGGCATTACAAAAGGTGACTTGCTAGAGGGGATTTCTCGCCAAGGTAAT
>NZ_JAWOVC010000580.1:0-593 GCF_033339735.1 Vibrio sp. 2033
GGACTGTTCATCTTCTATCAAGCGATGTCATTGTCTTTTATTCAGCGTCAGCGATTAGTCGGCATTTTGCGTCAAACCGGTGTGAATGGAACCCAATTGGCGCAAGCGCTATTACTTGAGCTCTCGATACTCGTTTTGGTCGCTTGGGCTGGCGGTAACTTCTTTGGACTCATGTTGGCGAACGAGTTGATCCCTGCAGTATCTTCCAGTTTGAGCGATCTATATGACGCCAACGTTGGCCTTACTATCGGTTGGTCGTGGCAGTCGAGCTTATACAGTTTGATTATGTCGGCAATGGGCGCTCTGATTTCCTGTTTGTGGCCACTGATTCGATTGTTGAAATCGCAACCAATTCGCTTGTCTTCGCGTTTATCGTTAATGCGCTTTGCAGGCAGAGAGTTTTCTTGGCAAGCATTGGCGGCATGTGCTTTCTGTGTAGCCGCGGTCGCGGTTTACCAAGCACCTAAAACGCAAGAGACGGGTTTTTCCATTATCGCATTGATGGTGGTGAGGGTGGCTCTATTCATGCCATTTTTGATGTGGCACATGTTCCAAAGCTTCTCATACACGTTACGCTGGGTCCGTGTGCGTTG
>NZ_JAWOVC010000581.1:0-592 GCF_033339735.1 Vibrio sp. 2033
TCAAAGGTAGCTATCGGGCGCTGGCAAAGGAAATCGGGGCAGAGGTCGATAGTGGTGGGGCGCTCAAGCACATACAGGACTGCATCGAGCGCCTTTGGAAGGTATCCATCATCGCCCAGAATGGCCGCAAGCGGCAGGGGTTTCGGCTGCTGTCGGAGTACGCCAGCGACGAGGCGGACGGGCGCCTGTACGTGGCCCTGAACCCCTTGATCGCGCAGGCCGTCATGGGTGGCGGCCAGCATGTGCGCATCAGCATGGACGAGGTGCGGGCGCTGGACAGCGAAACCGCCCGCCTGCTGCACCAGCGGCTGTGTGGCTGGATCGACCCCGGCAAGACCGGCAAGGCGGCCATAGATACCCTGTGCGGCTACGTCTGGCCGTCAGAGGCCAGTGGGGCCGCCATGCGCAAGAGACGCCAGCGGGTGCGCGAGGCGCTGCCGGAGCTGATCGCGCTGGGCTGGACGGTGAACGAGTATGCGGCGGGTAAGTACGACATCGCACGGCCCAAGGCGGCAGGCTGACCCCTGCAATAACTGTCACGCCCCCCCCGTTAACTGTCACGCCCCCCCCGTTAACTGTCACGCCCCCCCCC
>NZ_JAWOVC010000582.1:0-592 GCF_033339735.1 Vibrio sp. 2033
GGGAATTTGCCGCAGTTGCAACCCGTCAAAGGGCAAAAGAAAGGATAATCGAAGAGTTGGAAAAGCATCGAAAAGCGGCGAATCCGATAACGGCATTTTATTTTATGAACCGGACGCGACGATGTATAGCGGTTTGTCCCTACCGGCTGCTGCCATCGGATGTTCGGGTGATAACGCCATTTCTGGATGAAGCGGTGGTCAGGTTTTTGATGTCATTGTCACCGGAACTGTTGCTGGATCATAGATTTCACACAATGACGATTGCGGAGGCATATCCTGAGTTTGCGGATCTGCCGTATGAATCAAAAAACAAGCCGCCAAAACACGACGGAGCCTATTACCGCCGTTATGCGTTGGACATATTGTCGAATGCTTTCACATCGAGGAGATGCAAACTAACCAGGCTAAGCTTTTCGTTTACCCGTGCACTTCCGGCAGCAGTCATCCCGCACCGAACCCCAACAGTTGCATATTTTGGCGAACTCGCTGTCTTTCTGCAGCAATTGGAACGTATTGCGGATAATTACTGAAAAGCACTCTAAACCGGCCTAACTTTACCGGGTAGTTTAAGAAAAATAAAAAAGTTTTAACA
>NZ_JAWOVC010000583.1:0-592 GCF_033339735.1 Vibrio sp. 2033
TTTGTTCAATAGATCGCGTGCGTGTTCAATCGCGCGGTCTTTGTCGATGATGGTTTTCAGTGGGTGTGCGGCGCGGAACGTATCCCACATTGAGTATACCGAGTAGTTCACTAAGCCGTCTTCTGCTTGGTGCACTTTGCCATCCATGCCACGGTATTTGCCATCCACATCTTGGTATAGGAATGGAGCAACGAACGTACGGTAGAGCGAGGTGTAGAACATGGTTTTGTCGGCTTTGTTGCCACCTTCCAGTTCAAACTTGCCAAGGATGTTTTCCCAAGCCACGCGGTTTTGTTGTACGACGTTATCGAAATCCCAACCGTTGGTGTCTGCTTCTAGGTTTTTCAGTGCACCGTCAACACCAGTGCCAGAAATCGCCACTTTGACCACCAGTGGCTCATCGCTCTTACCAAAGTTCAAATGAGTCAGGACATCGTTTGCGCGTTTTGCCAAACGTTCTGGGTCAGGTTCTGGTTCGCCTGGCATTGGTTTGTGCTCTGCGTAACCACGGTAATCTTCCAAGCCGACTTCCGTAGCGTCGGTTGGAGTCAGTTTGCTTTCAGAAGCCAGCTTGGTGTACAAGTTCTCTTCA
>NZ_JAWOVC010000584.1:0-591 GCF_033339735.1 Vibrio sp. 2033
TGCAGCCATGATGCCTTTGCGCACTTCAAGATTATCCAACAAAGGCATTGCCGTATTCATCCATACGCCACCAGCGCCTTGTGGTGATTGGTTGAATCCCCAATACTTTTGGATATAACCTTTTTTGTAAACATCAGTGTTCGTTTTATCGTGCCAAAAGCTTGGTAGCACCATTTCAAAGTAATCGAGATTGCCTTTTTCGAAGTGCTTCATCGCAATGTCAGGATCGCGAATAACTGTGATACGCACTTTCTCTACGTTATAACGGTTCTTGTAGTAACGATTGTTGTAGCCCCACCAATCTTCACCAACATGCTTAAAGGTAACACTTTTCCCTTTTTTAACCTTATCTAGGTAGTATGGTGCTGCCGTTGGTTCAGCTTTGAAGTTGAATTTACGTACAAAGTTATCCGGCATGCCATCGTTGTTTTCATCCTTCTCACCTTTGAAAAAGTGTTTTGGACGAGGTTGGAAGCCATTGCTTGGCATATTAATCATGACCATCAGAGAATCATGACTCTGTGCAACCGCTAAATTAACACGGATGGTGTAATCATCAATTTTTTCCACGCTAACAATGCTGTTGGTAAA
>NZ_JAWOVC010000585.1:0-591 GCF_033339735.1 Vibrio sp. 2033
ACAGTTTGGTGGCCGATGTCGAACGTGAGTTCCACAGGCAGTTGCTGGTGGTCTGTGAGTGTTTCGGATGTGTTTACGTCATTCATATCGGTTTCTTTCTCAATGATGTAGAGGGTGTTGTCTTCAAGTTGACAACGCCACAGATTCTTATTGGATACCTGAACAATCGCTTGTTGCTGGGCGATGTAGCATTGGTCAAAAAAGATCACGTCTCCAAGCTCTAACGAATGAAATTGATTTAAGTCCAGGTGTGTTTTGCCAAGGCTTAGCCAGACAGGAAGGGCAATATGCTGAGTCAGTTGCGACGAGCATGGCGGCAGCGCATCAACTAAAACGCTTTGACCTTCACTTACCCACAAACAAAGTGATGCGCTTGGTTTGTTTAGCGTCAGCATTAAGGTATTGCGCTGCGTCTCGCTATGTTCCAGAGGTTGTAATTTGCTGAGGATCGGTAACTGACCAAATAGGCGTTTGAACGCGTCAGCGTGAGGCTCAATCTGCGTACTGAGCAGAGCTAACTGCAACGAGTTTGGGAGAGATTCAAACGCTGTCGCATTCAAAGTCAAGTGAAGCCATTGTTGCAGCTGCGCG
>NZ_JAWOVC010000586.1:0-590 GCF_033339735.1 Vibrio sp. 2033
CCCGTTGGAGCAAAAAGTTCACCTAGTTCTTGATGGCGCCGCCTATCATCAGTCAGAGCTGGTGAGAAATGCGGCAAAAGTGCTCAATATTGAGCTTCATTACTTACCACCTTACAGTCCAAATTTAAATCTAATCGAGCGGCTTTGGAAAGTGATGAATGAGCATGTGAGGAACAATATTTACTTCTCCTCCAAGCCAGAATTTACTTCAGCCATCAAAGAGTTTTTCGATGTAACGTTACCAAAAGTTGCAGGTACACTCGTATCCAGAATTACGGATAATTTTCAGATATTGAAACCTGTATCTTCAAGTTGAACGGGTATAGAAGGGAATTAGTATTGTGACTTATATTCCATTTATTTTGAAATTAATAATGAAGCTTGAAAATAAACGAGAAGGGAATCAAATATGGTTCAATTTTGCTATAAAAAAGAGGCACTGTGCTAAATCTCCTCCAATAACCTTTTTAATCGCTCTATTTTCTATCTCTTTGAGAAAAGACATAAAGCGAGCAGCACTCTTGTTTTGAGCGCTTGTTGGGGTCAATGGTACAGGTTGCTCGTTGGCAATAGATTTATCACCACGCTCC
>NZ_JAWOVC010000587.1:0-589 GCF_033339735.1 Vibrio sp. 2033
ACATCTACGATTTCGCGCTGTAGAACCTCAAGCAGTACAAGCTTTGTCAAAGCCACTGACTGACGAGCTCCAGCCACTAATGAATAGTCCACGAGAAGATTTTACTTTTGAGTACATCTACACAACTTTCTTTAGTGAGGGCGAGGTAAGTCCTGCTTATCCTTTTGTTGAAGTTTTGTGGTTTGATCGAGGACAAGAGACCCAAGACAAGGTGGCGAAAGTAATTACACAACAAGTTCGTGGTGTAGTCGGTGAAGATATTGATGTAGCAGTCATTTTTTCTGCACTATCGCCAAATGCCTACTATGATAATGGTGAACATTACTAAAGGGGATGTATGATGCGGCTGAGTCTTTCTTTTTATTTAAGTTTATTTTTCTCAGCTCCTCTTTATGCTACGCCATGGGAGCAAGTTAGTGCTCCCACTCATAATATGTCCTCTTCTATTGGTAGTTACGCGAACGGCTGCTTAGATGGGGCCTCCCCCCTGCCTTTAGAAGGTACAGGTTATCAAGTGTTACGTAGTCGAACGAATCGCTACTATGGGCACCCTAACACTATAGATTTTGTTGAAAGCCTAGCTTTAAAG
>NZ_JAWOVC010000588.1:0-589 GCF_033339735.1 Vibrio sp. 2033
CAATCAATGGATTGTGCTGTTATTTAGCTTTGAGTCATTATTTTGGCGTTGATTTTGGTACATAGATTGCTTAAGTCGACTAATTATCAACTATACCTAAACTTTTAGGCGAAAGTGGTCGCGTATAAACATTAGACATACGTATTAAAGTGCGTATTCGCGTGACGCTTCAATTCGATTGAGATACCTCGCAGTATGAAGTTAAGCCTGCCGTTTGCAGATAAATTGCCACGAATTCGTCAGCGTGAGATGCCAGCTATTGGCGCGCCTGTCATGGTTTTGGCCACCCTTGCGATGGTGGTATTACCGATACCAGCGTTCCTACTGGATATGTTCTTCACCTTTAACATCGCCTTAGCCATGGTGGTGTTGTTGGTGACGGTCTATACACGCCGCCCGTTAGATTTCGCCGCGTTCCCGACGGTACTGCTGATCGCAACGTTGTTGCGTTTGGCGCTGAACGTTGCGTCTACCCGTGTCGTGTTACTTCATGGTCATGAAGGGGGCAATGCGGCAGGTAATGTTATCGAGGCGTTTGGTAACGTTGTAATTGGCGGTAACTACGCAGTCGGTTTAGTCGTCTTCCTCA
>NZ_JAWOVC010000589.1:0-588 GCF_033339735.1 Vibrio sp. 2033
ATGAGACCCAAAGCAAGTAATGACTTTTCTTAAACCATTGCTCTAAAGGTACTTGAAGTATCACCGCAGAGGTCCCGATCGCCAACACTAAGAAGGTGGCATGACGGAACATGAAGTGGAACGGCTGATCGGTCAATCGTGAGCTGATTGGGAAAGACGCAGAGGTCACCATAATCAAACCAGTCAACATCAAACCCAACGCAATCCACACCAACTGGCGATCAAACAGCGCTTCTGGCGCTGGATGCTTAAGCCAATTACCAATGTTGTGTTTAACGTTACTTAAACCCACGAAACGAGTAACCTTTAGTTATGCATATTTCTGAGCAAGAACAGCAAATGCATCGCCTCTTGCCATAAAATTGTCGAATTGATCAAAGCTAGCACATGCGGGAGACAGCATCACCATATCACCAGATTTTAACTGCGAAGATATTTGTTGAATCACATCTTCCATGGTGTTGAAACGGATTGCTGACTCATGTAGTGGCATAAAATCATCGCCATCTAGGCCAAAACAGCACAGTTGTAGGTTAAGCGTTGCAAAGATCGGTTTTAATGGCGTGAAGTCCGCGCCTTTACCGACAC
>NZ_JAWOVC010000590.1:0-588 GCF_033339735.1 Vibrio sp. 2033
ACTCATCAAGAGGATTACTCAGCCATCGACGATACTGCTCCGCGTGTTCATAGCGTTCAATATCAGAAACATTGCGCGACCAATACAGCACCAGAGGCTCCATCCAATGCATCTGACACAACGCTGCCGTCAACTCGAACGGTTGCAGAATCTGCTCTAACGGATACTTGTTATACCCCCTAGCACTGAAGGCTTCTTCTTTACCACCCGTGGTGATCACACTGCGCCAATATTTGCCTTCCAGTGCAGAACCGTCGCCAAACGCAAAGCCCTTGCCGAGTACTCGGTCTAACCACTCTTTCAACAACGCCGGACATGAATACATATAAAGAGGATGATGAAAGACAATCACATCATGATTCATCAGTAGATCATGTTCGTGATTCACATCGATAAAGAAATCAGGATAAGCGCCATAAAGATCGTGCACCGTCACGTGCTCAAGTGATTGCACTCGCTTTATCATCACTTGATTGGCAATGGAGTTGTGCGGCTCTGGGTGAGCATAAATGACCAGAACTCTTGGGAGAATAGACGCTGCTACAGCCAAATGGTCGTCCTTGTGGTGATTTTTATCCGTTATCAAAT
>NZ_JAWOVC010000591.1:0-588 GCF_033339735.1 Vibrio sp. 2033
TCCTGAAGTCGCTCAACACCTTCGCGCAATGGACCAAGCGGAATCAAACACTCATTACCCAAACGACGATTTCCATCAACAATCACAAGTTCAACATCACGCTCTAGAGCATAATGCTGCAAACCATCATCGGTAATGATGATATCCACGTCTAACTCTAATAGCGCTTTCACGGCGTTTGCACGTATAGGATCGACTGCAACAGGTGCTCCGGTGCGTCGGTGGATGAGTTTAGGTTCATCACCACAATGTTGAGTAGGATTATCATCATTTAACACCAGCGGATACTGCGGAGCCTTCGCACCGTATCCTCGAGACACCACTCCCGGTTTGTACCCCAGATGTTGTAATTGCTCGACCAACCAAACCACAACAGGCGTCTTACCATTGCCACCAGCGGTGATATTACCGACCACTACTACGGGCACGGGTGCTTGATACGCTTGCTTGCGACCAGTTTGGAACTGTTGACGCTTCGCTCTACTGATTGCACCAAACAACACACTGAGTGGCCATAATAATGGCCACAACAGATATTTTAGTGGATGATTTTCAAACCAGATTTTTTCAACCATAGTAACTATTCGC
>NZ_JAWOVC010000592.1:0-587 GCF_033339735.1 Vibrio sp. 2033
ATCTGCAAGGGACTTGTGCTTAATAACATGGTAGCGATCAAATCGATAGCGACCATGGTACTGCAAATAAACGTTATTAAGGCTAGCGCCACTGTAAATCACGGTATCGTCGACGACGAAGCCTTTTAAATGAAGTACACCAAATACTTCTCGGCCGCGAACGGGGATACCATAAACAGGGATGGCATGTTGGTATTGGTCAGCAAACGCTTTATAAAGCGCTGAGTTGCCTTCTGATGTTTCTGCACCAATAAGGCCGCGTTGTGCTCGGTGCCAGTCAACACAGATATTAATGTCTAATCCTGGATTACGCTGCTTTGCTTCGTAAAGTGCAGTGAGTATTTCACGCCCAGCTTCATCATCTTCCAGATATAGAGCGACTAGGTAGATTCGTGACGTTGCTTTGCTTATCGCATCTAAAAGACGAGTTCGAAATGTTTCTGCAGAGTACAGAACATCAAAGTCTTCAGGATTGATTGCGAGACTAGGCAACTGCTCGAATGGATTCCTATTTACTATCATATCGGTGTGAGTACCTTATTTTAGTGCAATATTGCGAACCTGATATTTTACCAAAGATATGATTT
>NZ_JAWOVC010000593.1:0-586 GCF_033339735.1 Vibrio sp. 2033
TTGAGTTATGCTTGCTGCGCCGTGACGGTTTGATGTACCCACACAGTCTGAACCGGTATCACCACCACCGATTACGACAACATGTTTTCCTGCTGCGTGAATTTCTTCACCTTTTAGATCCATGTTGTTTGCTCGGCGATTGTTTTGTCCGAGGAACTGCATTGCAAAGTACACGCCTTTTAGATCGCGTCCCGGAACAGAAAGATCGCGAGGAACGGTTGAGCCACCAGTCAGCAGTACCACATCGTACTCTTGACGCAGTTGTTGCGCGTTTACATCGACACCAACGTGTTGATTTACTCTAAACTCAACGCCAGCTTCTGCCATTAGATTGATCTTACGATCAATGACTTCCATGCTCAGTTTGAAATCTGGAATACCGAAACGCAGCAGACCACCCACTTTCTCGTCACGCTCGAATACGGTCACGGTATGGCCTGCGCTGTTTAGCTGCTCGGCAGCCGCAAGACCCGCAGGGCCAGAACCAATAATAGCGACTGTTTTACCAGTGCGAGAACGCGGAGTTTTTGGTTTGGCGTATCCTTCACGATACGCCGTTTCCACGATGGTTTTCTCAATATTACAA
>NZ_JAWOVC010000594.1:0-586 GCF_033339735.1 Vibrio sp. 2033
CAAGCCGCTCTGCGTCATTATCGACGTGGGGGGGTATTTGGTAAGTTAGTTAAAGACAATTATTGGTTTTCAGGTTGGGAGCAAACGCGTTGTGCGCAAGAGTTCCAACTATTACTTACACTGATTAATGCAGGTGTTCATGTGCCAAGGCCAATTGCTGCGAGAGCTGTGAAATCTGGATTGACATATCAGGCCGATTTATTGAGTGAGCGCATTCCTAACGCAAGAGACTTGGTCAGTATCTTGCAGGAAAAACCGTTACCGGAAGGAATGTATCAAAAAATAGGGCAAGAAATTGCCAAAATGCACAACGCTGGCGTTAATCACACAGACCTGAATATCCACAACATCTTGATCGATGACAAAGATAAAGTGTGGATTATTGATTTTGATAAGTGCCGCAAACAAGAGCACGGCGACTGGAAAAAGCAAAACTTAGAAAGGCTTCTTCGCTCATTCAAAAAAGAACTGCTCAAACGCCAAATACATTGGAAGGAACGTGACTTCGCTGTGCTTACTGAAGCGTTATCGTGCTTAGACATAAAATAATTCGATTCGAGAAGATCTATAATCAAAGACAAGTGAG
>NZ_JAWOVC010000595.1:0-586 GCF_033339735.1 Vibrio sp. 2033
GTTTAGCAGTTTATGTAATTTAGAACCATCTTCAGCATGATCTTGAATAACGACCTCGAGCAACATTCGGACAGCGCCTTCATCGCCAGAAAGCGAATCCAGCATTCTGTTGATATCGATAAACGGTTCTTGCGGAGCCAGCAATTCTTGTCGCGAATCAGGGGTTAGCTCTTGCGTTTTATTCGCTTGAGCATCACTTGCCAACTCACGCGCTTTGTTCTCGTGCTCTAAAGAACTGGATGCGTTTTCAGTTTGAGAAACGGCAGGCTCTGATGAACTTGAATTCGCCACCGCATTTTTAGAGAAGACAGCCCATGAAACCACCGCCAACAGACAACCGCTCACGACAATGAGCCAAAAGATAAAAGAAACCAGTTTTTGTTCGAGCGTAGCCTTCATCGACACCAACTGATTAGGAAAATCTGGCTTTAATAACTGATTCGCCAAATAACTGCCCTGCGCATTCGCCGCAAGAACACTTGAGGTTTGTGCGAGTCGACGTTGAAATGCAGAACGCTCCCCTGTCGAAAGTGAATCCGATTCGATGAACAGTAAATCCAGTTCGCGATAGGTATCCGTATTGGTG
>NZ_JAWOVC010000596.1:0-585 GCF_033339735.1 Vibrio sp. 2033
ATGCTGAATGAACAAAAATGCGAAGCTTGTAGCTTTGATGCCATTGCCCTGACGAAAGAAGAACAGCAATCTCTATTGCTGCAGCTGTCCGATTGGCATCTCATTGAAAGGGACGACATTCCGCAACTTGAGAAGGTCTATAAGTTTAAGAACTTTAAACAAGCATGGGCGTTCAGCAACAAGATTGCGGAATTGGCAGAAGAAGAATTTCATCACCCATCAATTTTGCTTGAGTGGGGCAAAGTCACCGTGACTTGGTGGAGCCATTCCATTAAAGGTTTGCATAAGAACGATTTCATCTGTGCGTCTAAGTGTGATGCGTTAGTGTTGAGTGAATAAACACGAATGGACACCGTTGTTTGCTATTCATGCTCTGAAAAGCATTAACACACTTAACCGTGAATAAAAAACGCCCGAACTGATATTCGGGCGTTTCCTATTTAGCACTTCTGTTTTATGGCCGCGGTTTTAGCGCCACAGTTGTAGATACTTTGAGATACTACTGTTTTTAGAGTTCGATACGAAAAACTGAGGTTGTGCCTGATACCTCGTTGCCGACGGCAATAAAATGTTGTCCGTTACGAG
>NZ_JAWOVC010000597.1:0-584 GCF_033339735.1 Vibrio sp. 2033
CAAAGATAAGACGTTATTTACTGACGATAAGTGGCTGACATTGTGGTGGAATCGCTTTTTTCTTTTTAGGTTTAGCCGCTACTTTTTCTGGCTGGGGCTTCGCTGGGACAACTGCTTTTGGCTTCCAACTCGCTAACTCCGAACCGCACCCATCACCAGAAGGAGGAGGTGCTTGATCGACACAATTAGAGCTTGAGTCAGGGCATGATAAGCGCACATGAAAATGATAATGATGTCCCCACCAAGGACGAACTTTACGTAGCCAAGAACGATCTTTTCCCCCTTCCTGAGCACACAGTTGCTCCTTGATAACAGGGTGAACAAAGATACGAGCTACCTCATCGCTCTTAGCAGCATAACGGATGAGTTCAAAATGCCTCTTATCCCATCGATGATTTAATATCGAGTAGTCTTGCAGATCAACCACACTCATCGGTTTCGGCAATTGAAGTTCGTTATAGGAGAGAGGAGAGTCAGCTAAACGCAACCAGATATCAATATCCAGCCCCGTTTGATGGCTTGAATGACCAGATGAAAAACGGCCGCCACGAGGTAAAGAAAGGTCGCCAATTAGTAAAGTAGTT
>NZ_JAWOVC010000598.1:0-584 GCF_033339735.1 Vibrio sp. 2033
TCATGCCCATGCGTGAAATCATTTTCAAGAAGAAGTGAATACAGATGTAAGCGCTAATAAATGAAGTCAGAATACCAGTCAGCAAAAAGCCAACGTGCACAGGCTCACCGCTGGTAACCAGCTTCATGCCCAAGTAGCTACCAGCTAATGTGATGATAGGAATCGACATCAAAAATGAAAAACGCGCTGCCGCTTCACGAGTGAAGCCCAAATATAGAGCGGCAGTGATCGTTGCACCAGAACGTGAAGTCCCAGGGATCATCGCAAGTGCTTGAGCAATACCAATAAACACCGCTTTCTTCCAGCCAGTTTGGTACTCATCGGCAACAAGCTTGGCATTCTTATCCACCCACCAAAGCAACAAACCGAATACGATGGTGGTTGTCGCAATCACATAGGCACTGCGCAGGTAGACTTCGATAACGTCTTTCATCAGCAAACCGAACACACACGCCGGAATAGTCGCGATCACGATCATCCATGCCAGTTTTGCTTCTTTACTGCGGTCACCTTTGAAGATCGAAGCAAACAATGCTCGGAATAAAGTGATCACTTCGTGGCGGAAATAAATCACAACCGCCATC
>NZ_JAWOVC010000599.1:0-584 GCF_033339735.1 Vibrio sp. 2033
CGCAGGTTGGATTTGAGCGGGTGAGGCTGCACGCAGTCCGTGGTGAGTTCCAGGATGGGTGCCGGATTCATTCCAGTGGACAGGGCGATGGACACCACGCAAACGGTCAAATCGTAACTGTTCAGCGGCTCAGAGTGTGCCACAATCCGCTCCATCTCTGTGCGCAGCGCTTTGATCAAAAACCGCTTTTCATTTTTGCTGAGCGCCTTCTGGCCCTTACGTCGTTTGTTGGAATTCGGAAACGGATTGGCAGGCCAAACCGTTTTCATATCTACTTCCGGCCAGAACCCGAACCGATGAGATGCCACAAGCAAAGATTTGGTTTTGGTAAAGTGACCCTTTTGCGAGCCGTATTCGATGGGCTCGTTTCTCAGGTGCTGAATAAATCGCTTGATCGTTTCGGCGTTGAGATCCGCCATGGTCAGGCGTTCACCACTAGCGGCGTGGAGCAACGACAGGAAGGGCGCAAAAAAACGAAAGCCAACGTTCCAATAACCCACAATTGTGGTCAAGCTGAGAGACTTTCCGTTGGTATTGGCGCTCTCTGTGATCAACTTTTCGAGGGTGCACTGACAAGCGGCAGT
>NZ_JAWOVC010000600.1:0-584 GCF_033339735.1 Vibrio sp. 2033
AACCGTTTATAACGCGAGCTTAGCAGCCTTAGAGGATTACCATAGCGAAGGTGATTCTGGCTTTGATCCAGAAGACACTAATGTTTCAGGATTTAGCGATAACGGCAGCGGCGGTGCAATAGGTGCAGGGGTGTTGTTCTTTGGAGGATTATTAGGGTGGCTGCGACGCAGAAAAACGACGTAACGTTTCTCTTTACTAGATAAAAATAAACGCAAAACGCTTACAACGTTTTGCGTTTCACGCGAGAGTTGATGATGTCTTCAATCAGCTTTTGCTCTTTTTTGGCTTTCTCATAATTTTGCTTGGTGCGCCATCTCTCTAATACCTTTTCCAATCCTTGAACGCGAGCGTGTTTGTGTTCTAACGTTTTTTGTACTGATGCACATTCGGCTTGCATCACCGCTTGCTCTTGCTCGTGGTGACGAAGCATTCTTTGCAGCATCTGATCAACGCGGTTGAAGTTCATCAACGCCGCGCTATTCAAAGACGGAGAGGACAACGCCGATTGACCAGCGTGTCCTTTGAGAGCTGAAAGTTGTTGCAATTGCGTTGAAAGATGATTGTGACGCTGACGCATAGCGTC
>NZ_JAWOVC010000601.1:0-584 GCF_033339735.1 Vibrio sp. 2033
CTTTCACGCAGCACACCGAGGCGTTTTTGCGCGGATTTCGACAGAGGGGAGTGGTACAGCAGGACACAGTGACTGGCAACCGAGCCTCGACCGACGCGGCCTCTTAACTGGTGTAATTGAGCCAAACCAAGGCGTTCAGGGTTTTCGATGATCATCAAGCTAGAGTTTGGCACGTCTACGCCAACTTCTATCACCGCCGTGGCTACGAGCAGGTGGAGCTTGTTGTCTTTAAACTCTTGCATGACAGCTTGCTTTTCGGCGGGTTTCATACGGCCATGAACCAAGCCAATTTTTACATCTGGCAGTTTGCGCTGTAACTCTTCGGCGGTGTCTGCTGCGGCTTGCGCTTCTAACACTTCTGATTCATCGATCAGCGTACACACCCAATACGCTTGCTTGCCTTCGTTAAGACAAGCGTTTCGTACCCGCTCGACAATGTCGTCACGTTTGGTATCTGGAATGGCAACGGTTTGAATCGGCGTTCGGCCTGGTGGTAATTCGTCTATCACCGACGTTTCCAAATCAGCATACGCTGTCATTGCTAGCGTGCGAGGAATCGGATGCGCCGTCATTATTAGCTGATG
>NZ_JAWOVC010000602.1:0-583 GCF_033339735.1 Vibrio sp. 2033
ACTTTGCCGGAACCTTCAGTTCTATCCCGGCTTTAACGCTTTGATCTGACATCAAATCGAACCAATCACACTCTGTCTTTAGCGATAGCGATTGTGCGCGCGTGGATTTGTTTAGCACTACAATGCCTTTCTCTCCGCGTTTTAGCACTAGCATATCGTCATTCCCTTCCAGTACCGTCATTGATTCGCCATGAGTCACATTATGGAACGCGATCATCTTCGCCATGCGCGGATCATTCCAAGCGTCTTTCCATCTTGGCTTTCCGTTTTTGTTCTTAATGCCGCTGGTATCCAAATCGGTATAAACCAAAGGCACGCCGCCATCGCGACCAAGAATGTAGGCATAAGCGATCCACTCATCCTCTTCATCCATTATCAAATCGAGAAAGACGTCGTTGTTGGGAATATCATGCGTCACCACAAAAGTGATGGCTCGACCGTTTGAAAGCGCTTGGCCAAAACAGTAAGGGTCAATCAGAGACTTGAAACTGCCTTTTTTTGAAAATGCTTTAAAGATGGTCGAAAACAGCGGGAAATCATACGCACCTAAACGGGTTTCTTGTAAATACGGCTCAAGAAACAG
>NZ_JAWOVC010000603.1:0-582 GCF_033339735.1 Vibrio sp. 2033
AGGTTCGCATCAATGGCAGAGCATTGGTGACGGGATCTACTTGGGCATCAGACAGAGTGAGCAAGGGGCGGCTTCAATGATTCTAGATAGTCGTCAAAGCCACGCCGACATTTGGCTAATCGATGCCCATGGTTTTGCGCCAACCCCAACATTGAGCGAAGAAAGCCATCGCCATCAACAGGGGTGGCAACAGCTAATTCTCTCTTCTCCATCTTCTGCTCATCCTTCGCACACTTAACTCAATTCAAAGAATACATATTATGATCACACGTTCGCTTTTACGTTCCATGTTTGCATCTTGCGCTTTATTGGTCGCTAGCACGTCCAGTTTCGCGAGTGACAAAATGAAAATTGGTATCACGCTTCAGCCTTATTTCAGCTATGTGCACGCTGTTGTTGGTGACAAAGCGGAAATCTTGCCGCTGGTGGATGCTGGTTTTAATCCACATAACTACTTACCGCAACCGAATGATCTAAAACGTCTCAATGAAATGGATGTCATTGTGGTGAATGGTATTGGCCATGATGATTTTGCATTGAAGGTGATCAACGCGTCGCAACGCGATGATCTCGTTGTCATTG
>NZ_JAWOVC010000604.1:0-582 GCF_033339735.1 Vibrio sp. 2033
GACAAAATAGAGGGGTAGGTTTGCACCTAGTGAACCAATTAGCGACCCGCTATCACGGGCATGTTGAAATGCTACCAAACACAGAACATGGAACGCGAATAACCGTGTATTTGCCAAAGGAAGAACAAGTATGAACATGGCAACGCGAGTAATGATCATTGAAGATGACATTGCCATTGCTGAATTACACCACAAATACCTGAGCCAATTGGCAGGGTTGGATGTGGTTGGCATTGCAACGACGCGATTAGAAGCGGAAATGCAGCTCGAAGTGCTCAAGCCAGATCTGCTTTTGATGGATGTTTATCTGCCGGATGGTACAGGGTTGGAGATACTAAATACGCTGCGCTCGAACAATCAAACTTGTGATGTGATTTTGATTACCGCGGCTCGGGATGTCGACACCCTACAGCAAGCGATGCGCGTAGGTGTGGTGGATTATCTGTTAAAACCCGTCATGTTCCCACGCTTGGAAACGGCACTTAAAAAATACATCACTCAGCGCCAACAGCTGGATGTCGCGAAAAGCCTCGATCAAGGTTTGGTTGACCGCATGTTGCAATCAAATACAGGAACGGACAG
>NZ_JAWOVC010000605.1:0-581 GCF_033339735.1 Vibrio sp. 2033
GTCGCTCGATCAAAACTGTTTGCTGTGGAAGCCCTCGACCTTCGCTTCTCCAATGGCGAGCATCGCACTTATGAGCGCATGAAGCCAAGTGGTCGCGATGCCGTAATGGTTGTACCGATAACCGAGCAGGGCGATTTACTGTTGGTACGTGAATACGCTGCTGGTACAGAGCGTTACGAACTGGGTTTTCCTAAAGGTCTTATCGATCCCGGTGAAACGCCACATCAGGCCGCTGACCGCGAACTAAAAGAAGAAATTGGTTTTGGTTGTAAGGAACTCACCCCGTTAAAACAAGTGATCCTTGCTCCTTCTTATTTTTCGAGCAAGATGACGCTGTTTCTAGGTCAATCGCTATACCCTGCAAAGCAAGAAGGTGACGAACCAGAGCCGTTAGAAATTGTGCGCTGGCCACTCGCACAAGCCGAAGAGCTATTAACGCATTTGGACTTCTGTGAAGCACGAAGCATCACGGCGTTAATGTTGGCACTGAAACACTTACCAAACACCACTCACAACAACAATCAATAACGGTGTAAACCGACAGATATTGTGAGTAAGGACTATCACCTATGCCAATGACA
>NZ_JAWOVC010000606.1:0-581 GCF_033339735.1 Vibrio sp. 2033
CAAAACAGGGACTAGCGGCATTTCGATTTCTTCGTAAACCGATTTTAGCTTTTCATCTTGTTCGATGTTAGCAAACAGACGATTGTGCAAGCGAAGCGTGACGTCTGCATCTTCAGCTGCGTATGGCGATGCTTGCTCAAGCTCGATTTGGTTGAAGGTCAGTTGGTTTTTACCTTTACCCGCGATTTGTTCGAATGAAATGCAGCTGTGTTGTAGGAAACGAAGTGCCAAGCTGTCCATGTCGTGTTTGCCGCCTACGCTGTTGTAAACGTAAGACGCCAACATGGTGTCGTATTTGATGCCTTTCATCTCGATGCCGTAACGTGCCAGCACAGACGCGTCGTATTTTAGGTTCTGACCGACTTTCGCTTGAGCGTCGTCTTCAAGAATCGGTTTCAGCTGCTCAAGAACCCAATCGCGATCCAGTTGCTCTGGCGCATCCAAATAATCGTGTGCGACAGGGACATAAGCCGCAATACCTTCATCGATAGCAAATGACAAACCAACAAGGTTCGCCACCATGTAATCAAGGCTGTCCGTTTCGGTATCAAAAGCAAACAGCTCTGCCGCTTTGAGTTTTT
>NZ_JAWOVC010000607.1:0-580 GCF_033339735.1 Vibrio sp. 2033
GTGTTCGTATCGGTATTGGCATCGCTCAAGGCCTAGCATTTGGTGCAGAACTGCCGATGATTGGTGTTTCAACATTGGCTACGATGGCACAAGCAAGCTACCGCCTGCATGGTGCAACTGATGTCGCTGTAGCGATTGATGCGCGCATGAGCGAAGTTTACTGGGCACGTTATTCTCGCCAAGAAAACGGCGAATGGATGGGTGTTGATGAAGAATGTGTGATTCCACCAGCTCGTTTGGCGGAAGAAGCACAAGCTGACTCTAAAACGTGGACAACAGCTGGTACAGGTTGGTCTGCATATCAGGAAGAACTGGCGGGCCTGCCGTTTAACACTGCAGACAGTGAGGTATTGTACCCTGACTCACAAGACATTGTGATTTTAGCTAAGCAAGAACTAGAAAAAGGCAATACGGTTCCTGTTGAAGAATCTAGCCCGGTTTACCTGCGTGATAACGTGACTTGGAAGAAGCTTCCAGGCCGCGAATAATTAGGGAAAAAATAAAGGCGGGGCGGTAGCCCTGTCTTTTTATGGAGCGGTATGGCGTCGATTAATGGTTTACCTCCTTCACTGATACCCGG
>NZ_JAWOVC010000608.1:0-580 GCF_033339735.1 Vibrio sp. 2033
GTTAAAGACTTCATCTTCAGATTCGATTTCAACCGCCAACGTAGCCATAGGTGCATCACTAGCGGCTAAGTTATCTGCAACTTGGCGGATGATAACTGGTGGTACCAAAGGCTCATCACCTTGAACGTTCACAATAATGTGATCAGCAGGAATGGCCATTTTCTCTACCACTTCCGCTAAACGCTCTGTACCAGATTCGTGGTTTGGCGAAGTCATACAAACTTTGCCACCGAATTGCTCAACCGCCGCAGAAACTCGCTCATCGTCAGTAGCAATGATCACGTCATCAGCGCCAGCTTGCATTGCTTGTTCGTAAACCCATTGCACCATTGGTTTACCGCCAATATCAGCCAATGGTTTACCTGGTAAACGGCTCGAAGAGTAACGAGCCGGTATCACAACCGTAAAAGACATTAACGCCCCTCATCCATGCTCATGATGCGAGCTTCTGGCTCAAGCAAAACAGGAATACCCTCTTTGATAGGGTAAGCAAGGCGATCCAATTTGCAGATCAACTCTTGATTATCTTTATCGTAAGTCAGCTTACCTTTACACACTGGGCAAGCCACAATCTCAAGCA
>NZ_JAWOVC010000609.1:0-580 GCF_033339735.1 Vibrio sp. 2033
CATTAGTTAATCACGCGAGCAATGTTCTCCCACTCAGCGTGTTCTCTGGCGTAATCCATGAGCAAAACTTGATGCTCACTGAGGTTATCCAGCTCCGCTTTGTGGCTTTGTTGCGTAATTCAGACGAGAAACCGAACCTCCTAAAGTTGAGCGACTTTTATACAATATACTGAGTGTCAGGCATACCAAGCCCTGTAAGTTTGTTCAGTGCTTTGATCATGGCGTAAGTCTCGCCAACCTGAGCGTTGTAATTTCTTAGACTTAATTTCCCACCTAGCAACTGTTTTACTCGGTACATTGCGGTCTCTGACAGAGAGCGCTTATGATAGCCATACCGCTTTTTCCACTTCTTGTTGGAGCCGTAGAGCTTCTGGCAACCTACCGCTAAGTTACGAGGGTGCCCTTGTTCCCAGAAGGCTGCTCCTTCTCTTGGCGGGATGAGCGGAACAGCTCGCTTGATCCGTATGGCATCGTGGCAATCCCTTGTGTCATAAGCGCAATCACCAGATATCTCAATAATTCTTCGGCGTGTTTGCTTGAGCAAGTTAGAAAAGACTTCTACATCGGTAACATTAGATAA
>NZ_JAWOVC010000610.1:0-580 GCF_033339735.1 Vibrio sp. 2033
TTTGCCTTCTGTGGATTACCTACGCATTGCTACCAAAGACGAAGTTATCATCGAGCTCGGAACAGAAATCAAGCAAGATGTGGTTGAGAGGCGTTGGCCGATGCAGTTTAGTGTGGGTGAAAAAACGTTTGAGCTCGCAGAGCTGACTGTGCAGTCTGACCTTAGCGCCGTCTATCAAGATTTATGGCAACAGTTCTTTTTTCTACTCACGACAGAAGCGATAAAAATTTTGTTGTTGATGGTTGGGGTGTTGTGGGTTGCCTTCCGTTTATTGGTGAATCCTTTGCAGTTGCTTTCCGGTGCGGTGAGTGATTTTAGCGGCGGTAATGCGCCGAGTACGGTCACGCTGCCCAAACGTTGGTGTTTTGATGAAGTCAGCTTGTTGGCGCAAAAATACAATCGAAGCGTGCAAAAAGTGCGAGAGCATCAAGCCGAGTTAGAAGCAGAGCGAGATAAGGCGGAAGTCGCCAATCGCAAGAAAAGTGAGTTTCTCGCGACCATGAGCCACGAGATCCGCACCCCTATGAATGGCATTATTGGTGTGGCGTCGCTGCTTAGTGATACTAAGCTCGATCCGCAG
>NZ_JAWOVC010000611.1:0-579 GCF_033339735.1 Vibrio sp. 2033
AGTGTTGTCGCCTCGGGTAACTAGATAGCTGTCGAGTAACTGTTGCCACTCCAGATGAGAGATTGAGGTTTGGTTGACCTCGTTGGACTGCTGCCAATAAGGCCATAAGTCGGCTTTTGGTGCGGCGAGAGCGGAAAAGGAGAGTAGGGCACACAGTAGCAATAAGAAACGCTTCATAGAGAGACCTTTAGTGAGACTTGATTGTTAGTGTAGACCCGTCTAGTTGTTGTTTTCTTTCTTTAATCTACGCATAAAAACAATACAGGCTGACAATGACCAGCCTGTTATTTGTGTATTCAAGGATGCGTTTTAACGCAGGAAGCTCGGGATATTGGCTTCATACTCAGCGATTTTGTCTTCGTGCTGAAGCGTCAAACCGATGTTATCTAAGCCATTAAGCAGGCAGTGACGACGGAACTCGTCGATTTCAAAGTCATACTCCTTGCCGTTTGCGCGCACTTTTAGGGCTTCCAGATCCACTTCAATTTGCGCACCTTCATTGGCTTCAACGAATTGGAACAGTTCATCCACTTCTTGCTCAGTCAGACGAACCGGAACCATTTGGTTGTTGATGGAGTT
>NZ_JAWOVC010000612.1:0-579 GCF_033339735.1 Vibrio sp. 2033
CACAGGATGTTATTTTCCCAGCAGCAGGAGGCTCCACACATGTCAGAAAAAATATCGACATCAGCATTAGCGAAAATGCGCAATATTGACGCCAAGCTGCTGTTTTCAGATCTCAAACGCGCCGGTTACATCACTCGCCAAGGGGAAAAATGGATCCTGACGGAAGAGGGCGCTAAGTTCGGCGGTGAATATGTTGACCACCCCAAGTTTGGGCAGTTTATTGTCTGGCCTACGAACTTGCATATTGAGCTGAATCCTACCTCTGGGAAAACTCTGAGTGCCACACTACTTGGCGATAAACTTCGCCTTAATGCCAAGCGAATCAACCAATTGTTGAGTGAGCTAGGCTGGATAAGTAAATCGGAAGACGGATGGCAAGTCACCGAAGCGGGCATTCGAGCAGGTGGTCAACAGCGTGCAGATAAAGAATCACAAAACACCTTTGTGGTTTGGCACGATGTCGTTTTGCGCAACAAGCGCTTGAAGCAATCTGTAGTGGAGTTTTTGGGGCAAGATGCGGAGTCGCACTCCACCGACAAATCCTACTCCAGTTTTCGTCAAAAATTCGAAGCCAAACAC
>NZ_JAWOVC010000613.1:0-578 GCF_033339735.1 Vibrio sp. 2033
GAAATTTTGGAGCCAGATGGCGTCACTAAGCCAGTTTTCAATGCTTGGACTATTCGTGCTGAAATCAAGTCTGACGATCCTTTGTTGAACGGCAATCCTGCTTACACCGATGTCGGCAGCTTCTCAGACAACCTTGATTTAGATACTAACGCTCAAATTCCACCGAATGCGGAAGTGGTTTACACAATTGTCGCTCAGATTGACCGTTCAAATCCGGATCAAATTCTGTACTCTCAATTCAGTAATACCGCGACGGTTAAAACGCCAGATTCTACTGTCCAGTCATCAGCATCAGACAGCGTTACGGTGTATCCAAAAGAACCTAAGATCATCGTGACTAAAACCACACCGGATGACGAGTTTATCCCCGGTGATTGGGTCACATTTACGGTATCTATTTTCAACTTTGGTGAAGGTTATGCGAACGAAGTTCATGTAACGGACGATATTGTGGGTCTGGATGCGTTTTCTGAATGGACGATAGACGCGACGATTGATTCAAACAACTCGCCATACAAAACAGGCAGTTACGCAGGGCCTAAATCGGGTTACCCAAACAATGGAAATATTGACTCGCG
>NZ_JAWOVC010000614.1:0-578 GCF_033339735.1 Vibrio sp. 2033
CCTTTCTCTATCCATTAGTTATTTTCTAGGATGATATGGAAAAAGATGAGTAAGAGAGAGAAGTTAATAAAGTGAAGATAATTTGTGGGAAGTGGCTCAAGATAATATGTAATTAAGAAATTTATTTTTATTATTTCTTAAACACTTAAATCATCGTCGTGACTCAATCTGCTTCAAAAGCCACTCTCTAAATCGCTCAGTTGACTGGCTTCTTGTATTCATGATCAAGTAATACCCAGCATTGGCAGGAATGGGAGCGAATGGAGAAACCAAACGTTTCGTCGTCAATTCATCCTCAATCAACGCCATGCGCGCCATCGCGATCCCGACTCCAGCTTCCGCCGCAGACATCGCCATGTCTGTTCGATTGAAAAAGTGACCGACATCGGTTTTAAAATCGAATCCCATTGCCGAAGCCCAATACAACCACTCATAGTCACGTGTCGCTTTTTCCCACGGCATCGCGTCGTGCAACAACGTAGCCGCTTGCCATTGATTCGCAGACATCGACGATGTTTGATCACCAAAAGGGCTTTTTAGCCACCGATGATCCTCAAGGTATTTAGGGCTCATCACTG
>NZ_JAWOVC010000615.1:0-577 GCF_033339735.1 Vibrio sp. 2033
CAGATCGATAAGTACCAGGTGGGTGTCCGTCTGGAGTGCCACTTCAAAGGTCGCTCTTACATCAAAAATCACTGGTCGCGCTCCTTGTAAAAAGTGGGCATTCAGCACCACCTATCCTATTCCAAAAACTCTACTTTTTCAAAGATACATTTTAATAAGTAGAACAACAGCAAGAAGAACTTAAATTTATTTACCGTAATTATCATAATTACGGTAATACGGTAATACGGTAATTTTACAGATTTAGATGGAATGGTATAAGATGTCTCGCTGGAACATACTTGCTGAAAAAACGCTTAACAACGATAGTGAAAACATCATGTACAGGTGCGAGAGATAATATGTATAAGAGCCTTGAAGATCTGATGGCGGGTATTTACGAGATGGCAGCGCCAGATGGCATCATCTGTAACGAGGTTTCCAAATTCCTTGCGGCCAACCAGGTCAAGCCGGAAGACATAAGCTCTGGGATCTGGTTTTTCCTGTGGCTGAAATCAGCTCCCAAGGATGCGAAGCCAATCCAAAAAGAAATCCCCGGATTTGGAGTTGTTCTCAACATGCCGACTTATGGCGGAAC
>NZ_JAWOVC010000616.1:0-576 GCF_033339735.1 Vibrio sp. 2033
CGCCAATGATGTCTAACAGTTCATTCAAGCCGACGCCGCTTCGCGGCGCAGCTTAATTCAGGCGTTAGATGCACTAAGCACATAATTGCTCACAGCCAAACTATCAGGTCAAGTCTGCTTTTATTATTTTTAAGCGTGCATAATAAGCCCTACACAAATTGGGAGATATATCATGAAAGGCTGGCTTTTTCTTGTTATCGCAATAGTTGGCGAAGTAATCGCAACATCCGCATTAAAATCTAGCGAGGGCTTTACTAAGCTTGCCCCTTCCGCCGTTGTCATAATCGGTTATGGCATCGCATTTTATTTTCTTTCTCTGGTTCTGAAATCCATCCCTGTCGGTGTTGCTTATGCAGTCTGGTCGGGACTCGGCGTCGTCATAATTACAGCCATTGCCTGGTTGCTTCATGGGCAAAAGCTTGATGCGTGGGGCTTTGTAGGTATGGGGCTCATAATTGCTGCCTTTTTGCTCGCCCGATCCCCATCGTGGAAGTCGCTGCGGAGGCCGACGCCATGGTGACGGTGTTCGGCATTCTGAATCTCACCGATGACTCCTTCTTCGATGAGAGCCGGCGG
>NZ_JAWOVC010000617.1:0-576 GCF_033339735.1 Vibrio sp. 2033
TTAGGCATGTTTTATTGATTCTGCTCAATTGCATTGCCTATTCAAACTGACTAGGATACACGCCCTTCCTGAGTGAACTATCAAAAATAAAATCGAGAAACTTGCTCGAGTTTCTCAACAGTTCACGAACATTCTCGACAATTATATTCATTTCATGATTTTTAGCGCACTTGAGCGCTGATTGAAACGACCATTGCTCCGTACTCGAAAGATTTCGTATTCGCGCTTTCTTACGTGGAGTTATTTATTTCATCAAGGTTGGTCAAACGGATGATGCCCCTTGAATGCATTTACTGGAGGACAAAAAATGCCAAAAGGTCTAATGCTGACTGACTTAGCCATCGCAGGCTTACTTTTGATTGTAGCGAAAGTGATTCGCGTGCACACGCCATTGCTACAACGCATGTACATTCCATCTGCTGTATTGGCATGTTTATTTGGTCTCGTGTTTGGCCCTGCCATGCTCGATCTATTACCGTGGACAGACACGTTTACCGCTAACGCAAGCCTATTAACTGCTGCACTTTTTTCTGCGTTAGGGTTAGCAACGGATGTTCCATCCCCAAAAGTTGTCGC
>NZ_JAWOVC010000618.1:0-576 GCF_033339735.1 Vibrio sp. 2033
GCAGCTAACATACCGCAGATGGCGTACACACCAATCTTCACTCGATCTACGTTAATACCAGACAGGCGAGTCGCAGACTCATTGCCGCCTAGTGCGTAAACATAGCGACCAAAGCGAGTGTGATTAAGTAGGTACCAAGCCGCTGCGAATACAACAACCATCAACCAAACTGGCACTGGAATGCCTAACGCGTAGCCTGTACCAAACCATGCGAATGCGTCTGCCGTGTCTGTGAAGCCAGTAGAAATTGGTCGACCGTCGGTGTAAACCATGGTCACACCTCGCAGTAATGTCATGGTGACCAGCGTCGCGATGAAGGCTTGCACTTTGCCTTTAGCGATGATGATGCCACTGATTGCGCCCAGTGCTGCACCAGCTAATAGAGCCGTTGGAACCGCAATTAAAACTGGCACTTCCATCGCGATTAGGCTTGCGGCAAATGCACCACAAAGCGCAAGGACAGAGCCAACACTCAAGTCGATACCAGCAGTTAAGATAACCAGAGTCATACCTACGGCGATGATCGCGTTGACTGAGGTTTGACGAAGGATGTTAAGAATGTTGTCTACCGTAAAA
>NZ_JAWOVC010000619.1:0-576 GCF_033339735.1 Vibrio sp. 2033
TTGCTTTTGATCATATCCGTCAGGAAATCAAGATTATTTCTCTTATTTTTCGCGATGAAATCGGACAAGATGAGGCCGCTCTTCGCCATGCACTACAGGAAGCTCATGCCAAAAATCGTGAGACCCGAAAAATCCTTGAGCTTCGCCAGATTCAACTTGTCAGAAACGCAAAAATGCCGGTCAGTGAGAACCGGGTTGTTTCCAACTGGGAGCGAGATGATTTTCTCGCAGCGGTAAACAAAATAAAAGAAGCCATATTTTCAGGTGATGCGTATCAAGTGGTGCTATCTCAATGTTTTACAAAACGCACCGCGGCTTCGCCGGTATCCATTTATCGTGCAATTCGCTCGCTCAACCCTTCGCCCTATATGTTTTTGATTACAAATAAAAATTCAGCCGTTGTGGGAGCCTCTCCGGAGATGCTGGTACGTTTACGCAACGGCAAGCTTTGTTATCGTCCAATTGCAGGGACACGGCCGCGGAGCTCGGATCAAATTACCGATGAACGTCTCGCAGAGGAAATGCTGTCCGACGAAAAAGAAGTTTCCGAACATCTCATGCTCGTAGATCTCGGCC
>NZ_JAWOVC010000620.1:0-575 GCF_033339735.1 Vibrio sp. 2033
CGTAAACTTGGGCGAAGAAGTGCCTGAAGAAGCGAAAGTTGGCCGTGTTGACTTGCGTGAATTGCCGCTCGTTACCATTGACGGTGAAGATGCGCGAGACTTCGATGACGCCGTTTTCTGTGAGAAGAAAAAAGATGGTGGTTGGCGTCTTTGGGTCGCAATCGCAGACGTAAGCTACTACGTGCGCCCAGATTCAGCGTTAGACAAAGAAGCCATCAACCGTGGTAACTCTGTGTACTTCCCATCGCAAGTTGTCCCAATGTTGCCTGAAGTGCTTTCAAACGGTTTGTGTTCGCTTAACCCGCAAGTGGATCGCTTGTGTATGGTGTGTGAGATGACCATTTCTGAAAGCGGTAAGCTCTCAAGCTACAAGCACTACGAAGCGGTAATGAATTCCCACGCTCGTCTCACATACAGCAAAGTGAGCGCGATTCTTGAAGGTGATGAAGAACTGCGTGAACGCTACCAGCCACTCGTGTCGCATCTTGAAGAGTTGCACGCGATGTACAAAGTGTTGAAAGAAGCGCGTGATCAACGTGGTGCGATTGAGTTTGAGACCGTCGAAACCAAATTCA
>NZ_JAWOVC010000621.1:0-575 GCF_033339735.1 Vibrio sp. 2033
CAATATGCCGTAGGGATGCTTTTCTTCAGCCAAGATCCGGTTAAAGCTCAATTATCTAAAGACATCGTCAATAAAGAACTCGCTCAAGAAACCTTAACGGTTGCGGGTTGGCGCGAAGTTCCAACAAATTCTGCAGTACTCGGCCCGATTGCGGCCAACTCACTGCCCAATATTCAGCAAGTCTTTATCTCAGCTCCAGCGGGCTGGCGTGAGCGCGACATTGAACGCCGTCTCTATATTGCCCGTCGCCGTATTGAAAAACAGATCACCGAAGATCCTGATTTCTACATCTGTAGCTTATCGACGCAAGTGCTGGTGTACAAAGGTTTGTGCATGCCTGCGGATTTGCCTCGCTTCTACCTTGATCTTGCTGATCTACGTATGGAATCAGCTATCTGTCTGTTCCACCAGCGTTTTTCAACCAACACTCAACCTCGCTGGCCACTGGCGCAGCCGTTCCGTTATCTTGCTCACAACGGTGAGATCAATACCATTGAAGGCAACCGCCAATGGGCCCGAGCGCGTGCTTATAAGTTCTCTTCCCCATTGCTGCCCGATTTACAAACCGCAGCTCC
>NZ_JAWOVC010000622.1:0-575 GCF_033339735.1 Vibrio sp. 2033
AAACCAGACCAAACCGTTGACCTTACGGTGTGGAATTCTGGGTAAGGAGAGCAATTATGACAGCAATGTTGTCAGGTGCAGAGATGGTGGTGCAATCTCTGATAGAGGAAAACGTAGAGCAGATCTTCGGTTATCCGGGTGGTTCCGTTTTGGATATCTATGATGCACTGCATGCAAAAACCGACCAAATTAAACACGTACTAGTAAGACACGAACAGGCTGCGACACACATGGCTGATGGCTATGCTCGCGCAACAGGTAAGCCGGGTGTGGTACTGGTATGTTCAGGGCCTGGCGCAACCAATACCATTACCGGTATTGCAACGGCGTACATGGACTCCATTCCGATGATCGTGATTTCAGGGAACGTGCCAAACAGCCTGATTGGTAACGACGCTTTCCAAGAATGTGACATCGTGGGCGTCTCTCGTCCGGTAGTAAAACACAGCTTTTTGGTGAAAAAGGCGGAAGATATCCCTGAAACGATCAAAAAAGCCTTCTATATTTCAACAACGGGTCGTCCTGGGCCAGTTGTGATTGATTTGCCAAAAGACGTAATGAATCCGCAAATCAAA
>NZ_JAWOVC010000623.1:0-575 GCF_033339735.1 Vibrio sp. 2033
TTCTTTATGTGGGCGTATTAGCGTACTTATCGCGCTACATTGTTTAACATTTAAAGATGACAAAGGCGCCGATGCGACGCCTTTGGTGTACCTTGAAATCGACGACTACATATCGTCGTAGGCTTCGATTTTTGAACCTTCAATCACATACGCTGTTTCTGCCAGTTCATGGTTAATGGTTTCGGTTTTTAACGTTCCCACCACGTAAATGACATCCCAAAGTTCCTGTACTGGTGCGCCTTTCGGAAATTTCACGTAAATGATTTGGTTTGGTGGTGGTGGTGGTACGTGGATACACGCCCCAAAATACGGCACCAACAAAAATTCCGTCACCGTGTTGGCATCTCCCTCAAGAGGAATCACGAAGCCAGGGATTTTGACCTGACTGCCATTGAGTTCTGGTCTGACGTTACCGATTTTTGATTGCTGCGCCGCGCCACCACTGTGATCAGATGCGGGCATCCCCACGCTGTCGAACAGCTTACGTTCCGCTTCAGGAACCAGATCGATCCAGTCGAGCGTTAATGGCTCATCACTCGCCATGACCGGCGTCGCAAATGCAATCGCGAGTAAGC
>NZ_JAWOVC010000624.1:0-575 GCF_033339735.1 Vibrio sp. 2033
AGTCTTTATGCTTGGGTGAAGCGCTACGGTCCCGACTCCTCCCAACACCAAGCTCAATCTGATGAAAGTGCCGAAATTCGTAGGCTTCGGAAAGAACTGCAAAGAGTTACCGAAGAGCGGGATATACTAAAAAAAGCCGCGGTGTACTTCGCAAGCCAGTCCGACTGAGGTACGCCTTTATCAAAGCCAACCAGTCAGTTTGGCCTGTTCGACGGATGTGTAAAATCCTTGGGGTTCATCCAAGTGGTTTTTATGCCTGGCTAAAATACCCTGACAGCAAACAAGAGAAACGGCGTAAGTATCTTCTCGGACTTATTAAACAGTTTTGGCTGGAATCAGGTGGGGTTTATGGCTATCGGAAGATATACAGTGACCTACGAGATGAAGGGGAATTCTGTGGAATCAACCAAGTACATCGCTTGATGAAACGAGAAGGCTTACAGTCACAACGCGGGTATCGTAAACCCAGAGCTAAAGCGGGTACTGAACATGTCATTTCGGCTAACAAATTAGCCAGAGAGTTCAATCCAACGGCTCCAAACCAATCGTGGGTGACCGATATTACTTATATAAAA
>NZ_JAWOVC010000625.1:0-574 GCF_033339735.1 Vibrio sp. 2033
AAGACAGAGATCGCTCGTCGTCTTGCTAAACTAGCCAATGCACCATTCATCAAAGTCGAAGCAACAAAGTTCACCGAAGTGGGCTACGTTGGTAAAGAAGTTGAAACCATCATTCGTGACCTGACTGATGTCGCTGTGAAGATGACCCACCAACAAGCGATGGAAAAAGTGAAATTCCGCGCAGAAGAGCAAGCTGAAGAGCGCATTCTCGATGCACTACTGCCACCAGCACGCGATAGCTGGGGTCAAGTCGAGCAAAAAGAAGACACCTCAAACACGCGTCAAATCTTCCGTAAAAAACTGCGTGAAGGTCAGCTAGACGATAAAGAGATTGAAATCGATGTAGCAGCGCCTCAAATGGGTGTGGAGATCATGGCACCTCCTGGTATGGAAGAAATGACCAACCAGCTACAAGGCATGTTCCAAAACCTTGCCGGCGACACCAAGAAAAAGCGTAAGCTGAAAATCAAAGACGCGATGAAAGCGCTGGCAGAAGAAGAAGCTGCAAAACTTGTAAACCAAGAAGAGCTAAAAGAAGCCGCGATTTTCAACGTAGAAAACAACGGTATTGTTT
>NZ_JAWOVC010000626.1:0-574 GCF_033339735.1 Vibrio sp. 2033
AAGGATGACCATGAACATAAATGGAACTGAATCCAACACTTCGATGATGCGCATCATCAGGCTATCTACGACGCCGCCTAGGTAGCCTGAAATGCTGCCCCAAATCGTTCCGATAACGACGGCGACTAACGCGCCCACGAAGCCAACTAAAATTGAAAGGCGACCGCCTTGCATGGTGCGGGCAAACAGGTCTTGGCCGAGATCATCGGTACCAAAGTAATGGCCGCTGCTAAGTGATGGCTTCCCCAGTTCGTATGGGTCGGCGAGTACGTCCCAATCAATCTCATCGTGTCCAAAGGCCGCAATCGAGGGGCCAAACGTGATGCACAAAGTGATGAACGTGAGCACATAAACCGATGTCATCGCGGCGCGGTTTTTTCGGAAACGAGCCCAGGCGTCTTGCCACAAACTGCGACCTTCCACCGCTTCGATATTGTCTACGACTTGGTCTTGTAAGGATTGAGTATCCAGTTTCTTAATCGATAACATGTTTGACTCCTAAACGCGGATACGTGGGTCGATCACCGTGTACAACAAATCGACCACAAGATTAAAGAAGATGGTGAGTGAGGCG
>NZ_JAWOVC010000627.1:0-573 GCF_033339735.1 Vibrio sp. 2033
TTGTCGGATGCGTCTTTGCTTGCGCCGAAAATGCGTATGCTTGGTCGTGATTTAAATTCAGAACAAGCGGCCGAAGACGAAGCGCCAAGTTGGCAAGTGCTCTACACGACGTATGTGCACACATGCTCGCCACTGCGCAGTGGTGAAACCTTGTTGCCAATTCCACTGTATCGTAATGATCCGACACTCAATGGCGATCATAAAGCGGTCATCAAATGGCAGACGGAATGGCAAGCGTGCGATGAAATCCAAATGGCGGGCGGGTGCCGCGCAGAGCATGCGGCGCTGCACGAGATTTGCGACGTAGACAGTGTGTTGTTCCGCCGCGGTTGGGATTTGCGTGGTCGTATCGAATACATCACCAAGATTCCTACTTACTATTACCAGTATCGCGTAGGCGGTCAGTCGTTGGAGAGCGAGAAAGCACGTAAGTGTCCGAAGTGTGGTGGAGAGTGGCTGCTTGATGAGCCATTGCATGACATCTTCTATTTTAAGTGCGACTCGTGCCGAATTGTTTCGAACATCTCTTGGGATCATATTAAATAGGTTCTCACCTGACGTAACTTGATAGAT
>NZ_JAWOVC010000628.1:0-573 GCF_033339735.1 Vibrio sp. 2033
GCCACGGTCTAATCTTTACACAAGTCTCTAAGGGTTAACCTTTTTGAGCTGCTGCAACTTCTTCAGCGAAGCTTAGGCCTTCTGCTTTCTCGATACCTTCACCAACTTCTAGGCGAACGAATGTAGCAACTGAAGCACCTTTTTCTTTCAGCATTTCACCTACAGTTTTCTTAGGTTCCATGATGAATGCTTGACCAGTTAGAGAGATTTCGCCTGTGAATTTCTTCATGCGGCCAACAACCATCTTCTCAGCGATCTCAGCTGGCTTGCCTTCGTTCATAGCGATTTCAACTTGAACTTCTTTCTCTTTAGCAACTACGTCAGCTGGTACGTCTTCTGGGTTTACGTACTCTGGCTTAGAAGCAGCAACGTGCATTGCTACGTTCTTAAGAGTTTCAGCGTCGCCTTCACCAGCAACAACTACACCGATTTTCTCACCGTGACGGTAGGAAGCGATTGCAGTACCTTCAACGTATTGTACGCGACGGATGTTGATGTTTTCGCCGATTTTAGCAACTAGAGCAACGCGAGCTTCTTCGAATTGCGCTTGTAGCTCTTCAACTGTAGCTTTTG
>NZ_JAWOVC010000629.1:0-572 GCF_033339735.1 Vibrio sp. 2033
ACTAATCTTCAGATTCGAGGCTCTAGAGCGGGTGAAGTTACTATCGGCATTGCACACAGCTCGGTTCCACAGTTCGGTTTTGAGGATACACGTTGTCGAATTAATGGTGGTGAGCTTTCGGCCAAATACTGTAAGATTAAATTCCGTCGCAATACGTTATCTATCGTTGCTGAAGATGTCATCGCTAACAAGGAGTCTTCAGATAGCAACTTTTTTGAATTTTGCTCATCTAGTTCAACAACCGATACTACACGTAATATTAATATGAGCATGAAGCATACCGTAGCTCCGATAGTGCAGCCAGATGTTACGTTAAACTATATGAAGAGAGAGGGGGATACTGCGCCGGTTTGGAGCTCGGACAAAACTATTTCAGAGAAAGGGAGTACTTACCTTAAGGATGTATACTTTAATAATAATTGGCAAGCTAAGTTTAAGTTTACTTATCCTGAAGTAGGTCAAGTTTCGTTTATTGCTTCTGTTGAGGGGATTCAAGATTCCGAGGGTGTTGGCAAATTTGTGAGTTATCCACATCGCCTCCAAGTAACTGCAGATGGGCGGTGTAGCAGTAT
>NZ_JAWOVC010000630.1:0-571 GCF_033339735.1 Vibrio sp. 2033
AAGCAAGGCACTCAGCAAGTTCAAAGTCGTCTGATTCACGGAGTTTGCAAATTCCCAGCTTCTCGTCAATTTCCTCAATAGCGAAATTTTGCCCTTTCAGCCGTCCGATCGGGACAGTCATCCAGCATCTTTGATCCCAGTGATTATGGATGCGGGAAACCTGTCCCGGCTCACAGCAGATTGCCATCGCTTCAAATCTTTCGTCCTTGTAAATGAGATTTCGCGTGTAAAATCTGTTACTCCAAAAAAGATACGGTGATAATGAATCCGGATCTACCGGATTGTGGCTAAGAAACTCGTAAACAGGCTCGCAGGTAAATTCTTCCTCCGGTATTTCACAAAGGCCCTGTATCAACTTTTCTACTGAAACGACAGGCATAGAAACAAAATTTGAATCCTAATTTTCAAGGGGTTTTTTCAAAAAGTCAACAAATTCCGCCTCATTCCGCGTTAAACCCGGAAATGTAGCCAAAGGCTTTTTGTCTGCGTTGAGGATAGCATAAAACGGAAGAGCAACTGTCCCGAACATATCTTCTTCAAGTTTCTGCTGTTTACGATAGATTTCGCCGTC
>NZ_JAWOVC010000631.1:0-570 GCF_033339735.1 Vibrio sp. 2033
AAATCTATCAGAATTTTTCAGGAAAGTCTATAATTTTTCCAATCCGGAAACCGGTGCACAAACCGCCACTGACCATTCGGGCATCTAAGTCAGGTTGCGTAGATGATATGGGCAGGATGTTTTTATGAGTCAAATTGACCCGGAGAGCAATCCACGGCCGGTGTTTCACGACCCGAAGGGAGGCCGGCGGCGATTTGTCAATTATTTCGCGATTATTGCCGGCGGGGCAGTTTCTGTTTTGATAGCGGTCTTTGTCGTAAGTGTTTTGGTTAATCCTTTTCTGCCACAGGTGCGTCTCAAGCCATTGGCAGCTTTGCCTCAATCAGAAGACACAGGCCTTCCCGTACCGGAGCGGCCCGCAACCTCGCGAAAAGAATTGCAGGTGCGACGACTGAGCGAACGAATCCGCGAAGAAAAAGCCCGCCGCGAGGAATTAAAACTGATTGAAAGACTGAAACGCGAGGCGGAAAAATCGGCACGGCGAAACAATCAGTCCGGTTCGGTTTCAGATCGTCGCTTATCGGTCGGGTTTTTTGTAAATTGGGATGATTCCAGCTTTGCGTCCCTGCA
>NZ_JAWOVC010000632.1:0-570 GCF_033339735.1 Vibrio sp. 2033
GTGTGGGGTACATTCTTGAAAAATAAAAAACCTTACTCCATTAAACGCCAACTGACGCTCTCGGTTGGCTTGTTAGTCAGTGCGCTTTTGCTTATTTCTTTGTACTTCAGCTTTCAATCAGCCAAACACGAAGTCGAAGAAGTTTATGACGCTAGGCTTGGGCAATCCGCTAAGCTGATGCTGCTGACGCTGTCCATTTCAACCGAAACGGACACTCTCGCCAACCACAGAGAGCTATTCGACCAGTGGATGAAAAACATCGATTCTTTGGCAAAGAGCGACGAAGACAAAGCCACCAAATTTGGTCACCCCTACGAACAGAATCTCGTTTTTCAATTCTACCGTGACAACAAGTTGATCTGGAGTTCCACTCCGAATCTGCGCTCTCTTTCTTCTTCTTTTGATAACAACGGCTACGCCGACATTACCAAAGACGGCGTACAGTGGCGCACTTTCCAACTCTCATTACCACAGACCGAGCATGAGAACGAATACGTTGTCGTTGCTGAAAAGCAGAAGATACGTAAAGAGATCATCCATGAAATCGCTCTGTCGACGTCCATCGAACAG
>NZ_JAWOVC010000633.1:0-569 GCF_033339735.1 Vibrio sp. 2033
TTATCTACCTATTATTCGCGCATATCGAGTGGGCCCGGAGCTTATCGATTGGACAGACGGCAAAAACTTACGAGAACTTGGTATTTATCGCCAAACGGGTTGTTACATTGAGCGTATTCGCCGTAATGGTATTCTCGCCCACCCTGATGGTGATGCGATTTTGCAAGAAGGCGATGAAATAGCACTGGTAGGCTTCCCTGACAGCCACGCTCGTTTGGACCCAAGCTTCCGCAACGGTAAAGAAGTGTTCGACCGTAACCTTCTCGATCTGCGTATTGTGGAAGAAGAGATTGTCGTTAAGAGCGACGCGATTGCCGGCAAACGTCTATCTGATTTGAACCTGTCTGAGTTCGGTTGTTTCCTAAACCGTGTAGTTCGTGCGCAAATCGAAATGCCAATGGATTTAGACATTGTTCTTGCCAAAGGTGATGTACTTCAGGTGAGTGGTGAGAAGAGTCGTGTACATGGCCTTGCTGAGAAAATCGGTTTTATCTCGATCCACAGCCAAATGGCCGACTTATTGGCGTTCTGTAGCTTCTTTATTCTTGGCATTATGTTTGGCCTAGTGA
>NZ_JAWOVC010000634.1:0-569 GCF_033339735.1 Vibrio sp. 2033
ACTGTTCCAGTAGCCATGATGAACAAAGCCGTTTTCTTCGTACACTTTCACTTGCACAACGTTTGCTGCGCCGATGTTGTTGTCTTCCGTCCAATCTGGGAATTCAGAAGCCTCGTGGTAACGCACCGTAAACTCAGCCGCTTCTTTGGCAAGTTGTGGGTCGATGTCTAAGCCTTTCGCCATCGCGTCAGCAATGATAGAAACCGCAGGGAAGCCGATCATGGTGCCCGTGTAATGGCTGTGCAGTTCCCATTTCGGCAAGATGCCACCGTCTTCGTATTTACGAATCAGGTCGTTGGCAAACTCTTCGGCACGTTCTGGGTCGATGATGGTTTTCAGTGGATGCGCTGCGCGGAAAGTATCCCACATGGAGTACACGGAGTAGTTTGGCGTATCGCCCGCGTCTTTTTGAATGCGAGTACGCATCGCAGGGTATTGACCGTCGACATCTTGGAAAATCATTGGCGCGATAGAAGCGTGGTAAAGCGCGGTGTAGAAGATCTCTTTTTGATCTTCCGTGCCGCCAGATACCATCATGCGGCTGAGCTCTTGGTGCCATGCATCGTTGG
>NZ_JAWOVC010000635.1:0-569 GCF_033339735.1 Vibrio sp. 2033
GCTTCGCGTTCATGCCACTTCCCATTGCAGTATCGAAGATATGCAGCAAATTGGTCTTATCGCGCTGGTTGAAGCAGGACGTCGTTATGGAGACATTGACGATACTCACTTCCCGGCGTTTGCGGTTTGCCGTGTACGCGGCGCGATCTTAGATGAACTGCGCCGTTTAGACTGGCGCTCACGTAAGACACGTCAGCAAGCCCATGAGCTTAACGACGTCACACGTGACCTCACCCGCTCGTTAGGTCGCATGCCAACGGACCCAGAAATCATCAAGGCTCTAGGCACCGACGAGCAAGATTATTACAACCGTCAAAACGCGGCGCTTGCAGGTGAAATGCAAAGTCTCGATCAACTGATGGAAAACAGCACCGACAGCCACTTTGGTGGTCAATACGACGGCATGGAGCACGAGCACATTCGTCGTAGCTTAGACAGCGCACTAGGCCGATTGTCAAAGCGAGATCAATTGCTACTGACGCTGTTTTATCAACACGAACTCAATTTACACGAAATAGCCCTCGTCTTGGATCTGACGCCACCTCGAATTTGTCAGCTTCATAAACAAG
>NZ_JAWOVC010000636.1:0-569 GCF_033339735.1 Vibrio sp. 2033
ATCGACTACCAGCACTACATCGACAAGCAGCTAAAGCCTGTTGCAGATGCGATTCTGCCATTTATCGGCACAGACTTTGAAACCCTCTCAGCACCACAGATGGGACTGTTCTAACCAATACGAAACTCAGTCTTTTGGTACTGCTTCACGAGCCAGCCACCGAAAGCATCAATTAGGCCAATGACCGAACGCTTGGGAATTGGCCTTCCAGATAACAATATGCAGAGGCGGTCAATCTCCAGTTTTTTCTCGGGATGATATTGCAAAAACACTTCACCACATTCTATTGGATCATCAAACCAGCGCTTATCGCGATACATCACCAAAGAGTAAGAAGCTCTTAATAACTTTTTAGCGATGACTACCTGCGCACGAACTTGCTCCTCAAGGCTTGTCGCCTGAACAATCTTAGCTCGATACACCGCTAGCCATTCTTCAACATCCATATTCCAGTGCTTAGCAATTTCCCAACTCGGCACATAGTCGCCAAAACAATCAGCCAAGTCATCGCCATGCACACAAACACAGCAGTGCTTGAGCATAAAGCCCCAAGTAAAAATGCTATCAAG
>NZ_JAWOVC010000637.1:0-568 GCF_033339735.1 Vibrio sp. 2033
AAGGATGAACAAGAAGCACTGCTCTCTGCTGACAATTTCAATATTGTTTGCGTGTAATGCCCATTCAGCGGGCTTTCAGGTTGCTGAACACTCGGCATCTGGTCTTGGTCGAGCATTCTCAGGTGAAGGGGCTGTAGCAGACAATGCCAGCGTTCTTGCACGTAACCCAGCAGCAATGACTCTTTTCAAAGAAGCTCAGTTTTCTGGCGCACTTTCTATCGTTGATCCTGAAGTCAACGTTTACGATACGCTTCATAAAGAGCAATCTGATGACGTAGCACCACTGCAAGTGGTTCCTGCGGGTTATTACATCAGCCCAATCAATGACAACTGGGCTTGGGGTATCGGTATGTTCACCACTTACGGTGTTGCAACAGATTATCCAGATGATATTTCTGCGGGTGATATGGCTGGCGACACCTCGCTACTTTCTGTCAATATCAATCCAAACATTGCTTACCGCATCAACGAAAAATTCAGTGTGGGTGGCGGTATCAACCTAGTGTACGCGGAAGCGGAGCTGACTCGTCACAAAGGCGCACTCGCCCGTATTTTAGGTGGTAATAAG
>NZ_JAWOVC010000638.1:0-568 GCF_033339735.1 Vibrio sp. 2033
TAGCGATTTTACCGGTTAGAAGGTGGATGTTGTAAACCAAGTTGTTCATCCACACGCCGCGAGTATGTTGGTTCATACCCATTGTCCAAAGTGACATTACTTTCGTGTTTGGATCGGCGTATTGCTTCGCAAGCTCAATCAGTTTTTCTTTCTCAACACCCGAGATCTCAGACGCTTTCTCAACCGTGTATGGCGCTACAGACTTCTTGTACTCTTCGAAAGAGATTGACGTCAGTTTGCCTGAGTTAGGGTTTTTCGCCGCTTTTTGTAGCGGGTCGTCGTCACGCAGACCGTAACCGATGTCGGTGTCTGCTTGAGTAAAGTTCGTGTGCTTGTTCACGAAATCCCAGTTTACTGCATCGTTTTCGATGATGTAGTTCGCGATAAAGTTAGCAATCGCAAGGTCAGACTGTGGGTTAAAAATGTAGCCGTGATCTGCCAACTCGAATGAACGGTGGTAGTAAGTTGAAAGTACGTTTACGCGAACATGAGGGTGGCTCAGGCGACGGTCAGTAATACGAGTCCATAATACTGGGTGCATTTCTGCCATGTTCGAACCCCAAAGCAC
>NZ_JAWOVC010000639.1:0-567 GCF_033339735.1 Vibrio sp. 2033
ATCGACCGCCCATTAGCGTCGATTCTGACTCTAAACACTATTGCTCACACTATCGGTGCAGCAACAGCAGGTGCACAGGCGGCCGTCGTATTCGGCAGCGAAGCACTTGGCATCTTCTCTGCTGTGCTCACACTGGCGATCTTGGTTCTCTCTGAAATCGTACCGAAGACCATCGGTGCAACGTACTGGCGTCAGCTTGCACCAGCAGCGGCGGTATCGCTACGTTGGATGGTGTGGGCGCTAACGCCATTTGTATGGTTTTCAGAGCAAATCACTAAGCGTTTGGCTCGTAACCACGAAGCACCAAAAATGCGTGATGAACTTTCTGCGATGGCGATTTTGGCACGCGAAAGTGGTGAATTTGCAGAAGGCGAATCTAAAATCTTAAGCAACCTGCTAGGGATTCAAGATGTGCCTGTCACACAAGTCATGACACCTCGCCCTGTTGTCTTCCGCGTTGACGCAACGATGACCATCAATGAGTTTCTTGACACACACAAAGACACACCGTTCTCACGTCCGCTGCTATACTGCGAGCAGACATACAACATCATCGGCTTTGTGCAT
>NZ_JAWOVC010000640.1:0-567 GCF_033339735.1 Vibrio sp. 2033
AGACGGTCGAAACTCAACACGCCATCAGGCTTCGGATAGAGGATCTCATCGCTGTTTTCCGCCAGAATCAAAGACTGATGATCGGGATGTTCACAACGTACATTCCACTTTGCTTTGCCTTTTAACACGTTGTGTTCCAACATCGCTAAACCACCACCTAACCAAGAGCCAAAACGGTGTATTCCGCTAGAGAAGTTGCGTGCTTGATAAAGCTCTTCATATAGCCATGACTGTTTGAAATGGCTTTGGTAGTCGGCAATAACCGATTGATTTGAAATCGCTTCAAAAACGGCTTCAGCGGCGAGTATCCCCGACTTCATCGCGGTATGCGTGCCTTTGATTTTCGCGCTATTGAGCGTGCCAGCATCACAGCCAATCAATAGTCCACCCGCAAATTGTTGGGTCGGAAGGGAATGAAAGCCGCCTTTGGCAATCGCCCTAGCCCCATAGCTGATGCGCTTACCGTTTTTCAGGTACTGCTCAATCAACGGGTGATGTTTAAAACGCTGAAATTCGTCAAACGGACTCAGGTGGGGATTTTCGTAATTAAGGTCAACAATCAGGCCA
>NZ_JAWOVC010000641.1:0-566 GCF_033339735.1 Vibrio sp. 2033
TCTTCGCTGGGAACAGCCCTTCATCCACAGCCAAAATAATCACAAAATCGGCTTCTCGACCTTTACTCGCATGACAAGTCATAAAACGAATATCGAGATTCGGGAATCGTCTTAACCAGTCATCATACAAATCGGGTTTATGGTAATGATTACGGCCAAGCAGCAATACAGACTTAGTTTGTTTCGCTTGTTGATTCAATTGATCGAGGATTTTCTCAACTTGGTTGCTTGGCGCTGTGTGCACGCTCTTTTGCTTGCGTTGTTTGTGGCTGTTGAGCGTCTTCGGTAATTGTGATGGGTTTTGCTGCACGAACGTATTCGCCACATCGCCAATTTGATTATTGAAACGATAGGTCGTGTCTAGGTGATGTACCGTAGAGTGAGCGAATCGCTCTTTAAACCCAGTAATCAAGTCCACATCTGCGCCCGCAAACTGGTAAATCGCTTGCCAGTCATCGCCTACGGCAAACAAGGTTGCGCCAGGCTGCTTCTCTGTTGATTCACATAACGCTTCGATCAACGCCAAACGATCTGGAGAGATATCTTGATACTCATCGACCATAACA
>NZ_JAWOVC010000642.1:0-566 GCF_033339735.1 Vibrio sp. 2033
TACACTTTATGACCGTACTATCGCTTTCGCTGGTATTTGCCAAGCTGTTGCTTTGGTTCAACAAGTTGCGAGAAACGGACATTGTGATCAAGATGCTTTTGAAACATCCATGAACGCCATTTTGAACACAAACCCAGCCAATACTATTGGCGTATTCGGTCGCGAAGCCGACCTAAAACTTGGCCTTGAGTGTTTGGTGAAAGGGATTGATAGCACCCCATCTGGCAGTGAAATCACCCGATACATCATTAGCCTAATGGCATTAGAGCGTAAACTAACCGCACGCACTGATGCCATGTCTCAGCTTGGTGATCGCATCCAAATGGCGAAACGCCAAACAGAACACTTTGAATTGCTAGAAGATCAAATGATCAGCAACCTAGCAAGCATTTATGTTGATGTAGTTAGCCCAATCGGCCCTCGTATTCAAGTAACTGGCACACCATCGGTATTGCAGCAAACCGCCAACCAACACAAAGTTCGCGCTTTGTTGTTATCAGGCATCCGTAGCGCGGTACTTTGGCGTCAAGTGGGTGGCAAACGTCGCCACTTAATCTTCGGACGCA
>NZ_JAWOVC010000643.1:0-566 GCF_033339735.1 Vibrio sp. 2033
GCTGTTTAAAGAACTGTTTGAATTCAAGATGGTGCAAACCGATCCAAACTTCGCAAACTATCTCTATCTTGAACAAAGTAAACAAATCGGGCTGTTAGATTTTGGCGCAACTCGCGAATACAGTGAACGTTTTAGTTCCGGTTATCGCCAAGCCTTTTCATCTGTCGTGAACGATGACGAACAAGGGCTCAACGATGCTTTAGAGCAAATAGGCTTTTTCGCCCAAAGCATCAAACCAGAACAGAGAATGGCGATTTTAGATTTGGTCAAAATGGCATGCGAACCCATGCTAATTGATGAAGCTTATGACTTTAAAGCCAGCGGACTGGCGCAAAAACTGCGAGAAGCTGGAACAATTCTGAGTATGGAGCAAGATTATTGGCATACCCCACCAGCCGATGCCATATTCTTGCACCGAAAAATTGGTGGCATGTATTTGCTCGCCGCTCGAATCGGTGCAAAAGTAAACATTCGTCGATTAGTACAGCCATATCTCAAGATCAAGAGTGGATAGCCTATTGTTTTTCTGTCACTTTCAAGTACCTTGAGCAGTTATTCTGCGTCAT
>NZ_JAWOVC010000644.1:0-566 GCF_033339735.1 Vibrio sp. 2033
TTCTACGTGAAGAGTATTACGTGTGGGATAAAGAGGCGAGCATCAACTTTATCAAGCCAGGACAAAGCGATTTGTTTGCTGAGTTTGAGATCACGGATGGCATGCTAGACGAGATCTATCAGATGACTCGAAACGGCGAAAAGTGCTTTCCTGAATTCATTACGCATGTAAAAGACAAACAAGGGAATGTGGTATCTGAAGTTCAGCGCAAGTTATTTGTGAGAAAGAAGCCTCTATATCGAGAAGAAGAGGCGGTAACGGAAGTGCCTTAATTTAATGCTATAAAAAAGACCTCCAATCGGAGGTCTTTTTTAATACTTACTTAGCCTTCTAGCTCAGCTAGGCACATTTCTTCGTAAATCTGCTTAACCCAGTTTTCGACGCGTTGGTCAGTCAACTCAGGTTGACGGTCTTCATCAATACATAGACCTACGAATAGGCTGTCGTCGCCTTCAACAAGTGCTTTTGAAGCTTCAAACTCGTAGCCTTCAGTTGAAGTATGACCAAGAATTGTGCCGCCTTTAGACTCAACGATGTCACGCACTGTACCCATCGCATCGCAGAAG
>NZ_JAWOVC010000645.1:0-566 GCF_033339735.1 Vibrio sp. 2033
AGAAATTGTCTCAATCCAGCATAAAATTCTATTTGCAGTAGAGAAATCTAGTTTCAAATGTTGCGTAAGCTTTAACATAAAACATATACCTAATTTGACTTTTGTTTGTGGTTTTTCATCTCGTTTTTTTATTTATGTTGAAGCTATCAACGTTAAAAGCTGGCAATTGCAGAATATTTGCGTAATCTATGTTGTAAATTAAATGTTAATTAAATGTGCCTCATTAAAGGAGTCAATGATGTTACATTCGCGTGAGAACACTCTACATTTAACTCAGCTCAGCATGGCAGCAATTGAGCAACTTTCGCCTTCATTTGAAGCGTTACCTCATACTGAGCACGCTGATGGGCAATATCGATTACGACGCTACTCAGTCGTGAGTTTTGAAGATGGACAAGTGATAGATTTGAACAAGAACAGCTTTGTACAGTCTTCAGATATCAACCGATTTCAGGGTGATGTCATTCGTCAATTTGAACCTATCGAGAAAGACATTTTAGCAAGTGAAGGCTTTCGCGAAATGTGTGCGCTATTCGTGAGCGCAAACCACCTTCCAAATGGTCAAG
>NZ_JAWOVC010000646.1:0-566 GCF_033339735.1 Vibrio sp. 2033
ATAAGCATGATGACAAGTTGATGAGGGTTTGCTGCTGCCGCTTGAGCATCGAGGTCGACTTGTTGGTATGAGTCGTAACCGGAGTCCATAAGCATGAGATCTTCTCCTAAAGCCTTAGCCAAACATTGACATGGTTTGGTTCATTTGGGTCATTAATGTATTCATTTGAGTGAATTGTTTTAGGTAACGCTTGTACGACATGTCGTACTTACGTTCTAAAGTGGTTTGTTTGTCTGAGAGGCGATCTAAGTTTGCTTGCAGCGCTTCTTTACGAGATTTGAACGCACCAGAAGAAAATTTAAGGAATGGTTCGGCCATGGCATCCATTGAGTCAAGTAATGCACCGTCGCCATTGAACATTGCTTCTAAGCCTGCACTGTTGTTTTTTTGTGCCTCTGCAAATTTTTCTTGGTCCACTTTCAATTTGCCATGGCGATCCAACGTTACGCCTATTTCGCTTAAGCGCATGCCGCCGTGTTCGCCTCGGACAAGGCTTGATAGTTGGCTTTCAATTGAGCGCATGGTTGGGTCGCTAGCTAGAACACCGCGTTTTTTATCTTCACTGC
>NZ_JAWOVC010000647.1:0-565 GCF_033339735.1 Vibrio sp. 2033
GACTGTGCCCGTGCGAACAAATCGTTGGCGGCATGGGGCGTTGAAGGCCGTGTACCATTCTTGGATAAAGAGTTCATTGACGTCGCAATGCGCCTAAACCCTGCAGACAAAATGTGTGGCAACGGTAAGATGGAAAAACACATTCTTCGCGAATGTTTTGAGCATTACTTACCAGACTCAATCGCTTGGCGTCAAAAAGAGCAGTTTTCTGATGGCGTAGGTTACAGCTGGATTGACACTTTGAAGGCCGTAGCAGAAGAGAAAGTGACCGATCAACAGATGGAAACGGCTCAGTACCGCTTCCCATACAACACACCAACAACTAAAGAAGGTTACGTATACCGCGAAATTTTTGAGGAGTTGTTCCCATTACCATCAGCTGCAGAATGTGTACCAGGTGGTCCTTCTGTAGCGTGTTCATCAGCGAAAGCGATTGAGTGGGATGAGTCATTCAAGAACTGTGTTGACCCTTCAGGCCGTGCAGTGCAAACCGTTCACAACGACGCTTACTAAGTAGAATTGGGCTGGAGCAGCAATCCAGCCCAATTATTTAACTTGTTGACGT
>NZ_JAWOVC010000648.1:0-564 GCF_033339735.1 Vibrio sp. 2033
GAGTGACAACGCATCGCACCGATACGCACACATGTACCATCGATAGGAACTGGAGAACCTTGCGAACCAAGGATCTTGTTCGCTTCAACACCCGCTTTCCACTCTTCTTTGCTCTGACCATTATCGCGCTTCACATCGATCCACGGGATCAACGAGCCAGCTAGTGGTACGCCGAACTTGTCTGTAGGGAATGACGCGCTGCGCATTGTGTCTGCAACTTTCTTGTCAATATCAAGGATTGAGCTTGCTGGATTTGCCAGTTCTGAACTTACTGCATCGTTGATAACGCCCATTTGAGAGATCAACTCACGCATGTTTTGCGCGCCAGCGCCAGAAGCCGCTTGGTAAGTCATCGCACTGGTCCATTCCACCAACCCTTTTTCAAACAGGCCACCAAGACCCATCAGCATCAGGCTAACGGTACAGTTACCACCTACAAAGGTGTTCGTGCCGCCATGAATACCATGTTGAATTTGTTTTAGGTTCACAGCGTCTAGCGTGATGATCGAATCTTCCGCCATACGAAATGTTGAAGCTGCATCAATCCAGTAACTTTACCAGCCT
>NZ_JAWOVC010000649.1:0-563 GCF_033339735.1 Vibrio sp. 2033
CTTCAATGGTGACAATACGTTCACCACTGCCGATAAAGCCTGACAAAGCGTTCAGTAGTGTTGTCTTACCAGAACCAGTACCACCTGAAATAAGAATGTTGCACTTGCAGTGGCTCGCAATGGAAAGTAGCTTCGCCATTTCAACGGACAGCGCGCCAAACTGAACCAAGTTTTCCAACTTGATTTTTTGCTCTTTAAACTTACGAATTGAGATTGAAGTACCATCAATCGCAAGAGGTGGTATTACGATGTTTACACGACTACCATCTTCTAAACGTGCATCACAAAGCGGTTTCGATTCATCAATTCGACGCCCTACATTGGATGCAATGCGTTTGGCGATAGTATTGAGCTGCTTTTCATTGACGAACTGGATTGGCGACTTCTCTACCTTGCCGTTGATTTCGATGAAAATATCTGACGGGCCATTGATCATAATGTCCGAGATATCATCGTTATCAACCAACGCTTGAAGCGGTCCTAAACCTTTAAGTTCATCCAGTAGTGCTTTGAAGAGATCTAAACGCTTCAAACTGCTGATTTGCAGTTGCTTTTTCTCGATA
>NZ_JAWOVC010000650.1:0-563 GCF_033339735.1 Vibrio sp. 2033
CGTCGCGGCCAGGTCACCCTGTCCGGGCAAAATGTTGTATTTGCCGGTTACGAGCAGCGTTGCACCGGCTTCACGGGCAAGTTTGAGAGAAGTTGCAAGGCTTGGCAGACTTGAAAGCGGAATGCGGAGTTTCTGTTGTAATGCTTTTCTTTCGCCGTTTGATACTACGTCCAGTCCTGGCACCTTCAACAATTCACTCAGAGATAATGCAAAGCTTTCACCGACCCAATTGAAATCGGACTGATTAGAGGCGTTTTCAAAAGGGAAAACAATTATTCGGTCCGTTATGCGCGTTACATTCTGTGAATAGCCAATGCCGGCGGCAAACATGATTAACAGAAACGCAAAACGTATAGGCCGGTTTTTCATCATAAATACCCGTAAAACAAAAATTCGCTTGTTTGGCAAGCGAATTTTCGTTAAACACCTTTTGATGCCGCAAAAGCGGAAAAAGTTGGTATCCGGTACGGGATTTGAACCCGTGTTGCCGCCGTGAAAGGGCGGTGTCCTAACCCCTAGACGAACCGGACACAGGTTTCTCGCGTCAATCGGAACGCGAACGA
>NZ_JAWOVC010000651.1:0-562 GCF_033339735.1 Vibrio sp. 2033
CTGTCGGGTGATACTCACATTGTCTACGACAAAGTCGTGGCCGCTTCGGAAATGATGCACGGCGATCGCAACGCGGCGATTGCTTACCTAATGCGTTCATTCGGGAACTTCGAAAACGAGGTTATTCCTGTGCTGCAAAACTATTTCCATGCCTGTGCTTTAAAGATGAGCTGTGTGGATTTAGCAAAAACCTTTAGCTACCTTGCTAATAAAGGCACTTCCGTGCAAACGGGCAAGCCAGTGGTGTCACCAACACAAACGAAGCAACTGAATGCATTGCTCGCAACTTGTGGTTTGTACGATGGTGCCGGTGAGTTTGCTTACCGTGTGGGTATGCCAGGTAAATCTGGTGTTGGTGGCGGCATTATTGCCGTGGTTCCGGGTGAAATGACCATTGCGGTTTGGTCTCCAGAACTTGATGCATCAGGGAACTCGTTGGCGGGTACGAAAGCACTGGAACTGCTCTCTGAGCGGATTGGCCGTTCGATTTTTTAGTGTTAACTGTTTCTATACAAAAAGCCTCTCGTCTGAGAGGCTTTTTTGTAGTTCGCGTGGTTTACTC
>NZ_JAWOVC010000652.1:0-561 GCF_033339735.1 Vibrio sp. 2033
TAAGTAGCACAAGCTGAATGATTGCAAAGGTTGACGTGAAAGCGTCAACCTTCTGTTTTATCTGACGTATACTAATTCAAATTGAAATGAATCGGATATCCACAATGAGTTTTGAACTGCACCCTCAATTGGCAAAAGACACCACAGTAATCGGCCACTTCCCTCTTTGCGTTGCACTTCTACATAAAGATAATGCAGTGCCGTGGGTCATCTTAGTTCCTAAACGTGCCAACTTAAAAGAATTGCACCACTTACCGATGAAAGAGCAGCAACAGTTTTTACTTGAATCACAAGCGGTAAGCCAAGCGCTCGAAGCGACTTTCCGTCCTGACAAGTTGAATCTTGGCGCACTTGGTAACATGGTGCCGCAGCTACACATTCATCATATCGCACGCTTTAAGGACGACGTTGCATGGCCAGGGCCGATTTGGGGAAACACAAGCGGCGAGTTTCGTAGCGAAGAAGAACAAGATGAGATTCTCAAACGTATTGGAAATGTATTGTCGCTAAGCTCGATCTTCCATAAAGCTTAATTAATATTCAGCCGCTATGAGATTTGCT
>NZ_JAWOVC010000653.1:0-561 GCF_033339735.1 Vibrio sp. 2033
ATTTTCTAGAAGATAACGTTGAGCAGCACCTTGCAGAACTAGAACGCTATCTCAACCAAAAATCGCCACAGTGTGTGGCAATCGGAGAGTGCGGACTAGACTTTGCAGTTAACGTAGATCCTGAGCTACAAGAAAGGGCGCTTGAAACTCAATTTGAGCTGGCAAGGCGTTTCAATCTTCCTGTCATTTTGCACAGCCGGAAAGCACACAATCGACTCATTCAAATGGTCAAAGCGGCGAAGTTACCTCGTGGTGGCGTTTTGCACGCGTTTGCTGGTAGTTATCAGCAGGGGATGGAGTGGGTCAGATTAGGTTTTTTCATCGGTGTTGGTGGAACCATTACCTATCCGAGAGCCCATAAAACTCGCGACGCGATTCAAAGATTACCACTCGAAAATCTAGTTATAGAAACAGATGCTCCAGATATGCCTATACTTGGTTATCAAGGGGAGCCGAATCACCCTGCCAAACTCATTCATGTATTCAATGAGCTCGCAGAGTTGCATAGTGTGCGAAAGCAATCGATTGCCACTCAGCTGTGGGAAAATAGCAATTTTGCTT
>NZ_JAWOVC010000654.1:0-561 GCF_033339735.1 Vibrio sp. 2033
AGAGCTGGCGTAAACTGCCCAGAGTAGTTCAAGTTTGGGCAGATCATTTCAAGCATCTCATCAGGTACAGATTCAAGCCCCATTTGCGCGGCCAATGGCTTCGCCTTTTTCAGACCTTCCTCAAGCACTCTCTGATTTACAAGTTGTTCTAATGTGTTCATTTGACTCTCCACTTTCGAGAGAGCAATGCAAGCCGTCTCCGGACTTACATTGCCCGTTAACGGCTTTATTGGTTTATCCCAAGAGGTACGGAGCTACGCCAGTCAGGAAGCCCATGACTCCCAACACAGCGCCAACCACGCCCAATTTGATTGACAGTTGGACACTTTGATCCGGATGGTTCCAGAACCACTGCCAGACTTCCCAGCGCCTGGCTCTGCGAACCTCAAGATTTACAGTGTCTTTAAAACGAACACCCAGAGCATCTACCGCATCGTAATCCAGCGCGACCGCCAGCTTTGTGATGGATAAATTCCCAGGGTTGCCCATCGCATACCGGAGAACCTTTGCTTTGGTCTCTGGGTTTACGATCATAACCGGCTCCCTCCTGAAAAAACGGGT
>NZ_JAWOVC010000655.1:0-561 GCF_033339735.1 Vibrio sp. 2033
GCGCTCGATGTTCACCATCAATTTCAACTGATGGCGCTACTGGCAGAGCTGAATCGAACCGAGAATGTAGGCATTATCGTGATCCTGCATGATTTGAACTTAGCATTGCGCTACGCAACCCACATAGTTGCGCTCAAAAAAGGTCAAATTGCCTTTGAAGGCAACGCCGAAATGCTACTTGATGAAGCGCGTTTGTCTGCACTTTACGAATCACCAATTAAGCTCATTGATCATCCAACGCCCGCGGACACACTTGCTAGCCAGAAGGTGGCGGTGGTATGTGCATGATGGTTCGATTTCTCAAACAACTAAGCTGCACGACTCTACTTTTCACAGTGATGATTGCACGAGCGAACGCAGACATTACCGTTCATGATGCGTACGGAGCGGTGACTTTTGAGCAAGTGCCGCAACGCGTCGTGGTTCTCAACTGGGACATTTTGGAGCAAGTGCTCGCGTTGGACATCGAGCCCATTGCTGCGCCTAACTTGCCGGGTTATCGCCAGTGGGTAGTGAATCCTTACGCACCAGAATCCATTGAGGATATCGGCACTCGCGCCG
>NZ_JAWOVC010000656.1:0-561 GCF_033339735.1 Vibrio sp. 2033
GCCGCGATTGGCTGTTTCATTATGGGTTTAGTCGCAAACTACCCAATTGCTCAGGCTCCGGGCATGGGTCTAAACGCATTCTTCACATATTCCGTTGTGTTAGGCATGGGTTACACATGGCAAGTCGCGCTGGCTGCAGTGTTTGTTTCTGGTGTTTTATTTATTCTGCTGAGCATTTTTAAGATTCGTGAATGGATCATTAACTCGATCCCGCATTCGCTTCGCACCGGCATTTCTGCAGGTATTGGCCTTTTCTTGGCGTTTATCGCCCTTAAAAACGCAGGTATTGTGGTTGATAACCCAGCGACATTGGTTTCAATGGGCGATATCACGTCATTGCCATCAGTGTTGGCGGCGATTGGTTTCTTCCTTACTATCGCGCTTGTTCACCGTGGTGTGAAAGGTGCAGTGATGATCGCGATTTTGGGTGTGACGGCGCTTGGTCTTCTATTTGGTGATGTGCAATGGAACGGTGTCATGTCAACACCACCAAGTATCGCACCAACATTCTTACAATTGGATTTCTCGGGTCTATTTGAAGTCGGCATGATCTCTGTTGTG
>NZ_JAWOVC010000657.1:0-560 GCF_033339735.1 Vibrio sp. 2033
CAACATGACGGCGGATCAAATTCAACAACTGACAAGCAACATCATTGCTGGTTTGCCGGGCTCAGAAGAAGGTTACACGCTAGAAGAGTTCCACGCGCAACTCGACCGCTACGCAGGCATTAGCAAAGACAAACTGCGTGAGCATATGGCGTATTTCTTGTCGCAACTGATGCCTGTGTGTGAGGCGCACGGCTTGAAACTCGCGGTGCACCCAGACGATCCACCGCGCCCAATTCTTGGCTTGCCGCGTATCGTTTCAACCATCGAAGATATTGATTGGTTGACCGAAAAAGTGCCAAGCAAAATGAACGGTTTGACCATGTGTACCGGCTCTTACGGTGTGCGTGGTGACAACGACTTAGTGAAGATGATCAAAAAGCACGGCGAGCGCATTTACTTCACCCACTTGCGTTCCACCAAACGCGAAGAAAGTAACCCGATGACATTCCACGAGGCGGCTCACCTTGATGGCGATGTGGACATGTACAATGTGGTGATGGCGATTCTGGATGAAGAACAGCGCCGCGCAGAAGTGGGCGACCATCGTTTGATCCCAATGC
>NZ_JAWOVC010000658.1:0-560 GCF_033339735.1 Vibrio sp. 2033
CGCAGCTTTAGGAATCGTGAGTGTTCTTGGAAATCTACTCACGACTCGAGCTTCTCATCGCCTTGGAAGTGGCCGAGCTGTAATGCGTATTGCGGTTATGGTGTGCATGCCATGTAGCATCTGGGTATTTGCGTGTGGTGCGAGCCAATTCGTGGCCTATCTTCCCATATTGGCAATTTGGTCGTTGGCAGGCGGTATAGGCTCTCCGGCTCTACAGGCTTATATAGCGAGCTTATCGGATGAATATCGAGGAGTTTTAATGTCATCTGCGATGAGCATGATGCACTTTGGCGTCGCAATTTGGTCTGCGCTTGCTGGATTTGCTTATGATGTAGGGAGTGAATGGGTCGCTGTATTGGCCGTATTACTCTTTGGCTTCGCTATCGCAGCATTGAAGCCCATTCAGGAAACGGAGCAACTCCAGCGCTACTCATAAAAGAGTGTGAATCGCGTGATGCGAAAGTGTCACGCGTATTTCTTCACTAATATTTTTAGATCAGTAGATAAAGAAAAGCCGCTACCCAAAGGTAACGGCTTGTTCCAAATACTTTTGAAATCCG
>NZ_JAWOVC010000659.1:0-559 GCF_033339735.1 Vibrio sp. 2033
ATAGTGGGATTCGTGTTTGGTTCAGCAACACAAAGTCCATCACCGTTAGCGGTAAGGTGGCTTCAAACATCGCTTGTTGAGGAACATAACCAACGTTTCCGCCATGCTTATTGTAAGTCTTATTCGGCCAGTGAACGGAAATGTCGCCAGTAAAAGGCGTAAGTCCAAGTACGGAGCGCAACAACGAGGTTTTTCCTCCACCATTTGGACCCATGATCACATGGCACTTGCCCGGCTCGAAGGTTGTAGTAACATTCTGCAATATCACGTTGTCACCGTATTGGAGACTTAAATTATCTATCGAGATAGAAGGACCAAGCATTACGCTTTCTCCTGTGCGTGTTTGCTTGCCACGAACTTCATCGCTTCAATCAAGGTCTCAACATTTTCGCGCATCTCAACTTCCACTTTGTTCGCCTCGTATTCCCCATGCGTCATGTGAGAAAAACGGTAGAGCTTAACTCCTGTCGCTTCTTCGATGGTATCAACAAAGCGATTTGGCATATTCAGCTCGTAAAACAACACATCAATGCCAGACCGTTTGCTCTTCTCGATCGTC
>NZ_JAWOVC010000660.1:0-559 GCF_033339735.1 Vibrio sp. 2033
TTTACATAGGATTTATCAAGCCAAACGTGGCACACGCCTAGCGTTGCTCGCGTTATTCATTCCTATCGTACTTCACTCTCAGTTGGAATATCCGTTTTATCACTCTCTCGTGCACTGGCTGATTTTCATCATTTTGCTGTATTGGGTCGACCAGCGTGTCTCGCGCTATCGCCAAGTTGGGTTTAGCAAAGTGACCAAAAGTCTACTGCGCGTTTTTAGCTTGGTAATTCCGGCCGTGTTTACCTTCTATATGGTGAGCGCACTACACACGAACTACATTCTGACGAAGTTCGAAACTACGCGACCAACTAACCCTGATATTTTGAATCAGGTAAGTAACCCGGTCGTATGGAAAGACAGATTTGACTGGGACGTTTACAGTACCTTTTTGAATATTGGTCTGTACAAGCAAGATCCAAGTTTGATTCAACCTTATATTGATTGGTCATTGCAGATCATTAAAGATAAGCCACGCCCTGCGTTCTACAATAACTTGATCTTGGCTTATCAAGGACTGGATGACAGCAGTAAAGCAGAACAAATTCGTGCTGAGGCTCAA
>NZ_JAWOVC010000661.1:0-559 GCF_033339735.1 Vibrio sp. 2033
GCTCGATGATAGTCGCACGCATTTTCTCGATCATCGTTACCAGCTTGAAAGTACCGATGTGCGGTTTACTTACGTATAGAATTTCTTCTGGTGCGCCAGCCTCTACAAATTCAGTGATCACTTTGCGACCGTAGAAGTTTGGATCTTTCACTTGGCTGTACAGCTTACCGTCAGAGAACGTACCCGCACCGCCCTCACCAAACTGTACGTTTGATTCTGGGTTTAGCGTGCGTTTACGCCAGAAACCGAAAGTATCTTTAGTACGTTCACGTACTTCTTTACCACGTTCAACAATGATTGGGTTGAAACCCATTTGAGCCAACACCAAACCAGCAAACAAACCACATGGACCAAAACCGATGACGATTGGGCGCTCTGTTAGGTTCTCAGGTGCTTTCGCAACAAACTTGTATTCCATGTCTGGCGTTTGGCGAACGTGAGGATCGTTTGCGAACTTCGCTAGCAACGCGGTTTCATCGCCTTCAACGATGATGTCTAGCGTGTAAATAAGATGAATATTGGTTTTCTTACGAGCATGGTAGCCGCGTCTAAAGACGTT
>NZ_JAWOVC010000662.1:0-559 GCF_033339735.1 Vibrio sp. 2033
GGCCGGAGTCATCAAGATTCTCCTTATAAAAATAAAAAACGCAGCCCCCATCAATGGGAGCTGCGCTTTTAGTTAATGATATCAGCGAGTTTGAGTCAAACGCTTTTTCGCAATCAAACTCTATTGATTGACCACATTGTTTGTTTGGTACATCACCTCACCAGAAGGTGCGTATTCGTTAACGTCAATTGGGCTATGGCTTTCTAGATAGTCTTTCAAGACTTCTGCATCGGTAAAACCTGTGTTGACGTAGCCAGGGTGCGTATCAATTTTAGGGTAACCATCGCCACCAGAAGCGTTGTAACTTTGCACCGTGAAGCGGTAGCGACCATCTAAACGCAGTTGCTTGTTACCGATAAATACATTGGTGACTTTGTCATTTTCAATACGCATAGAGATACCCGCGAACTGCGCGTAAGCACCTGAATCAACTGGCTTGGTTGCAACAATGTTTAGGTAATCCAAGACTTCTTGACCAGACATATCGACGTAAGAAAGCATGTTGCCAAATGGCTGCACGGTCAACACATCTTTGTATGTGATGTCACCAGCTTCAATA
>NZ_JAWOVC010000663.1:0-559 GCF_033339735.1 Vibrio sp. 2033
AGTAGTGCGACGTTAGAAATGGAAAGCCAAAGGGATGAAGTGGCTGGGCTGGATCGCCTCGGGTTATCTCAATCATTTGGAACGCTGCACATCATTCCTGCGATTCAAGAGCTGCGTGAGTTGTATCCACAGCTTCAAGTGGAAGTGCATTTGTTTGACTACAAGGTCGATATGCTGGCGGAAGGGCTCGATCTGTGGGTAACAAACAATGAGCACCTACCAGAGGGCTACATTGCGCAGCGTTTGACGGACTGCCAGTTTGTGGTGGCAGCATCGCCGGATTATTTGCTTAAGTATGATACTCCGACTGAGCCGAACGACTTGTCTTTGCACAACTGCTTGATCTATCGCAGTTGGGAGCGTGATTACACAGGATGGGCATTTACCAAGGGACAACAAGAACTAAACGTAAAAGTCTCCGGAAACTACTCTGTCGATTTAGCAGAAGCTGTCCGTGACGCCGCGATTGCTGGATGGGGGATTGCGTATCTCGCTACGTATTTGCTTGGTGATGAGTTCAGAACGGGTAAGTTGATTCAACTATTGCCGGACTGGAAAG
>NZ_JAWOVC010000664.1:0-559 GCF_033339735.1 Vibrio sp. 2033
CAACAAAATGCATATACCCATCGAAATTAACGAGAGTAATCCCAGGGACACCGACTTCTTTAATTTTCTCCATTCCTACTTGAAAGCCGTCAGAACGTAACCCTAGGGAATCCAAGTAAAGCTTCATTTCCAACAAAGAAAAACCTTTCTCTTTGATTTTTTCTTTATCACCTTTTTCAAACATGCTTTTGAAGATATCTTGTTCAGATGACTCTGTTGCATAATGAAAAGTGAGAAGAGAAGCCAGGGCGGCAGAGCCACAGCTGAAGTCATACTGTTGGCGAAAAACATCACCGAACACTATTTCTTTGTAGCTTTTAACAGGAACAGAGTAATGTGCTCGGTAAGGTAGCAGTTCTAATGAAATGGCTGATGCTGAATAAACGAGCATCAGCCAAATTAAGTTATTTAATACTTTCATATTGTTTACTTGAGTGTCAGGTTAACGACGGTAGAGTTCTGGATTAAAACGTTGTTTCCGCTGTTCTGAATTACGTTGGATATACCCGAACTGTCTGCGAACGCTCCACTTGATAGTATATTGTTACCACTCACGGTG
>NZ_JAWOVC010000665.1:0-558 GCF_033339735.1 Vibrio sp. 2033
CGCACCCCAATATTGAAATACGCCTGTTCAATCCTCATCAATACCGCTCTGCACGAATCTTTGCGTTAACCAGTGACTTCGAACGTCTGAACCGCCGAATGCACAATAAATCGCTGATTGCTGACAGTGTCTCTGCGATTGTCGGTGGACGAAATATTGGTAACGAGTATTTCTCTTTTGAATCAGAAGTAGAGTTCGGCGACTTCGATTTACTGCTCTACGGGGAAGCCGTGCAGCAAACGGCGGATCAGTTTGATCTTTATTGGAACAGCGTACACGCCGTGCCGATGGAGTGGATATCGCCAGAATCTCAAAGCGTCTCCGATGCCGCGATTCAAAAACAAGTCACCAAACTGAACTTGCAAGAAAAATTCTCTTCTGGCCGATACGATTTTACCGCCTTGGATATGTATCAAGATCTCAAACAAGGCAAACTGAACTTGTACTGGGGTGATGGACAAGTTTGGTTCGATTTGCCAGATAAAGTTACGACACACGATAGTCAGTTAGTCGGAAACTTAACCGAGCTATTAAAAAGTGTTGAGCACTCTTTCGTGC
>NZ_JAWOVC010000666.1:0-558 GCF_033339735.1 Vibrio sp. 2033
GAATGGCGGAAGATTTAACGGAATATCTGCATGAGCATGATGTTCGTGTTCGTTATCTTCACTCCGACATCGACACGGTAGAGCGCGTCGAGATCATTCGAGATTTGCGCTTAGGTGAGTTCGATGTCTTAGTGGGTATCAACTTGCTTCGAGAAGGTTTGGATATGCCGGAAGTCTCGCTGGTGGCAATTTTGGATGCCGACAAAGAAGGTTTCTTGCGTTCAGAACGTTCACTCATTCAGACGATAGGTCGTGCTGCACGAAACATTGAGGGTAAAGCGATTCTCTATGCGGATAGCATTACAAAATCGATGAAAAAAGCGATGGATGAAACCAATCGTCGTCGTGAGAAGCAGCAAGCGTACAACGAGAAAATGGGCATTACGCCGCAAGCGTTAAAACGTAATATCAAGGATATTATGGAATTGGGCGACATTACTAAGTCCAAACGTCAACGCAATACTAAGCAAGTGCCACTGTCTAAAGTGGCTGAACCATCTCAAACTTACGAAGTGATGTCTCCACAACAATTGGAGAAGGAAATCAGTCGACTAGAAG
>NZ_JAWOVC010000667.1:0-558 GCF_033339735.1 Vibrio sp. 2033
AAGACCGAACAAGATCAAGAACTCAAACAAGGTGAATCGGTCACCATTGTTCATGTTAAAGGGCTAACCTTAACGGTGAAGCCCAATGACCGCCCTAAAGAATAGGAGGCGTTTATGATGCTCTACACTGTTGCTGTGATCGTGGTGCTGCTGTTCGCATTAGCGACACAAATGTTTAAGGTTCTGCGCGAGTACGAACGAGGCGTTGTGTTCTTTCTGGGGCGATTTCAAGAAGTAAAAGGCCCAGGCTTGATCATTTTGATTCCTTTCATCCAACAAATGGTGCGTGTTGATTTACGAACCATTGTGCTGGATGTGCCAACACAAGATTTGATCACCAAAGATAACGTCTCTGTGCGCGTTAACGCGGTGGTGTATTTTCGTGTGGTTGACCCACAAATGGCAATCAACAATATTGAAAGTTACAGCGATGCCACCAGCCAGTTAGCACAAACGACGCTGCGCTCGGTGCTGGGCCAACACGAGTTGGATGAACTGCTATCCGAGCGAGAACGACTCAACAAGGATTTACAGTCCATTCTCGATCAACAAACCGAC
>NZ_JAWOVC010000668.1:0-558 GCF_033339735.1 Vibrio sp. 2033
GGTCTCATCTCAAAGCTGGGAAACATTGGATGGGAATGGTGAAAAACAGACGAAACAATGGAGGGTATTACTGGGTGGATGCGTTTGCATCGCCAATCAAATACACCGGTGAAATTGTTGAATACCAATCTGTCCGTTTTAAACCAGAACGTATTTATGTCAAACGCGCAGAGAAAGCTTACGCGAAACTGCGAAATGATAAAAAACCGCTTCAACTTTACCTACCTCGAACACGTCTTTGGATGAGAGCTGCCTTTTTCCTTTTTATTTCGAACTTTTTGGGCTTGTTACTTCTAGAGATGAATCAATCACCAATGGTGGCTTTCAGCGCAGCAGCGTTACTTTCGGCATTATCCATTTACATGTTGACCAGACCAATTGAGAAGCTGGCTAAACAAGCAAGGCAGGATTTCAATAACCCGTTGATGGAATACATATACTGCGGGAAAGTGAATGATCTTGCAGAAATCGAACTGGCTATGAAAATGAGGAAGCAGTTCGCGAACGCCTTGTTAGGCAGAGTAGGAGTTTCAGTAAAAGATTCCTGTGAAGAGACGA
>NZ_JAWOVC010000669.1:0-558 GCF_033339735.1 Vibrio sp. 2033
GTCACCGTGAGCAACGAAACTCCGACAGTCATGATGCAATTCAGCTTGCCTGCGGGCACGCGTTTTGTGGAAAAAGGCAAAGAAGGCCTAGCGCAACTGACAGCCGCTATGTTGCAAGAAGGAACGACCAAACGTAGCGTGGAACAAATTCAAGCTGAGCTCGATAAACTCGGCAGCATGATCTCTGTCGATGCCACAGGCTACACGACGAACATCAGCGTTTCTTCTTTAGAAAAGAATTTAGAGCCAACACTGAAAATTGTTGAAGAGATGCTGCTGTCGCCAGCGTTCAAACAAGAAGATTTTGATCGTGTGAAAATGCAGGCACTCGAAGGGCTTGTGTACGAACATCAAAATCCAAGTTGGATGGCATCTCAAGCAAGTCGACAAGTGCTGTATGGCGATTCTGTTTTCGCTCGTCCGAAAGACGGCACGCAAGCCGGGGTCAGTGCGCTAACGCTTGATGATGTACGTGAGTTCTACGCTAAGCACTACACACCGCAGAGTGCACAAGTCGTGGTGGTGGGTGACATTGCTAAACAAGACATTGAGCAGAAG
>NZ_JAWOVC010000670.1:0-558 GCF_033339735.1 Vibrio sp. 2033
TTACGGCCAGGCACAAACGAGTTCGGTAAGCCATTCTCTTGTAATTCGTGAGAAACAGGGATTTCATCACGTGTCAGAGAGCTGATAGCAAGTTCATTCAGTAAACCAACATCCATCACTTTATGCGCTTTTACACCAAGATCTTTGGCGATCTTTTGTGCAACTTCGATCTCCAGTTTATGACGTTGGCCATAATCAAAAGTGATTGCATGCACTTCATCAAACTCTTTAAGGGCTTGTACGAGACAGGTTGTCGAGTCTTGCCCGCCACTGAAAACAACAACAGCTTTTTTCATTTTACTCTCCGAGCTTAAGCAATACTTAGGTATTTATGAGTTTGAATAGATAGACGCCAATTGCGCGAGATGCACGTTTCGATACACAACTGAGTTGCGCGAGGCTTCTGGCTGATTGGTTGTAAAGCGATCACCGTTTCTGTCTTTATATCAGCGTTTGCAAGTAGTTCATCAAGATGATCGATGTCTTTTTGCGTACCGACTGGGTGCTTGATTTCATTAGCACGCTCCAAAGCACTTTTCAGTACGGGCAATTTACCTT
>NZ_JAWOVC010000671.1:0-558 GCF_033339735.1 Vibrio sp. 2033
CACTTGATCCACTCTGGTTTTTCTTCACCACGACCGACTTTAATCAGGCTACCTGTGATGTTTCGAACCATGTGGTGAACGAACGCGTTCGCTTTAATGTCGATAACAACATAATCACCATGACGAGTGACGTTTAGGTGCATCAAATTACGGCACGGACTCAACGATTGACAATGCGCTGCACGGAATGATGAAAAGTCATTTTCACCTAACAAATATTGCCCGGCTTCATGCATTTTCTTTTCATCTAGCTCGCCGTGATAATGGCTCACACCCGAGCTCAAAATGCCTGGGCGCAATGCGTGATTAAAAATGATGTAGCGGTAACGACGCGCTGTTGCTGAGAATCGCGCATGGAAGTCATCAGGAACTTCTTTTGCCCAGCGAACAGCGATGTCACTTGGCATGTTCGCATTTGCGCCCATCGTCCAAGCCACCATTTTTCGATTAACGTTGGTATCAAAGTGAACAACTTGTCCCGTACCATGTACACCCGCATCAGTACGACCTGCACACTGCACTTCGACAGGGTGGTTCGCAACGATGGACAACGCTTTC
>NZ_JAWOVC010000672.1:0-558 GCF_033339735.1 Vibrio sp. 2033
AACTGTTCAAATTGGTAAGTGCCATCGGTGTTTAAAGTGATGCTTAATACCACCTCTCCCGTGCCAGCTACGGTTAACGTGATGTTACTGCCATCTTCAGACAAGGTCGCAACCGTCGCTTGGTTGTCACTCAACAAACCATCAAATTGCGACAAACTTTCCTGATTAAAAGTGACAGAAGCCAACTGGTCACTGCCAATTTCGACAAACGTCCCCATAATTGGCGTCGATGAAGATTCTTCGTTCTCAAACGAGATGTCTTGCGGCGCTGGATTATCGCCATCGATAATCGTCGTGACAAAATCAATTGGCGTACGAATGCTGTTACCACCAATATCGGTACCCGTCATCTCAAACTCAATACTGATGCGGTCACCAACAATCGACACCTGCCCGTCATCTACAGACGCAACATGGTCAATGCCTTGGCTTATGGTGGTCGTCACCTCCAACTCGATATCACGACCTAGCGAAGTCGCTTCAATTTCAATGCGTAGGACTTCATTGCCATCTTGAACACCAATGATGGCATTTTGCGCTTCATCGTATGAGAACTCG
>NZ_JAWOVC010000673.1:0-557 GCF_033339735.1 Vibrio sp. 2033
CGAAATCATCACTCACGGCTTGTAGTACATTACCGACTTTCCCTTGCCAATCTGCTGGGGCTTCCTCAACAACCGGAACAAAGTGAACATTTGCGTATTTCTGTGCAAGTTCGAGCAATTCGTCTTTCGCATACAGCTGGCAATTATCACGAGCACCCCAGTATAAATAGATAGGGTTGGTTTTATTCTGCGCTACGCAATGATCCAGAATCGAACGTACGTAACTAAAACCTGTACCACCAGCGATCAATAACAGCGGGCGTTCACTGTCTTCTTGTACCCACGCATCACCGTGCGGCGCATCGATTTCAATATCATTACCTGTTTCTAACGCAGCTTTCATCGCTTCGACAACTTCGATGGCGTAAGCGTTGTGTTCAGCAGCTCCGATATGAAGCTCTAATTCGCCTTCATGTCGGCAAGGGCTGCTTGCAATCGAGAATGGGCGTTTGTCCTTTTCTCCCATCACAACCATCAGGTATTGGCCAGCTTTAAACGCAACTGGAGACTCAGGGTGCAGTAGAATTTGGTAAGTATTACAAGCTAACGGCTGAATA
>NZ_JAWOVC010000674.1:0-557 GCF_033339735.1 Vibrio sp. 2033
TGCCACCAAGAGTTTATGTATTCAACCAAGTGATTGCCGACTTCATCCGCTTCCGCTTGGCTGTATGAACCATTCAAAGAGACAAATGTTGAGTCTGTATCTCCATAAATCACTTGATAGCCTTTGTTTTCAATCAGCACTTTAGTTTGCTTCATGATTTCATGCCCACGCATGGTAATACTGGAAGCTAATCGAGTATCAAAGAAACGACATCCCGATGAGCCCAATACGCCATAAAACGAGTTCATGATGATTTTGATTGCTTGAGAAAAAGCTTTCTCGTTGTTTTTCTTCGCAACATCTCGTGCCGCCCAAAGCTTTTCGATCATCTCTGGCAAAAAGTGTTTCGAACGATGAAACTGACCACCACGAAAACCAGGCACGGCTTGATCGTCATCCTTACCAATGTCCAGTAATAAACCTTCGACCAAACCCATTGGGTCGATCAAGAAAGAGCGAATAATAGAGGGATATAGACTCTTAAAATCCAGCACTAAAACTGAGTCATAAAGGTTAGGGATTGAGTCCATTACGTAACCGCCGGGACTCGCAATCCA
>NZ_JAWOVC010000675.1:0-556 GCF_033339735.1 Vibrio sp. 2033
TCTAGGGTCTAATTGAGAGGTGATTTATGGCTAAACATCGTAATCCAGCGTACACCGAAGAGTTCCGTAAAGAAGCAGTTCGCTTGGCCAGTCTTCCTGGCCGAACAGCCGTCTCCGTTGCCAAGGAACTGGGTATCAGTGCTCAGCAGATCCGGAACTGGAAGCGCCAGTTCACACGCCTATCTGATAAACAGTTTAACACCTTAGATGGTGTCGACTATTCGAAGAAAGAGTCCGAAGAGCTTCGAGCGCTAAGGCGCGAGAACAAGAGACTCAAAGATGAAATGGAATTCCTAAAAAAGGTCTCGGCGTACTTCGCGAAGCAGCAAGAGTGAAGTACGAGTTCATTGAAAGCTATGTCGGTGAGTACTCCATTAGCTTAATGTGCCGTACGTTAGAGGTGAGTCGAGGCGGTTACTATAAGTGGTGTCATCATACGCCGAGTGAGCGTTCAAAGCGGCGAAAGCGCTTTGAACAGCTCGTCATGTGTACCTTTGCCCAATATCGGGCACGTTACGGCTCAGTGCGAATAGCAGAAGAGCTAAACGAAGCAGGC
>NZ_JAWOVC010000676.1:0-556 GCF_033339735.1 Vibrio sp. 2033
AGATGAGTATCGAAAGTATCTGTGAAGCCGCGGCAAATGGCGATCCTCTCGCGGTTGATGTGATTGAAAAATTGGGGCGCTATTTAGGTTCTGCAATTGCTATCGTGATCAACTTGTTTAACCCAGAAAAGATTTTGATTGGTGGGGTAATTAACCAAGCGAAAGAGGTGCTTTATCCAGCCGTTCGCCGTTGTATTGAAGAACAAAGCTTGCCTGTTTATCACCAAGATCTTGAGCTGGTGGAATCTCGCTTTTATAAACAAGCGACGATGCCGGGCGCTGCGCTGATAAAACAAGCTCTGTATGATGGGCAGTTGTTAATGAAGGTGGTGGAAGGTTAATCACTTCTTTCTATCTTTAATTTGATTTAGGGTGTGGCTCAAGAGCGCACCCTTTTTTGATCTTAAAAAGCCATCAAATGACGAATCTGAGCAGCAGTGCATTGCTATGTGCACGTCATTGATGTAATTTGCACTTATATCTAATTTGGCTCATGATGTTAAACGTATCAAGCTAAAGTATTGAGTTTACTTAGATATCTATACACTCATTAAAA
>NZ_JAWOVC010000677.1:0-556 GCF_033339735.1 Vibrio sp. 2033
CATTTGTTGTGGAAGTGGCGCGGGTTCGTACACGTTGATGGAAGGAACCAAGACCCTTGCTTCTGGCGCTGAGTTCGCCAAAAGCGAAACCACTGATTTTACGTTAGGTGACACCACCACGACTCCACCAGTGGTTGATGGGTATTATCAAGCCGCGTCTGGCAAGACAGGCTACGCACTCAAAACGGCGTTGTTTAACATCATCAAAAATCACTCCAGCCGTGGCTATTCAGCGATTTGGACTTTGGTAAAAGACGCAGATTTGGATAACTACTACGAGAAAGACGGCTCCATTCTTGATATGTATTCAGAGAAGCCTGCGGGCAACGACGCAGTGAGTTTCACGAAAGTAACCGACCAATGCGGTCAATACAGTCAAGAAGGGGATTGCTACAACCGTGAACACTCGTTCCCGAAAAGCTGGTTTGGTGGCAAAGTTGAACCAATGAACTCAGACGGTCACCATTTGTTTGCCACCGATGGTTATGTAAACGCCAAACGTAGCAACTGGCCATTTGGCGAAGTGGGCACCTCGACTTATGTTTCCAGCAATGGT
>NZ_JAWOVC010000678.1:0-556 GCF_033339735.1 Vibrio sp. 2033
CCTTCATAGCCCTGAAAACACAGCCAAGCTTGCCACGATTCATGGTATCCGCCCGTGCACAGTTTAGGCGCTAGCGCGATATCGGTAAGATGAATGACCGAATTAAGATTTAAAAAACCAGGGCTCGCCACTACTATCCAGTTTTCTTGGGTAAGTTGAACAGCCTGCTCTGATTGCCACTCTCCATAACCGTTGATGATCTCCACATCCGCAATGGCACTAGTATTCGGCACCGTGTTGGCAGTCGTTGAAATTTTTATCACGACATCAGGGTGCTGACGATGAAAATCAGCCAAGCGCGGCATTAACCATTGAGAACAAAAGCTGTGAGCGACATGAAGCGTCAGTTGAGTATTTTTCTGGCGAGCAAAAAGGTGTTGAGTTGCTACAGATAGCATCTGCAAAGTCTGGCTAACAACAGGCAAGTAGGCTTGGGCAACTTGTGTTAATAAAAGCTGCGCACCATTGCGCTCAAAAAGTATCGCGTTTAACTGAAGTTCCAACGATTTAACTTGCTGACTGACCGCCGCGCGAGTGACATTTAGCTCTTTTGCAG
>NZ_JAWOVC010000679.1:0-556 GCF_033339735.1 Vibrio sp. 2033
TCATATGCATAACTCGTTACTTAATTTATGTCGAAAAATATTGGTAATACTGCCATCATGCATTGGTCATTATTCTCTTCATTAAAGGTTTATCTTGTGCTGAGACAGTTGTTTTTTCTCCCTCTCTTTTCTGCTTTGCTTTCTACGTCTTCAATGACAATGGCAAAATCGGTATCCGGTGCGTCATTGAATGGAATTAAAGGCGCGCTCTGTATTGTGCGTGTCGACAACAAGTTATTGCTGGTGAATGAAATTTTGACCGGTCAAATTTCGCTGCCCGGTGGAACCATCAGCGCTGGTGAGCCGCCACCCGAAGCGGCGCAAAGAGAAGTGTGGGAAGAAACTGGCCTAGTGGTGACAGTGGGGGAAGCGCTGGGCTACAGTGATACCGCGGTATTTTATGATTGTGTGTCGGACTCGCCGATCGTCGCTTACAACACTCAGCATGCGTTAGGTGGAAATACCTTACCCATTTGGTTTGCGCCGCATTATGGAGTAGAAATTGCTTCCGCGATGCTGCTTGAGCCAACGGCTCTCAAAGCGGAGCAGTACCGTT
>NZ_JAWOVC010000680.1:0-555 GCF_033339735.1 Vibrio sp. 2033
CCAACCAGATGAACAGCAGAGTGCAAAACTGTACGAATGAACTCTCTGACATGATAAAAAAATTCGCATAAGCAGCGGAAGTAAATGGCTTAGTGCTTCTCTAAATAAAGCATAGGGTAGGAGCAAATATGGTTACGCAAAATACCAACTTTTCCCCGGAGCAACCAAAAAATGAAAAAGACGAGCAACAGAATGTAGCAATAGTTGAATTCAATAGCAGTGTGCTCAGCAGGCAATCGACGGATTTTTTGACTCATGAAGAGTTAAAAATGTTGGAAGCCGTGATAGGTATCGCTTTTTAGCTTTTCTCATCAATCGGTTGTATTAAAGCAATGAAAGTGAACAGAAAGCCGTTGATGAACAACGGCTTTTTTGTCAATAAAATCTGTTGAAAAGTAGGGAGGAATCAATTGATTAAATGATACGTTGTTGATCTTCTAATACTCTAGATTTTATCAATGCTCGCATCGCTCCATGCCTTTTACAGTTCACTTTTCGTTGGTGGTATGCGATTTGATATTGAATAAAGCAAGCGCCCAAAGGGGAAGTAAAATG
>NZ_JAWOVC010000681.1:0-554 GCF_033339735.1 Vibrio sp. 2033
GCCGTATTTGTGGACAGTTGCCCTTTTGCTGATTTTTGCTGCAGGTGTGGGGCTGGCCGTCACGGGCCGGCGTCAGGGTGTTATTGCTTCTTGACCGATAAGTACCTTTTCTTACAAAACTTTACAATAATCTGTAAACCTCTGCGATAAAATTAACGTCTATACTTTCGGCAACTTTTGCGGAAGTTATTCGTATTAAAGACTTGTGTGATTTGTTCAAATTACGGCCATGTCCGGAAAGCTTTTATGAAAACTTTTTTATACTCTTTTTTTATTCTTTGCGCTTTGTTGATTACCACCGGCTCCGTTTCGGCGCAAGCCGGCGGGATTAAGCCTGTTTTGATTGCCGGTGAAGTTGTAACCGTCGAGCCCGGTGCAATCAAGATCCAGACCAAAGACGGTGTTACCACGGCCGCAATAAACGATAAGACTCAATTCAAAAAAGTTTCGCCTGATAATCCGACGTCACTGGCATCTGCAGTTTCGGTAGAAATTGACGAAATAGAAACCGGAGACAAGGTAGTGGTTTCGGCAATTCCCGAGCCGGGGACTTC
>NZ_JAWOVC010000682.1:0-553 GCF_033339735.1 Vibrio sp. 2033
TTTGGCATACAGTGTATCAATTTGAGTTTTCATCTCTTGGCGATGACTGCTATCAAGGCCAATTGACAATGGTTGGATTCAGGCCGCAGAGCTTTCACCTACCGCCACATCGCTTGTAAATTCCATTTCAAAGTAAGGGCCGAATAAGTCCTTACTTTCTCTTGTTTTAACAAATCCCAGTTTTTCCAATACCGCCATTGATGCTTGGTGATTGCTGTTTACATTCGCTTTCACCTTATGTAGTTCCAATTCGCGGCACGCTTTAGGGAAAAACGCTTTTAGCGCTTCTGTCGCTAACCCTTTACCCCAATACGCCTTATCAAAAATAAAACCTAATTCGGGTTCGGAATCGAGATGGGAAATGAATACATGCCCCATATAGTCACGGCTCGTACTCTCAAGTACCGCCATACTATAAATATTTTCGTCATCCAGTATTTTCTCAAACAATTGTTTGGCAGAGGCTACTGTATGAGGACCATTCATTTCGGCACGGTTTTTCGCACAGCAATTAAGCATAACGAATTCTAGTTGCAACGACTCATTGTAGGGT
>NZ_JAWOVC010000683.1:0-553 GCF_033339735.1 Vibrio sp. 2033
GCTGTGTGTATTGAAATTTGTCGCGCTGATTCTGATTGCGTCTAACGGCACTGTCTCTTTCAGCGTTGATTTCCTATTCTTGGGTTTGTTATCACTACTAAAAGCTGCTGGTGGCCTTCTGTTCTGGGTATTGTTGATTCGCGCAATCCTAAGCTGGGTGAGCCAAGGCCGTAGCCCAATTGAATACGTGTTCCATCAATTGACCGAGCCAATGTGCGCACCAATTCGTCGCGTGCTTCCTGCTTTTGGCGGCTTGGATTTGAGCGTGCTGGTTCTGTTCATCGGTTTGCAATTCGCAAACTTCTTGATGGGCGATATCATTGGTCCTATTTGGTTCCAACTGTAATGTCCGCAGCAGTTTGGCAAGATGGCGAGGACATCGTCCTTAAGCTTTATATTCAACCCAAAGCAAGCCGTGATAAGATCGTCGGCTTGCACGGTGAAGAGCTCAAAATCGCCATCACTGCACCGCCTGTCGATGGCAAAGCCAATGCTCACCTCACCAAGTTCTTAGCCAAGCAGTTCAAAATCGCTAAGGGTTTGGTTCACATAG
>NZ_JAWOVC010000684.1:0-552 GCF_033339735.1 Vibrio sp. 2033
AAGGTCGCGCCATCATTCCTTCGAATATCAATCATCCAGAATCTGAACCAATGATTATTGGCCGTAACTTCTTAGTTAAGGTGAATGCCAATATTGGTAACTCATCGGTCACGTCTTCAATCGAAGAAGAAGTGGAAAAACTTGTCTGGGCGACACGCTGGGGTGGCGATACCGTGATGGACCTTTCTACCGGCCGTAACATTCATGAAACTCGCGAATGGATTTTACGCAATAGCCCGGTGCCAATTGGTACGGTTCCTATGTATCAGGCTTTGGAGAAAGTAAATGGCATTGCTGAGAACCTGAATTGGGAAGTCATGCGCGACACGTTAATCGAACAAGCAGAGCAGGGGGTTGATTACTTTACTATCCATGCTGGTTTACTACTTCGCTATGTTCCAATGACGGCGAAACGAGTGACGGGGATTGTTTCGCGTGGTGGCTCGATTATCGCTAAGTGGTGTCTAGCGCATCACCAAGAAAGCTTCTTATACACCCATTTCCGCGAGATCTGTGAAATTTGTGCGAAGTACGATGTAGCTCTGTCTCTTG
>NZ_JAWOVC010000685.1:0-552 GCF_033339735.1 Vibrio sp. 2033
ATGTTGAACGAGCGAGATAAAGCACAAGACTTGGTTTACATCCCATCTCATGGTTTAGAAACCGGCGACAGTTTTTATTTTGTGCACAAGAAGAACCGAGCAAAGCAGGCCGAGATCGTCAAACTGACCAACTGGTTAAAGCAGCAGTGTCTGTAATTAAGATTAAATATTCTTAATTAAGAAGGAAAATAGAAAAGTTGTGTCTAATTATTTCGTGTTTTATTGAGTTTTTATTCACTAACATCTCGATCGGTTTAACGCCAAGCGAGATGGATAACGCGACATGCTTAAGGAAGGGCGATACACAAACTCAATAATAAAACAGGCAGTGAAATACAATGTTAAAGAAAACATGGCTAACAGCAGCCCTTCTAGCAACTTGTTCTATGGCAAACGCAGCTCCTTACATTGGTGCATCGATCGGTAAAGCAACGTTTGATGATATCAGTGGTTCAATCAAATCAAATACCTACAACGCAAGCGAGAAACTTGAAGTTAAAGACAACGAAAGTCTGTCTGGCAAAGTTTTTGGTGGTTACACATTCAACGAGT
>NZ_JAWOVC010000686.1:0-552 GCF_033339735.1 Vibrio sp. 2033
GTTTGTTCCAAGATAAAGACGGTCAAATTACCGACTACTCAGCGGACTATGTAGACATTGAAGGTCTAACAGTATCTGAGGATGGTAATGCAATTATCACCATTAAAGGCACACCAACAAAAGCAGGTGAAGCTGGAGCAGTACTTGCGATTAGCGCAACAGATGGCCATACCGCGGTACAAATTGCGCTCAGCATGCCAACGGTTATCGAAGGCGTCACGCCACCACCAGTAGTACCGACTTTGGGCTTCACGCAAGCGCACTTCAACGGTCAAGAATGGAAAATGGGTAGCTTTGCGCAAAAAGATGGTGAAATTGGCTATGCCATGTTGATGCAAGACTCTGAGGGCCTACTAGTCTGCTGGGGTTCAAACCACGATGAGATGAACCAAGAGTACAAAGCGAACATCAGCGACGTCCTAGAAAACACATGGGAACACGATGCCTACGCCATTCTTGCAGATCTTGACCAACAAACCGGTTACGCGGAATACAACAACAAAGACTGTGAAGACGTCGAGCTAAAAGACGGCAAGCTATACAACAGCTACG
>NZ_JAWOVC010000687.1:0-551 GCF_033339735.1 Vibrio sp. 2033
GATGGTATCTTGAAGCAAGTTGTTCCTGAGTTCACTGAACTGAAAAACAACTACGAACTGCTTTGGAATATCGGTTCTAACGACGGTTACCTTCACCTTGTTGGCATCATGCAGAAATTCGTTGACCAAGCGATCTCTGCAAACACAAACTACGACCCATCGCGTTACGAGACGGGCAAGGTTCCAATGAAGAAACTTCTTCAAGACCTACTTACAGCGTATAAGTTTGGTGTTAAGACGCTTTACTACCATAACACGCGTGATGGTGCGAAAGACGAACAAAAAGATGCGGTTCAACCACAAGATGATGATTGTGCGGGCGGCGGTTGTAAGATCTAACCCGCGTAAAAACACCATCCATAAAGACAGATTATCGAATACCTCCCTTGCGGGGGAGGTATAAAAGGAAATGAGGCACTATGGCTTACAGTACTTTTAACCAAACAAAAAATGATCAACTCAAAGAACCGATGTTCCTAGGACAATCGGTCAACGTTGCTCGTTACGATCAACAGAAATTTGAGATCTTCGAAAAGCTGATCGAAAAGCAG
>NZ_JAWOVC010000688.1:0-551 GCF_033339735.1 Vibrio sp. 2033
AAACATATACAAGAACTTATCTTTTTCCGACAGTTTGTTGGCTCGAATATCGTTCTTCAGACTTTGTACATCCCAAAAATACATAGCGATTCCTTTAAGTATTGCTCGTCTTGAACTGAACACGCCGAGTGATACTTGCGCAATTAATTCATAGTAACTCGAAATATAAATTAAAAATCAAATAGATAGTCAAATCGACTAAAAATACTCTCGCACAAATGGGATGGTTTGTCTCTAAGAAATCTCTCGTTATAGGTACCGTCTTGAATTCAACAAGACCAATGTACCAAACCGATTTTTACAACGTAATTGGCAGTCAAAATCACTAACTTTCTAATTTATCTTTGAAGGCATAAGCAATACATTGCATTATAAGAAGCCGCTTACCGCTATTGCACTAACTTACCGACCAAGGAGGGTCTGAAATGAAATTAGCACAGTTAAATATTGCGCTTGCCAAATATCCTCTGGATGCACCTGAAATTAGAGAATTTGTAGACAATTTAGACTTAGTTAATGGTATTGCTGAAGAGAGTGAAGGCTTTGTTTGG
>NZ_JAWOVC010000689.1:0-551 GCF_033339735.1 Vibrio sp. 2033
TGCTCCACCTTCACAAATTCGGGTTTTTGATAATGTAAATGGTCAGATTTCGCGTCCATTCCTTTACGAAGTGAGGCTAACCGACCCGCTTTTTCTACGCTACGAGGAAAATCGAAATAACCGTAATTCCATAGGTTTTTTTGTACCTGGTTTTCGTTACAGTATTTTAGGCATATTTGAATCAGATTTGCATCTGTTTGGTATAGTGGAGGGTTCGGGAAAGGTGCATCTTTTGGGCACGGATGCTCTCGGTCGCGATCGTTTTTCAAGACTTGTTTACGCGGTTCGGTATTCCCTTATTGCAGCGCCGGTCGGTACACTGCTCGCTTCAATTCTTGGAATTCTGATCGGTCTGTTAAGCGGATATTCTCCAAGAATTGTTGACCTTACTCTGATGGGAGCTGCCGATGCAATGCTTTCTTTGCCTGCATTGATAATCATACTAGCTGCCCGTGCGGCATTTCCGCTGGATTTGCCGCCCGAAAGAGCGGTTGCACTCTTGATTACCATATTTTCCACGGTAGGATGGGCAGAAATGGCACGCCTCTGCC
>NZ_JAWOVC010000690.1:0-550 GCF_033339735.1 Vibrio sp. 2033
TTTCGCAACATCTTGCAGCTCACTGATGATCTTAAATGCATCTTTTAAGTGCTTGCGCTCAAAGCTACTGAAATCATCGGGTGCGATGTGGTTGTCTGGAGTGGTGCCCGCCAGAATCGCATTGAGTTGATGACGGAAACGTACCTGAGTAATAAAGCGATACGCGCCAATGATGTTTTCAACACTGTCTTTCGACAATGTGCCGTGCTGGGCTGCGTAGCGAAAACGCTCTTCTGTGCCAGTTAACGAGCCGCCAGCGGCAAGACTGAAAATACGCGCCAGATCGATGATCAGATTCAAGGCGTACTTTTTGATGTTTAACGTGTTGCTGTTTTCCCCACCTTTTTCCAACACCAAATTGTTGAAAATGCCAAGTGGCGGCTGAGTGTCAATCGCGTCTCGCACCAAAGCCGGAATAAAGCTCGGGCTCTTTTGAATACAATCATGCAAGTGTTGTTGGATTTGGTCGACAAACTCGCGGTTGCCGTGAATGGCACGCACTTCAAGGAATACGCTAATGCTCAATAGTTTGTTGTATTCTGGGCTGGCC
>NZ_JAWOVC010000691.1:0-550 GCF_033339735.1 Vibrio sp. 2033
CGTCGTCATACACACGATACTTACCAAAACTACGATTACGGTTACTCAGTCTCTGACGCACAACAATTTGTTGGTGAGTTCACAGGTAAACGTCGTGGCGACATGGCAGAAGTTGAAGTGAAAAACAAATTCGTTGTAGGTGACAGCCTGGAGTTAATGACACCAAAAGGTAACGTTGTTTTCACTCTAGAAGCGATGGAAAACCGCAAATCAGAGTCAATTGAAGACGCAAAAGGTAACGGCCACTTCGTATTCATTCCTGTTCCTGAAGACATGGACCTAGAATACGGTCTGTTGATGCGCAATCTAAACGCAGGCCAGGACACTCGTAACCCTACTTGTAAGTAATCAGGGCGTTACTCATCACTGACAAATGCATTAACTGCGACATGTGTGATCCGGAATGCCCGAATGGCGCGATCAGCATGGGAGACAGCATCTTCGAAATCGACCCTAACTTATGTACTGAGTGCAAAGGTCATTACGAAAAGCCTACCTGTCAGTCAGTTTGTCCAATAACAAAATGTATTATTACTGATCCAAACCACAT
>NZ_JAWOVC010000692.1:0-550 GCF_033339735.1 Vibrio sp. 2033
AAGACGTACAAGTAACGGGTATGCTTCCTCGCGATGAAGTGGTTAAGAAACTGCAGGCCTCCGATCTCTATTTACATACCGCCGCATGGGAAGGTATGCCTTTAACGATTCTAGAAGCCGCGAAGCTGCACCTCCCTATGGTGATTCGTTCCATTGGTGCCACAAAAGATCTCAACTATCCTTTTTTGGCGCAAACACCGGAAGACATGGCAAAGCAAATGACACATTGCATCAATCACTATGATGACATTGATTTTCGCCAATACACCACCGAGTTGAATGAGACGTTCAGTGAAGAAAAACAACGCCTCGCTCTAAACAACATTTACAGTTAGAGAAATAGAATGTTTCAAGCCATTCAACAAAAACTGCTACTTATGCCGAGTGGCAAAAAGAACTTGCTGTCACTCGGCATGAAAACGGCAATCACGCGAGTTTTCAGTGCATTATTTGCCTTTTTGCTTACACTCATCGTGTCGCGCACAACCGATGCATCCACTTCAGGTCAGTTTTTCTTCTTATTCAATCTCGTATCGCTCACAGCCATTAT
>NZ_JAWOVC010000693.1:0-550 GCF_033339735.1 Vibrio sp. 2033
TACAATTTAAGTTGGAAACCAAACCTAGATAAGTTAGATAACGAAAGATGTTTGATTACTGGTTATTCTTGCCGAAGCCAAGTAAAACGCTTTGAAGGAACAAAGCCTAAGCATCCCGTTCAAGCACTGTTAACTTTGGTATAATGACATCAAGCCCAGTCCAACTGGGCTTTTTGCCCAATGATGAACATTCCATTTCAAAGGATCTGAACCTTGAGAAAACTTGAACTCAAAGTCCCACCTGTTGCGGTGTTTATGCTGGTCATACTCTTGATGTACGGGCTTAAAGTCTTGACGCCGAGCATGAACATTCGAGTGCCCTTTGTTGAGTTTGTAGTCGGTGCACTAACTTTGTTGTCTGGCTACATGGGGATTGCCGGTGTATATGAATTTCGCAAAGTAAAGACTACCGTGAACCCAGTAAAACCTGATGCAGCATCTTCCGTTGTAAGAACTGGTGTGTTTGCCTTCTCACGTAACCCAATGTACATGGCGTTGTTACTGCTCATCATTGCGGTGGGTTTATGGTGGCAACATTTAAGTGTGGTGC
>NZ_JAWOVC010000694.1:0-549 GCF_033339735.1 Vibrio sp. 2033
CATAACGCCCTGCTAAGGGGTGAGCAACGCAATACCTAAGCCGCTGCATACCACCTTAATCACTAAATTCAACGCATAGTAAAAATGCCACACGTTGCGAATCCCTCTTGAGCAGTTTGTTAGTCGCGAGGCACCGAGCGACAATTTTAAGCCGAACTAAACTTTGCGAACAACAAACTTTATGTGCTTTGATGCATTTAAGTTAGGCGTAGTCTCAGCGGCTACTCAATGAAACCACTTGGAATTAACAACGCCGCAGAAAACGGACTGACTACACCAAAAAGAGCCTTTGGAAAGCCAATCTCACAGTGCGGACTTTCAACAAACTCACCGAGCGGATTTGCAACCAAAAATAGACTCTCGATTGCCCTGCTCTGTCAGCACCAAAGAACAAAACAACCGCTTGGACACTTGCAAAACTTTGGACTTAAAACTGCTGAAACTGAGTTTTGACCATCGACGATGAATCTGTATACCAAACAAACAGCTGCCAAATTTTGAGCTAAGAAACATGATTTTGATTGCTAGCTTTTTCTGGCGACTAACGCC
>NZ_JAWOVC010000695.1:0-549 GCF_033339735.1 Vibrio sp. 2033
TTGCGAGCAATATTGCAATTAATTGCCCCTTAGAAAGCTTGTCTCCCAAAACAAATACACCTAAAGCGACAGACACAAGTGGCCCGATGAAAAAGCCCAAGCTTGCATCAATCACTCGATGGTGAGTCAACGCCCACGTAAATGCACTCCAAGAAATACACATTAGGCTACTTGCCACAAAGGTATACCAAAGAGACTTTTTATCTCGCCACACCTGTGACCAATTTGGCCAATGGCGAGTCACCGCGTAGACGATAAGAATCCCTACGGGTACCGAGCCAATAATGCGCCATGCCAGCAACTCATCCATTGCAGCATTAGGAAGAAAACGGTAGTAAACCGGCAGTAATCCCCAAATAACGAAGGATAACGCAGCCATAAAATTGCCGTAGTGACGATGATTCATAGGCTATTGCTCATTGAGATGAAGAAAAAGTGACGCGATTTTATAGCGCAAAAGGCGTTTGTAAAGTGATTATCATCGCGCCTAATTGTTACAGGTTCAGCCCTTGTACGACTGCCGTAAAGCCACTAACAAAACACAGCAGT
>NZ_JAWOVC010000696.1:0-549 GCF_033339735.1 Vibrio sp. 2033
AACTTGCGCTCAGTGCCACAGTCGACGTACCCAGTTGAATGAAGAAGCGGATCACGTCAAAGGTGCATTTCTTGATAAGTACCGTCTGAGTTTAATTACCCCTGAGCTCTATTATCACGATGGCCAAATTTACGATGAGGACTATGTTTACGGCTCGTTTTTGCAATCGGCCATGGCAGAGAAAGGCGTAACGTGCACAAATTGTCACGATCCACATTCCGCCCAACTTAAAATCCCAGAAGAAGCAGTATGTGCGCAATGCCATGTAGCGTCAGATTATCTGTCAGAAAACCACACCTTTCATCAAGCGAACACCGAAGCATCAAAATGCACAACGTGTCACATGCCGGAGACGACCTATATGCAGGTAGACCCGCGCAGAGACCACAGTTGGCACGTTCCGCGCCCAGATTTAAGCAAGCATATTAATACGCCCAATGTTTGTACCGCTTGTCATGATGATAAAGATGCGAAGTGGGCCGATGAGCAGATTGGTCAATGGTTCCCAAAATCAAAGTATCGCAACACTCAGCATTTTTCGGTCGCATT
>NZ_JAWOVC010000697.1:0-549 GCF_033339735.1 Vibrio sp. 2033
CACTGCGATTCTCGATCACCGTTTTGAAAACAAAGCGAAATGGTTCAAAACGCTCATGAGTCCGTTCCTTCGCATTTACCTAAAAGCGAAGTGGAGCAAACTTGACTCCGTAGAAGCGATCCAAATCGAGGTGAAAAAATACCTTCAAGATACGTTGAATAAGACAACGGATGGCGTCACGTTCTCTGGTTTAGACAAACTGGATAAAAACACCTCCTACTTATTCGTGTCTAACCATCGCGATATCGCAATGGATCCCGCTTTAGTTAACTACGGTTTGTACCAAAGTGGTCACCGCACTGTGCGTATTGCAATCGGCGATAATTTGCTGAAAAAACCGTGTGCGACAGAGCTGATGCGTTTGAACAAGAGCTTTATTGTTAAGCGTTCTGCAAAAGCTCCACGAGAGATGATGAAAGCGCTTGGACAGTTGTCTGGCTACATCAAACACTCGCTGGATACGGGCAACTCTATTTGGATTGCTCAAAAAGAAGGGCGCGCGAAAGACGGTAACGACTTTACAGATCCTGCGATCCTAAAAATGTTCCA
>NZ_JAWOVC010000698.1:0-549 GCF_033339735.1 Vibrio sp. 2033
ATGAGAGGTGAAATCTCTGTAAAAAGCCGCGAGAATGAGGGTTCTGACTTCACCATTCGAATTCCAGTTTTAACACGTTACAACCAAAGCCGTCCTGTAAAAATTGAGCATAATAGACCAAACAAAGCTCTAAACTTGCTTATTGTCGAAGACACTCAATCAAATCAACTTGTCATTAAATTGATTCTTAACAAGCTTGGCCATAATGTTCATATTGCAAGCCACGGCGCAGAGGCGCTTACATTTCTTGAAGAAAACGATACTCAAATTGATATGATCTTGATGGATGTCTCGATGCCAGTAATGGATGGAATAACAGCAACTAGGCTGATTAGAAAGAAAGGAATTACAATTCCAATCGTCGCTTTAACAGCGCACGCGCTAGAAAGTGATAAAGATAAGTGCTTAGACGCTGGCATGGATAGTTTTGTATCAAAGCCAGTTCGCAGGCAAGATATCTATGAAGCTATACAATCATTAATAGAAACGGCGTAGTCATTAATATAGATCTTAACAATCGATAGATTATTAAGATCTATATTAAGTATT
>NZ_JAWOVC010000699.1:0-549 GCF_033339735.1 Vibrio sp. 2033
CGACTTCACCTAGTTTAAGAGAGATTCCATGAACAAGACTATTTTTCGTTTTTCTGCTCTTTTGAGCGGTGTGTTATTCGGTATGGGCATGGCGGTGTCCGGCATGATCGACCCAGCTAAAGTCATTGGATTTTTAGATATTTCTGGCAGTTGGGATCCAAGTTTGGCTTTTGTGATGGGCGGCGCACTCGCGGTATTCATGCCAAGCTATTTTTTAATCATCAAGCCGAGAAAACAATCAGTTAGCGGTGAAGCGTTTTGCACACCAACCAATAAGAACATCGACGGACGTTTGTTATCTGGTGCGGCGATCTTTGGTTTAGGTTGGGGTTTGGCCGGTATTTGCCCTGGCCCTGCAGTTGCGAGTCTGGCATTAGGCAACGTGAGCATTGTAGTGTTCTTCCTTGCGATGTTAGTTGGATCTCTGTTCGCGAAAGCGATCATTACTCACCGTAACGCGAAGAAGATGAAAACCGCGAACGCGTAAACAATCAATCTGATATGGAGGGGAAAGGATGCCCGACAAACTAAAGCGAAGTTTTGTTCAAT
>NZ_JAWOVC010000700.1:0-548 GCF_033339735.1 Vibrio sp. 2033
TACCGTGTTTGTGATGACCTATCGCATGCCAAACGAAGGGCACGAATTTGGAGCTTGGACGCCACTGGCGGACGCGCAGCGAGCAATGCGTTTGGTGCGTCGGTTGCCTTTGGCGTCTCATTTATCATCGATTGGTGTTTTAGGTTTCTCGGCTGGCGGACACGTTGCAGCGAGCTTAGCGACGAGTCACGCATTGGATATTTATCCTCTTCAAGATGAGGCGGACCGTGTATCTGCCAAGCCCGATTTTTGCGCTTTGATGTACCCGGTGATCAGTATGAACACCGACATTGCGCACATGGGCTCGCGTGCCGAGTTACTGGCTAATTTGGAACGTGAACCTGACCTTCTCCGATTCTCGCTAGAAAAACAGGTGACGTCAGACATGCCGCCTTGTTTTCTTTTACATGCCAGTGACGATACCGCCGTGAGTGCGGAAAACAGCCTCGTGTTTTGGCAAGCACTTCGCCAGCACGAAATCGCGACCGAAATGCATCTGTTTGAGCAAGGTAAACACGGTTTTGGTATTCGCGATGCACAAGGTTTGC
>NZ_JAWOVC010000701.1:0-548 GCF_033339735.1 Vibrio sp. 2033
CAGATACCCCAACATACATCTTTAAACACCAATCATCCATAAAACTCCTCACCTAGATAATTGGGATATGCTCTAAGAAAACTTAAATGGCTCATTTAGTGTTGTAAGCATTAATGAACCCTTGTATATTTATGGACCATTACAGTATATGAACCAACCCAATGAGGAATGCGGTCATGACGACTTATATCTACACGCGCTACTCTCCAAAAAATAAAGCCCACAGTGATCACCTTGCTGCGTTGCGCGAGGCCGCTCCTGATGCGCTGCATTTTGAAGATAAAATTCGTGGCTGCGTTCCCCCTTCAGAAAGAGAAGCGTTTCAAAAACTTAGCAATACGATTCAATCTGGCGACACCATCGTGATGTGGTGGCTGACAGCATTTGGTCGCGATTTTAGTCAGGCTCTCAACGCCATTCGAGCCTTGCTTGAAAAAGGCGTCACACTAAAAACCGTATGTGAACCATTGACGTTTGAACCTGACTCAGAACAGACGAAAACGTTACTCGCTTTGCTATCAGGTTATGGAAAGGTGCAAATTCAGCAT
>NZ_JAWOVC010000702.1:0-548 GCF_033339735.1 Vibrio sp. 2033
CATTGTCGGCGGTAAAGGCATTTGTTTAGGCCCTTCGAACTTCCTCGCTCGTGGCTACCAAGGATCTCCAATCGCCGTAACGGTAGAAGGTGCAAACATTCTGACTCGTTCGATGATCATCTTCGGTCAAGGTGCGATTCGTTGTCACCCATACGTGCTTGAAGAAATGAACGCAGCTTACTCAGAAACGAGCGACGCGGTTGAGAAATTCGACAAAGCGTTAGCTGGCCACGTGAGCTTTACCATGAGTAACCTCGTTCGCAGTATTTGGTTTGGTTTGAGCGATGGTCTCGGTTCATCGGCACCGACTAAAGATGCAACGAAACGCTACTACCAACAGCTAAACCGTTACAGTGCCAACCTAGCGCTTCTGTCTGATATCTCAATGGCTGTGCTTGGTGGTTCGTTGAAACGTAAAGAGCGTTTATCCGCGCGTTTAGGTGACATTCTCAGTCAGCTATACCTAAGCTCGGCGACGCTAAAACGTTTTGAACAAGATGGTCGTCCAGCTGAAGATTTGGCTTTGGTTCACTGGGGTCTACAAGATA
>NZ_JAWOVC010000703.1:0-547 GCF_033339735.1 Vibrio sp. 2033
GCAGATGGGCTTGATTTATGTTAATCCCGAAGGACCGGACGGAAACCCCGACCCGATCGGTTCGGCTCATGATGTAAGAGAAACATTTGCCCGTATGGCAATGAATGATTATGAAACGGTGGCCCTTACGGCCGGCGGCCATACCTTTGGCAAAGCTCACGGTGCAGGCGATGCTTCATTGGTCGGTCCGGAGCCCGAAGCAGCACCCATCGAAGCGCAAGGGCTTGGCTGGCTTAGCAAACATGGAAGCGGTAAAGCTCAGGACGCAATAACAAGCGGGATTGAAGGTGCCTGGACTCCAACGCCAATACAATGGGATAACAGTTATTTTGAAACTCTGTTCGGTAATGAATGGGAATTGACGAAAAGTCCGGCAGGTGCCTTTCAGTGGCAGCCGAAAGGTGTCCAGCCAAATGTTCCTGACGCACACGATCCGCAGAAGAAACACTTGCCGATGATGACTACTGCGGACATGGCAATGAAGATGGATCCTGAATACAGGAAAATATCGCTTCATTTCAAAGAAAATCCAGAAGAATTTGCAGAT
>NZ_JAWOVC010000704.1:0-547 GCF_033339735.1 Vibrio sp. 2033
ATTTCGCCAACATTTCACGCAGATGCGCGGCAGATGCTTGATGATCCGCTTCGACAATCTGGTTCATCACTCGGCTTGCAGATCGGAGCACATCAATGGCAGGGTAGTGGTTCATCGCTGCCAATTTCCGCGAAAGGATAATGTGCCCATCCAGAATGGAGCGCGTTTCATCTGCGACAGGCTCGGTCATGTCGTCACCTTCGACCAATACGGTGTAGAGGGCAGTGATAGAGCCTTTGTCCGATTGGCCTGCGCGCTCCATTAGTTTTGGCAGCGCGGCAAAAACAGAAGGCGGATAACCGCGTCGAGTTGGTGGTTCACCAGCGGCAAGGCCAATTTCACGTTGGGCACGAGCAAAACGGGTGACGGAGTCCATCAGCAGCAAAACGCGCTTGCCTTGGTCTCGGAAATATTCGGCGATAGAAGTCGCAACGAACGCCGCTTTTGCGCGCTCCATGGCTGGTCTGTCGGATGTCGCAACGACCAGCACTGAACGCGCCATACCTTCTTCGCCCAAGTCGTGTTCGATGAACTCTCGCACTTCTCG
>NZ_JAWOVC010000705.1:0-546 GCF_033339735.1 Vibrio sp. 2033
CAAGTACCAGTCTTTCACGTTGTGAGGTTAGACGCTCAAACGTACCGCGTTTATGCTTACCCATTTTTAAGTCATCCCAAAATTGTTGGTATCGAGGGGACTGAACATAGCCTCGGTCACAGAAAATCGAATGATGTTTTCCAACAATCGCTTCTCGTGTGTATCCGACACAAGAAAGAAATAAATCATTTGCATTGAGAATGATGCCTCTCGTATCAAACTCAATCATTGCCATACTATCGGATAAGCCTTTGATGAAGCGACGGTATTCACTTTCTGCTTCTTGGTTTTGAGTTCGCAAGCCAAACATTTTGAATTCCTTTTCTAAATGAGCTTTTCAAGAATTTAGTTATCGCTATTTGTTCGATGTAAGTATTTGTAAATAAAGTTGTCAGTATGTAAATTTAGGCGTACATGTGCATAAAGCAAATGGCAGCAGAGTCAATTTTGTCGCGTTTTTGGCGAATGTTTGATGGCTTTGATTCGCGTTTGGGAAATAACTGTATGCAAAACAAAGGGGTGGAAGGTCACTTCTTCACAAGATGT
>NZ_JAWOVC010000706.1:0-546 GCF_033339735.1 Vibrio sp. 2033
TTTCTTCAAACCAGAAAAGTATGAAGACAACAACCGTTACTCTGTAGGTGCAACTTACACGCTAAACACAGAGTGGACATTCCGCGCAGGCTTGGCTTATGACGAGCAAGCGGGTGAAGCAACATTGAGTATCCCTGATAGTGACCGTATGTGGTACAGCGCGGGTCTAACGTATGCAATGAATGAAAACCTATCGTTTGATGCTGGTTTTGCATTGGTACAAAGTGAGTCGGGCTCTTTCACTGAGACTAACGCAGCCGGTCAAGAAATTAAGTTTGATTCAGAAGGTACGGCATACATCAGTGCAGTACAGATGAACTACACCTTCAAATAATAGGATTCTCGGAGTAACCCAATGAAACATACGTTTAAACTATCACTGCTTTGTTCTGCGATCCTACTTGCAGGTTGTGGCGACAACACATCAAGCTCAGGCACAACAGATAAAGTAACGTTTGAATCGGAAGTTCAAGCATTGCTAGATCGTGGCACTTCAATTAGCTTTACTATCCAAGGTGCAAACGCAGACGTACCTGCCCCTTCTTA
>NZ_JAWOVC010000707.1:0-546 GCF_033339735.1 Vibrio sp. 2033
CGTCAATAGCCATTCAGAATGTCGATTGGGCCAGTGGTACTACAGAGGTGACGGCAAAGCATATAGCCAACTAAGAAGCTACGCGCAGCTCGAAGCGCCACACAAAGGTGTGCACGATAGCGGCCGTGATGCAATGAACCACGCGAAGTCAGGAAATATGGCCGGCATGGTGACCTCCATCAACTCGATGGAAGACGCAAGTGAGCAAGTGGTGATTCACATTGACCGCTTGATGGATGAAATCATCGCAAACTAAGACTTATGCCTCCCTTTGTTTTTATTGCGATGCAAGGGGAGGTAGCTGCGTTTCTAGCCATTCGATAAACGCCGCATTTTTCGGTCTGTGCTGCTGGCCGTTTAAACAAATCAAATCGTACCCTCTCCCTGCGTTGACGCGTTCAAAAGGCGCGACCAGTTCTCCCTTTTCCAAACTGGTTTGCACCAAAGACGCCCGCGCCATTGCGATTCCCATGCTGTTTTTGGCGGCAATCATTGCCATATCGGCATGGTTAAAAAGGTAGGTTTTCTCCATCACATTAAGCGATT
>NZ_JAWOVC010000708.1:0-546 GCF_033339735.1 Vibrio sp. 2033
GCTTGCGCCGCAACGCCTACGTCTCCAACCGTCACTTTGTAGTCACCTTTGAGTAAGTCACCCCAAGTTTTTGGTGCGTCTTTGACTAGGTTGTTGTTTGAGATAAAAGAGATAGTGCCGGTGTATGCCAGCGCCCAGTGGCCGTCTTTATCTTTCGCCCAATCGGGAATGTCATTCCAAGTGGTCGGTTTATACGGTTGAGTTACGCCTTTTTTCACGGCAACTCGCGCAAATGCAAAACCGACGTCACCGATATCTGCGGTTGCATTTTTCTTCTCTGCTTCGAATTTCGCGATTTCTTGTGCAGAGCTCATGTCAGTATCTTGATGTTTCAAACCGTAGTTTGATTGCAAATCAGCCCACGTGTCTTTCCAGTTTGCCCAACTGTCTGGCATGCCCACACTGTAAACCGAGCCTTCTTTTTGAGCGGCTTTTACTAGGGATTCTACATTGGCATCCGCTGAAAAAGCAGGCGCCGATAATGTTGCTGTAATTGCGGTGGCTGCAAGCAGTTTGGCAGGCACGGCAGTGGAACGGCTAAGCAAA
>NZ_JAWOVC010000709.1:0-545 GCF_033339735.1 Vibrio sp. 2033
TGCGTCTGTTTTTAGAAATTGGCGCTCAGTTAAGTGACAGTCAACGAGTGGCGACCTTTGAGCAGAGGCTCGAATACATCAACTCTCGATTGGGCTTTCGCTTTAATTTGGCCACGCCAAAAACGCTGATCCTTTGTTGTTACTTGGCGTTGACCGAATGGATTCATCGACAAACCGACCAAAGTGCGTTGCACGCCTCGGTCAAAGTGGAGCAACTGATGAATCAGCTGGATATTCAAAAAGAGTACTGGTCGAAGTTATCGGGTGAAGACATCAGCGCGATTTTTGTTGAACAACAACTTGCGTTGATTGAGAGCCAGCAAACGCAGTTAAAAGCGCAGCTAAATACACTGAACGAGCAGCAGTCACAAGTAATTGAATCTCATAAAGCGTTGGTCGATAAGTGGCAACCGTCGTTAAGCAACTTGAAAGAACTGGCGGACTACACTTCAACGACGGATATGTTCATCTCTGATTGGAAAACGTGGTGCTCTGAGGCTCGTTTACAAGCACCGGATCGCAATGAAGTCTGGGATGCATGTGAC
>NZ_JAWOVC010000710.1:0-545 GCF_033339735.1 Vibrio sp. 2033
TTTAACGCCGATGGCTCACCAAAAGCCGAAGGCACACGATTAAAAAATCCAGAATACGCGCAAACCTTGCAAGCCATCGCCAAGCAAGGTGCTCAAGCCTTCTATCAAGGTGATATTGCCAAAGACATTATCGCAACCGTGCAAACTGCAGTGGGTAACCCGGGCGTGTTGGCACAACAAGATTTTGATACTTACCGCATCAAACAGAGAGAGCCCGTTTGTGCGGCTTATCAAAGCTACGACATCTGCGGCATGGGGCCACCAAGCTCAGGCGCGCTAACTGTCGGACAGATCTTGGCTATCACCGAGCAATACGACCTCAAAGGCTGGGGACCAGACAGCGCCAAATCTTGGCAGGTCATTGCGGACGCATCTGGTCTTGCGTTTGCTGATCGCGGTAAGTACATGGCCGATCAAGACTATGTACCCATGCCAACCGAAGGTTTGTTGGACAAAGACTATCTCAAACAACGTGCCGAGCTTATTCAGGTCGGCAAAGCACTGACGAAAGTGGAAGCCGGTAACCCACCGTGGTCACATGCAAT
>NZ_JAWOVC010000711.1:0-545 GCF_033339735.1 Vibrio sp. 2033
GTGTTGGTACGAAATCTTGGCACATTCTAGACCTAATGTTCGGCCCTGTGATCATGCAAGGTGATGAACCGCCAGTAAACGTACTCGCTAGCCCTGTGAAAGCTTGGTTCAACCGCTACAAATCAAAAGCGGGTCTGATCAAGTGTATGTCTGTGTAGCTATGTCTATGTAACTACTTCTTTGTAGCTATATCTTTTTAATTATTAGGTTTAAGTGAAGTTGAACTTATGAAATTCGTAAAAATCGCTCTTATCGTCGCTGTTGTAGCTATTGCTCTGTTCGCGGCAAAACAAACTGGTATTCTTGAAATCATCACTGACATCAAGAGCCTACAAGATTGGATCGCAAGCTTTGGGGTATGGGGTTACGCCGTATTCGTAGCAGCATTCGTGTTTGCGTGTGTTTTCCTACTACCGGGCAGCGCGTTCACCATTGTGGCAGGTATCGTATTTGGTCCTATCAAAGGTGGCGTATTGGCGCTGTTTTCTGCAACGCTTGGCGCGGTGGCGGCATTCATCGTGGCGCGCTTCCTACTGCGTAATACC
>NZ_JAWOVC010000712.1:0-545 GCF_033339735.1 Vibrio sp. 2033
ACGAGCGTATTTGGGTATAGGTACAAGTCGGCGGCGTTGCGGAAAGTCAGTTGGCCAGATTCAACTTCAGTGAAGCCGTTCGGATCATCTTTACGTCCGCCCACTTTAAAAGGCGCTGCCGCGCTCAAAACTGGAATGTCAGCAAGGTCTGGATCGCCTTGAATGAAACGTTCAACGTAGTCTTTTTGTGCAAGGTTAACGATTTGGATTGTTGGGTCGTCTTGCACCAAAGCCAAGAAGCTGTACATCACGTCATTCGCTTTACCAATTGGTTGGTTAACGAATTCGCGAGTGCCTTTGTGATCGTCTTCGAGTGCTTTAATGATGCCTTGGTCTGCTTCTGCAAGCGATTTCTTAGTCGCTTTGTCGAAAATTGGTCGAGCTTCAGATTGTCCTTCCACTACTTGCCATTGGCCGTCTTTTTGCTCGATGACCAGATCCATGACTCCCACGTGGCTGCCCCAACGGCCAGGCATGACGGCAGTGACACCGTTGATGGTGCCTTTGTTGTTGTCTACGCCTTGTAGATTCTCAAATCCTTTGCC
>NZ_JAWOVC010000713.1:0-545 GCF_033339735.1 Vibrio sp. 2033
GAGCGCGGAGCGCTTTACCGCTGTTTGAATTGCGCTTTCATTTATATGATGTCTTCGCAGTTGCCCTGTCTCTTTGTCGACACTTAACTTGTTAGACGGAAACAAAAAGTGCCAATTGAAATCTAGTTCTGCATTCGGATATTTACGGCGTAAACCTTCAGAGATGTAAACACCTGCGTATCCGGGTACATGCCGGTCCTTGAAGTAGTAGTTTCTTGCTAAGTTCATCTGCGATTTTAGCGGCTCATGGAGCTCTTTCGCCAATGTGACCGTACGGTTTTTTCCACCTTTCCCTTGCCAGACTCTCACTGCACCATAGTCATAATCTATGTCTTGGATTCTTAGTCTAAGGCATTCCATAATTCGAAGCCCAGAACCGTATAGGAGTTGGATGTGAAGCTTATATCTCGGATCGATATGTTGCACAAACCTGCGGACTTCATCGCGAGTCAAAACAACAGGGAGCTTCTTTTCCGTCAGTGATTTTTGGAACCTCATATCCAGTGAAAGCGGGGTTTTAAAAAAGTCTCGATATAAAAACGAAA
>NZ_JAWOVC010000714.1:0-544 GCF_033339735.1 Vibrio sp. 2033
TTGTGTCAGCAGAGTATGAATGCGTAAGTGCGTTGTCGAAGCTTCGAAAGAGACAACATCTTGATTGGACTCTAATAAAGAAGAGAGTTTTTTCACGCAGCCACCGCAGCTTAGCTCCGATAGTTGGAGCTCATAATGGGTGCCAGCCTGGTAACCAAGGGATTCAATTGAGGCGACTACGTCAGATAAAGACGCATCCGTCTTTAATTCTACAGAGGTCGGAGACAAATTGATGATTTCAACATCGTGATTAGCGTGTAACGCTTTCTCTACTTTCCTTGCACAACCCATGCAGTTGAGCCCCGATAACGGTACAACGAACTGGTTCATAAACTTGTCCTCAATAATAGCGATGTAAAGAGCTTAAACCTTACATCAAGGGGAAGGTCAAGCATTTCATTGGCGAAACAATTTCGTCAAAACTGTCAGTAAAGCTCCGTTTCTTCCTCTGTTGTGTTGCGAGTGATCTCAAGGTTTTTTCTCTTTGAATATAAAGTTCCGTTAAAACTCCTAAAACATGAATGAAGTCGCTCACGAATTTGAA
>NZ_JAWOVC010000715.1:0-544 GCF_033339735.1 Vibrio sp. 2033
GTTTGCAGTAGGTTGGTACTTGAAATCGCTGCGCACAAAACGGTTCAGGCTGCCTTCAACTTGCCCAAGAATTTGCGCAGCAAGAATGCGCTCTTCTACAGGGAAAGATTTACCTTCACGAATTTTACGCTCACGCAGAATCTGACGTAGTTGGGTTTCGATACGTTCAAACAGCTGGTTGATGCGTTCACGTAGACGTTCGTTTTCAAACATTAAAGCATGACCAGACAGAATACGTGTCAAGCCAGGGTTACGTTCTGAAAATGCAAGAATCAGGTGCATTACCATACGAATACGCTCTAGTGTATCTTTCTCGTCATCTAAAATGCGGTTGATGCGAGTCATCAAGGCTTCTTCGATGAACTCAATCAAACCTTCAAACATGCGAGCTTTACTTGGGAAATGACGGTACAACGCGGCTTCGGAGACGCCGACTTGTTTTGCCAATTTTGCCGTAGTAATGCGTGAAGCGCCTTCTGCAGATTCAAGCATTTGTGCTAATGCTTGCAAGATCTCTTCACGACGATTGGATTTTTTACTGCCG
>NZ_JAWOVC010000716.1:0-544 GCF_033339735.1 Vibrio sp. 2033
TTAGCACCTAAATAGACAATATGCGCGTTAACACCATCATTGTCGCGCATTCCTTCACGAAGAATCATCGCTCTGGTGAGGAGCAAGGGAAGGGAACGCCAGTTGGGGATGCGCTTTATCCGGTTGCCAGTTATGGTGATGGCCGTTATGTCTCCAGGATCTGTTTTAAGTATCTAGGTGCTACTGGCGATTATGACCCCACTACCTGCACTGGCGACCCAGCTACGGTCTACTGGCGCTCAACCTATGTTCTGCCGGGTGAGATGGATAAAACACCGTTCCTGGACAGGGATCTCGGCTTACCAACAACGACCATGTGTGTAGGGAACCCTATCCATCTTGGCACCGGCAACAAGTTCCAGGCTGAACTGGATTATCAAAGCGGAGGCTCCGACCCTTTCACATTCACCAGATACTACAATAGCCACCTTCCTGATGAAGAGCTCGGCGGCTGGCGGCATACCTACTCGCGGAGCGTCGAGGTCAACGCCTCGAAGTACGGTGAGAACATGGTTGTCCTGCACCGGCCAGAAGGGCAACAACA
>NZ_JAWOVC010000717.1:0-544 GCF_033339735.1 Vibrio sp. 2033
ACCGTAGTAGCGCACTTGGTCAAAGCTGCCGTTGATGCCCAAATCCAAGCCGATGACCGGAATCACGTGAGGGTAGTCGCCGTAGCGCTCGCCACTCAGTTCCACATTCAAATGGCCTTGCGCGTTGATTTGGTAGCGGTAGGTACAACGCATGCCAAAATCAAAGACCGGCGGCGCAATGATGCTGGTGGTTGTAATCAAGACGGAATCATCAGTTGCTTCCACAGCAAGTGTGCGGAAGTGCTCCTGCATGATTTGCAGATGCGCTGGGTGCCACAAACCTTCATACTCTTGTTTGTGGTTATCAATCATCGGTTTGAAGAAGTTCAGTCTCGGCTCTGATTGAATGATCTCTTCGCCATTTACGCGCCAAGAAGTCAGCTTGCCGTTTACTTTCGAGAAAGTAAGCGCGAAGTTATGGCCTTCAATTACGTGTTCCAAACGGCTTTCGTTAATCACCAAAGGTTGTGCGTTGCGATTGATGAACGCAGGTGCAGACTCGGTCTTTTCTTTCAGTTGGAACTGATACACCGCAATTTCATGG
>NZ_JAWOVC010000718.1:0-544 GCF_033339735.1 Vibrio sp. 2033
TGAGGCTTAATGTGCCACTAGTGCGTTTTGCCGGTTTACTTGTCGTATTCGGATTGACGTAATGCAGCTTCGGTTTGCTCGGTGTTTGAGGCTTGTTTTGCGGTCTGCCATGCTCACCTTGTGGCTTCGCGCGTTCACCTTGAGGTTTCGCTTTGTAATGCTCTTTCGCAGGGCGTGAGTTTTCATCATCACGTTGACGGCGCTTTTGCTGGCCTTTTTTAGAGTTAGGTGCATGACGGAACTCGTCAGCGTTATTACCACGGAAGGTGCGCGTTTTTTGATTGCGACGAGAAGTCGAACCTTGGTTCTCTTCTCGGCTATCAAACAGTTTCGCATTAGTCGCTTTACGAATATTACGACCTCGAGAATCTGTCTTTGACGCTTCCTCGGTACCAACTGAGCCATCGCACATTGCTAAAATTTCTGCGACTTCGTCATCGGTTAGGTAACGCCATTTACCATTTGGAATACCATCTAGAGAGATGTTCATGATGCGTACGCGGCGAAGTTTAAATACTTCGTAGCCGAGTGCTTCACACATGCG
>NZ_JAWOVC010000719.1:0-544 GCF_033339735.1 Vibrio sp. 2033
AAAGCGTACTTACAAGAAAGTCTGTCTGATAACGCGCGCTTGAAAGCGTCGTCCACCATCTCTGCAACTCAGTCATAACTCAGAATTAAAAGGAATTGAACCATGAAAAAAATGAACCACGTATTGCAAGTTTTGATGTTGTCGGCTTCGCTAGTTGCATCGCCATTCACTTATGCGAATGAAGATAAAGGGCTGGAAATTGCTCAGGAGCGAAAATCAAGAGATGAAGGTTGGGGCGACTCTATCGCAACCATGGAGATGATTTTAAAGAACGCACAAGGTGAAAGCAGTACGCGTCTTATGCGATTGAAATCTCTCGAAGTTGAAGGGGATGGCGACAAAGGGCTGACCATTTTTGACCAGCCTCGGGATGTCACGGGCACGGCTTTTCTCAACCATTCTCATACCATTGGTGCGGATGACCAATGGTTGTATTTACCTGCCTTAAAGCGAGTAAAGCGAATTTCGTCACGTAATAAGTCGGGCCCGTTTATGGGAAGCGAGTTTGCGTATGAAGACTTGAGTTCATTTGAAATCGAAAAAT
>NZ_JAWOVC010000720.1:0-544 GCF_033339735.1 Vibrio sp. 2033
CGCAACAGAAGTGCTCAAAGACCATGAAGACAGCACTTGGCAAGCCGAAATTTGGGACTTTAAAGGCTTGGCACTCCTTGGCTTAGAACGCCTAGACGCTGCGGAAGAAGCAACCCAAAAAGCGCACAAGCTTGCCATTGAGCACGATCTAACGTGGATGAAAGCACACTCTTTCATCAGTCGAGCAAGACTAGAGCTACTGCGTAAAAACACGGACAGCGCAGCCGAGTTGTTGCTTGCCGCAGAAGAATCCGCGCTTAATTTCGATAACGGCGAACTGCTAAGTCAGATCTGTTTTCAGCAATCTCGCGTTGCTGAAGAGCAAGGCGATTTCGAAGCGGCATTTAATGCGTTTAAAAAATACCGCAAACATGCACTGAAAATGCTCAAAGAGCAGACCAATCGTGTCAGCATGGATAAAGCGCGCGGCTCAAAACGCCAGCTAGAACAACGTGCTCGCAAGCTCATCAATCGTATTCGCTCTCAACATGAATACGATCCCGAAAAGCAGTTTTCTAACGTCGTTTCCGAAACGTACTGGTGG
>NZ_JAWOVC010000721.1:0-543 GCF_033339735.1 Vibrio sp. 2033
TTCTCACCACTCTTGTCTGTTACTGTGTAGTAAGTGTTCCACGTGTTTGGCTGAGTCTGATCTTTCAAGTAGTACGTTGTTAACTTGTAAGATTGACCCATCGAGTCATAAATTGTCGAAGAGGTTGAACGGTTGTATGTATCTGGGTCTGAAAAATCAAACTGAGTTGGATCTTTCAAATCACCGTTAGCAGGTAAGTTCACGCCCACTTCAATGTTCGCTGTTTGTTTTGGCTTACCAAATTCCGCAGGAATATTGATTGGTTGTGGCTCGTAAGATGAAACCTCACCAGACTCTGGGTTTACTTGATAACCAAGTAGGAACTCATCGTTCGCGGTTACCATGTAGTTTTCTTTGTTCAAATGGAATGCACCGTTACGTGTCATTTCATTTTGTTGAGGGATGAGACGATCTTTCGCTACCGCGAAGAAGCCAGTACCCGATACACGCAAATCCATTGGGTTGTTGGTGTAAATGCTTGAGCCTTCGTGGAACTGTTGTGCCACTTGGCTTGCTTGTGCACCGCCACCCGGAGTGGTTTTT
>NZ_JAWOVC010000722.1:0-543 GCF_033339735.1 Vibrio sp. 2033
CTGCTCGTGAACATTTCGTTGAGCAAGCCGATGTCCACACCGCAGGATTCCATGTCGCTCATTATTCGCTCAGCCTGAGCTCGCTTTTCTTTTTCTTCTTCTTCTCGCTTTTTGTACTCTTCCTCCAGTTCATTGAGAACGCCCTTCATTCTGTCAATGATCTCCCGAACTTCATCTAACGGGAGTCCTCGCAACAGGGTGCGAATGCGGCTTTTACGCTTTAACTCTGCGATTATTAACTCTCTACGTTCAGCCGCTGATAGCGTAGAGAACTCCTCGTGGTCTTTCATGTCATACGGAGCCCATCAGTTTTCCTTTAAGTGAATCACGTTGAGAGTTCAGTTTTGCGTCAGTCTGCACTGGCGAATTTTGATGCTGTGCAGGTTGACTCTCTGAACTCTGTTGCTCAAAAGACCCAATGTTGCCAGAAAATCGAAGAGAATAAAGACCCAATAGAGCAAGGGCGCGGAGCCGATCACTACGCGCCTTATGCTGCATCTGGGACAGTTCACGATAGAGCTCCGGAAAGGCTTGCTCCGATAT
>NZ_JAWOVC010000723.1:0-543 GCF_033339735.1 Vibrio sp. 2033
CAGTAAGTGCCCGGACGAACACCTGCTACACCACATGCTTTACCAACCATTTTCTGTGCAAGCGTGTAACCCTTGCCAGAATCAGCGACTTCACCAGGTTTACGGAATACATCAGAAGACTCAAGACCTAGAGCTTGGCGCGCTTTATCTGTTAAACCACGACCGATGATCAGTGGGATACGACCGCCAGCACGGACTTCATCAATCAGCACGTCTGTTTTTAGAGAAAAGTCAGCAAGTACTTCACCTGTTTCGTGGTTACATACTTTGCCTTCGTATGGGTAAACGTCGATAACGTCGCCCATATTCAACTTCGTTACATCAACTTCGATAGGCAGTGCGCCCGCATCTTCCATTGTGTTGAAGAAGATAGGTGCAATTTTACCGCCAAGCACGTAACCACCAGCGCGTTTGTTAGGTACGTAAGGGATATCATCGCCCATGAACCATAGCACTGAGTTAGTTGCAGATTTACGAGAAGAACCAGTACCAACAACATCACCAACATACACTAGCTGGTGACCTTTTGATTTTAGCTCTTCG
>NZ_JAWOVC010000724.1:0-543 GCF_033339735.1 Vibrio sp. 2033
TTCACATTCTTGAAATAGGGAGTGACATCAATATTAGGGTTTCGCTCCCAACTTGTTGACAATTCACATCGGCCAGCCGTTTCTGGAGGGAAATTGCCGTCAGGGCCGGACCATACTTTAGTTTCCTGACCTGATTTACCAACCCAAACTTGCATGTAGTCATCCCACTTGGCGTACTCAAGAGTTGCAGACACTATGGCGTCTGGATTACTGACTTGGACCCGCGTGTATTCCTCATAAATCGAACAGTTGCCACTCCAGTAGTCGTTACCAACTCGGCCAATCCACAACTCAGTACAGCCTTCTCCACAAGATTTGAGGTTATATGGACCATCATAGTGCTTCACCACAGAGGCGTCGTAGTCATGGACAACCTCACAGTCCGCGCTTTGATCTACAACACGCTGACACCGTTCATACTCTGGAATGTGGGCGTTGATAGTATTCTGATTGATGGTTGTTTCGGCAGAACAATCCCCAAAGCCACCTGCGATGAGGTCCATATCCTCATAGGTCTTTTTGCTTAGATTTAGTACCGGGTCA
>NZ_JAWOVC010000725.1:0-543 GCF_033339735.1 Vibrio sp. 2033
GAATTCTAATTCTCTTACTGGTGGTATTGATTGCCTTTCCGGCGACCATTATTGCGCTGTTAACCACCTCATACGCCAATTCTACATGGCAATGGGTTTCACCCTACCTTGGCTTACCGATCCAAGCGGAGCGCGTTCATTACGACTTCCCTTACCACCTTTCGCTGCAACACGTTCGCTCCCAAGACGCTCAACTGCCTTATATTGAACAAGTCGACGTGTGGCTGAACCCTGACATACGACGAGATGGGAAATGGATTATCGATAGCTTGCTGATCGATGGGGTGAGTCTAAAAAAAGGCATACCGACACGGCCTAACTTAGAGTCGATCCAGTTCCACCAGATTGCGCTGAAAAATATTGATTACGCGGATGCGCGCTTTTCCGTAACTGGATTGAGTATCCAAATCCAGGATCCTACTTGGCTAAACGCTCAACACTTATGGCCTTACGGCGCTATTCAGGCTTCTGCAGAGCAAATGTATTGGCACGGTGAGGCGATACAAAAAGTACTGGTTGATGTGGATTATCAAGCCCAAAACA
>NZ_JAWOVC010000726.1:0-542 GCF_033339735.1 Vibrio sp. 2033
AGCCTAACACCTAAGCGTTTGCTAGCATGCCATCTAAGATTTGAATTTCACATTCGTACCCATTTTTATCAGCGAAGCTTTGCATGAAATGAGCAATGGAGCGGCTATCATGCTCTGGTTTGCTCTCTTCTTCTGTCGGCAGATGCAAAATGAAATGTGCGTTAGCAATGTCTTTCGCACTTGGTTCACCGTAATAGCGCAGAGAGTTGTATAGGAACTCTTGCGTACCTATGGTGTTGACTTGATCAAGTTTGTCGGCGTAAGACTGAATGACATCCTCATAAAGCTTTTGTAACTGAGCATCTTCGATGTGTTCCAAAGGCAATTCGTACAAACGGCGTTTTGACTGATGAGTGTCAAGAGGCGCTTTCTGGTACTGAAAGTTAGGTTCTTGCGAGTACTTATTACTGATGAACCTTTCTCGCTCTTGGGCGTAATTAAGCGGGTTTACGCTGCTAAGAATATCAATATCAGTGACTAACTGAGTGAGGGTTTCATCTATTGCTAATAGCTGGCTAGTAATTGGTTCGTTAAAGTTAGCC
>NZ_JAWOVC010000727.1:0-542 GCF_033339735.1 Vibrio sp. 2033
CTTGCTTTGTCGCCTTACAAGACTGTCACCTGGCAATTTGTGGCGGCGATCTTAATGCATCAGTAGATGGTCACCCTATTGCCAATTGGTCGGATTTTTCGATAAAAAAAGGTCAAAAGCTTCAGTTCGGAATGGCGAAAAATGGCCTTCGCGCCTATCTCGCTGTAAAAGGTGGCTTCAATGTGCCTGAGCACCTTGGGAGCTCATCGACCGTGCTTCGTGAAGCATTAGGTGGACTAGAAGCCAATGGTAACGCTCTAAAAGCTGGAGATGTTCTCCCTTTTGACGCGCATTCATTACCTAACCATAAACCAAGAATCATGACATTTCGTTTCAAGCCAGATTACAACTTGCCAATTACACTACGCGTTATTGAAGGTTATCAATGTGATGATTTCAGTGTTGAAGCTAAAGAAAAATTCTATTCGGGAAGCTTTGCGATCTCGCCAGACTCTAATCGAATGGGCTATCGCCTTGAAGGAAATACGGTAAAGCCACCTTATGATGGCATCTTGTCTGAAGGGATCGCGCTAGGCGCCATT
>NZ_JAWOVC010000728.1:0-542 GCF_033339735.1 Vibrio sp. 2033
TAAGGTGCAATGGTCGGGATCATGCCAATGGACAACGGAAAGCAAAAAGGTTCGCCGCAACTGTGGTCGAGGTGTGCCATGTCTTCCAGTTGAAGCATAATGTTGCTGGCTTTGTCTAAAACTTCACGACCAAGTGGCGTGACGAGCACTTTTTTATTGTCCCGCTCAAAAATCTTAATGCCTAGTTGACGCTCCAGTTCACTGACGCCTGTGCTCAACGTTGATTGGCGAACATGACACAAATCTGCTGCTTTACGAAAATGCAGCGTTTTTGAGACAGCCAAGGCATAAGATAATTGTTTTATCGATAGCATAGCGTTTATCCATCCGTTGAGTCTTCTCGCCGTTCAAACTTCTCGTTCTAATGATCAAGCTTAGAAGATGGCTTTTTGTTGTTCGAATTTCCCTAACGTTGTTCCTGCCTTTATCTACCATCCTTTCGCTCGGCATTGCCGTTCGATTCTGAGCGCGACTTGCTGTACTTGGTGATCAAGATAATCGGTCGAACTCACCATTTGTCGCATGTCTTCAACAAAATGAGC
>NZ_JAWOVC010000729.1:0-541 GCF_033339735.1 Vibrio sp. 2033
CATCACCACATCGTCGTTTTGACCAATGACCCCGGTTTCTTTGGCCCACTTCACTGCTTCACTGTGCGCCTGGTAGGAGCTGGAATACAGTTTCGGATCAAATTTCACCTCGCGTCCATCAGCCAGATAGATGATGCCTGCGTGATCGTCGTAAACATGAAGATTCTGTTGCATTCGACATTCCCCCTGTAGCTTGTCGTCAAAGCCAACTGACACCAGAAGACTTTGAGGACAAGCCACAGAGGCTTGACCAGAAAGAGAGGGGTTGCCCCCTCCCTTTGCGTTGACTATCAGCAGTAACCGAACGATTCAGCGATTCTCACGAAAGGACGAGAGATTGCCCAACCAGTAGGGATACACAAAGCGATGATAGCGATTTCCATGATGTTGCTCCTAAGCAAAAAGGGGCAACATCCCCGTCGGGGTATGGTTGCCCCGATGGGTTTGAAAGTGTCGAAGATTACTCAGCGACAGTTATTACCAAACAAGTTCCTTGCCCTTACGAAGGTAAGTCGGGATTTCGAGATAATCCCAGTCAGGT
>NZ_JAWOVC010000730.1:0-540 GCF_033339735.1 Vibrio sp. 2033
AGTGATGACGCAGAAATCAGCATTGAAGTAGACCCGCGTGAAATTCAGATCACCATGTTGGATCATCTTCGCAGTGAAGGCTTCAACCGCTTGAGCATCGGCGTTCAGGACTTCAACAAAGAAGTGCAAAAACTGGTTAACCGTGAACAAGATGAAGAATTCATCTTTGCGATGGTGGCACGTGCGAAAGAGTTGGGTTTCCGTTCGACCAACCTCGATTTGATCTACGGTTTGCCGAAGCAGACCAAAGCCTCTTTTGCGAAGACGTTAGAACAAGTGCTGGAAATGCAGCCGGGTCGTCTGTCGGTCTTTAACTACGCACACATGCCGCAATTGTTTGCTGCGCAGCGTAAAATTAAAGACGAAGATTTGCCAAAAGCAGAAGAGAAAATGGCAATTCTCCAAGACACGATCGCAACTTTGACGGGTGCTGGCTACCAGTTCATCGGCATGGACCATTTTGCGATGCCTGACGACGAACTCGCCGTTGCGCATCGTGAAGGAGTGTTGCATCGCAATTTCCAAGGTTACACCACTCGA
>NZ_JAWOVC010000731.1:0-540 GCF_033339735.1 Vibrio sp. 2033
ACTATACGCACGGCGTGCCCAAACGCGAGGATGCCTTTTGCCAGCTCTAATATGTGGCTTTCGATGCCGCCAAAAATGCGGCTATCAACAAAAATCCAAACTTCGCCCACAATGGGTAAATCAGGATTGTTCGAGATTAACTTCATCCGCTTCCCACGCTTGTTTTTTACGATAGACCGTTGAAGGGCTTAGCTCCAGCATCACCGCGGCATTGAGCACGTTACCATCACAATAGGCGATCGCGTTTTGAATCGCTTCACGTTCGACTTGCCACATTGGTCGGATACTTCCGTCTGCATTAAAGTACGGCGATAAGGAATGACTCGGTGTTTCAACGCCGACAGTAGGTTGCATTTGTTGAGCGGGCACCTCTTGAACAGGTTGCACTGGTTCAATGGGTTGTGTTTGCATCGCTGGAGCATTATGTCCGTTGAGATTGCTGCTCGGGTTTGATGATTCGACGTGCACAGGGGTTACGGTTCTTGCCTGCGTTTTCTTTTGAGTTAACTGAGCGGGTAGGTGAGCCACCGTGACTTTTTC
>NZ_JAWOVC010000732.1:0-540 GCF_033339735.1 Vibrio sp. 2033
ACATCGAACGACGCTTACCGCGTATTACAAAGTTCGGACGCTCAGAGCGGCCATCCGGCATGATGACAAAAGCTTGTTCGCTACCTGCTGGCTTATCGAATACAAATGTGCCATGAGAAGCAGTCACATCGAACGTGAGCCAATCACCACCTTCTTTAGAAACGGTAAAGTGCGAAGGCAAAACCCAACGAGGATGCGCTTGTGCCGTTGTCGCTGCAGCTAATCCCATTGCCATTACGCTTGCTAACGCCACTGCTTTCATTTTGGTTTTCATGGTTGTGTCCTTCTATCACTTAACTTGGTAATTGACGGTGATGACCCCCGTCTCTTGAGTTGGTTTGAGTTGGTAGCGCACCTCACTGTCCGCTAATGTCATTTTTTGGCGCAAGTAGTTGCGACCACCGTGTTCACGAACGACCTCAACATGTAAGGTATAGTCACCTTGCTCGAGGCGTTCGCCTGCGTCGTTAGTACCATCCCAAACAAATCGATACTGCCCAGCAGGGCGAGTCGCAGACGTCACAGCGTCAATCAGATCGC
>NZ_JAWOVC010000733.1:0-539 GCF_033339735.1 Vibrio sp. 2033
GCATGATGTGGGTTACAACACTTTACGTACCAACTTACCATTTATAGTTTGGCAAGCGGATCGCGATGGTTTACATGCGCGAATTGAGCGCTTTCTGGATATTTGCGAACGCAATCAAATCAAAGTGATGCTCACGCCGATGGATGACTGCGGTTTTTCGGGCGACCATCCTTATCTTGGTGAACAAAAAGCGCCAGTACCGGATTTGCACAACAGCCAAGCAGCAGCAAGTCCTGGTCGCAATCTGGTGATGGACAAATCTATGTGGGGTGAGGTCGAAGCGTATATTCGCGACATCATCTCTACCTACAAAAATGACCCTCGAATCGTTATTTGGGATCTCTATAACGAGCCAACCAACCGCATGATTTTCACCACTACGGGTGAGATCGCTTACGACGAAGAAATGGAAACCTTTAGTCATGAGCTGATGGAACAAGCGTTTGAGTGGGCACGTGAAGAAAACCCAACTCAGCCTCTTACCGTCGGCGCTTGGCATGCGCCAAGCATTCTTGACCGAAGCCTGCCGATTTATGAAC
>NZ_JAWOVC010000734.1:0-539 GCF_033339735.1 Vibrio sp. 2033
TGATTCGATGGCTTAAAGCGCACTACTCACAAGGGGCGGTGTTATCTTCTGCATGTGCCGGAGTATTCATTCTTGCCGCAACCAACTTGATCGATTCGAGAGAGGTCACGACCCATTGGGCATTGGCGGAAACATTCTCCCAAGCCTTTCCTAGCATTGCGCTAGATAGCAATAAGATATTGATCAATCACGGTGACATAGTAACGGCAGGTGGGATGATGTCATGGTTAGATCTTGGCTTTGAGCTGATCGCGAAATACGCTTCGCCGGGTGTTGTGCGTCAGCTTGGAAAAACGCTGGTTATTGATACCGCTCAGCGAGCGCAGAGCTACTACCAACAGTTTCATCCATCGTTTTCTCACGGTGATTATGCGATTGTTTCCATTCAACAAATCATGCATCAGCGCTATGCAGAGCCTTTGTCCATAAAGCGGTTAGCAAAACAAGCCAACCTTACTGAACGCACGATGCAACGACGATTTTTGAAAGCGACAGGATACAACCCTAATCAATATTTGCAGCGTCTTAGAATTCAGAGC
>NZ_JAWOVC010000735.1:0-539 GCF_033339735.1 Vibrio sp. 2033
TTGGTCCAAAAACACAGCAACACAAAAGAGTGGGAAAATGAAGGAAATGGCTTCTCACTACTGGATGTAATGCGTAACGCGAAACCAACGGTACTGATTGGTGTATCAGGTGCTCCTGGCCTATTTAGCCAAGAAGTCATCGAAGAGATGCACAAACACTGCAAGCGTCCGATTGTCTTCCCGCTGTCAAACCCAACCAGCCGTGTTGAAGCAACACCAAACGACATCATCCGTTGGACAAACGGTGAAGCGCTAGTGGCAACGGGTAGTCCGTTTGATCCTGTGGTTCACGAAGGTCGCACTTACCCTATTGCACAATGTAACAACAGCTACATCTTCCCAGGTATCGGTCTTGGCGTTTTAGCGGTTAACGCAAAACGCGTGACTGACGAAATGCTAATGGAATCAAGCCGAGCGCTGGCTACATGCTCTCCACTTGCGATTAATGGTCGTGGTGCACTTCTACCGCCTTTGGAAGAAATCCACCTAGTATCGAAGAAGATTGCTTTTGCCGTTGCGAAGAAAGCAATCGAGCAAGG
>NZ_JAWOVC010000736.1:0-539 GCF_033339735.1 Vibrio sp. 2033
CGATACTCTGTACTTTTATTGGTGCTGCAATTGGTGCCGAGGCTGTACAGTTTATTGATGCTAGCGTACTCACCAGTTTGATTCCTGTTCTTCTAATTGCGATTTCTCTTTATTTTTTACTCGCACCAAGTACTCGAAAAATCGATGGAGAACCAAAACTTGCCGAAGCGATGTTTGCATTGTGTATCGGTGGTGGAGTTGGTTTCTACGATGGTTTCTTTGGCCCCGGTACGGGCTCGATTTTTACTGTATGCTTTGTTGCTCTTGGCCACTTTTCCCTCGTGGATGCAACAGCACGAACTAAGATTTTGAATTTCACTTCAAACATCGCCGCATTGTTGTTTTTCGTTATCGCAGGGTTACCTGTATGGGAAATTGGTTTGACGATGGCGGTCGGTGGCTTTATTGGCGCTCAACTTGGCGCAAAAGTGGTGGTTACCAAAGGTCAAAAGTGGATTCGACCTCTAGTGATTACCATGTCTATGCTGATGGCAACAAAACTTCTTTGGCAACAACATCAGCAATGGCTTCTAACACTG
>NZ_JAWOVC010000737.1:0-539 GCF_033339735.1 Vibrio sp. 2033
TCTCGTGCTCAAGTAAAATGTGCCATGTTCCGTGGTAACAATCGTCGCGTTACTTTCAAACCTGCAAACGGCAATCAAGTTTTAGTTAAAGCCCGTCTGTCTCTGTATGAGCCACGTGGTGACTACCAATTGATCATCGAAAGCATGCAGCCTGAAGGCGATGGTCGTCTGCAACAAGAGTTTGAAGAGCTTAAGATGAAGTTGGCAGCGGAAGGTTTGTTCGCTCAAACCAACAAACTGCCACTACCAGAACATCCAAAGCGTGTTGGTGTCATCACTTCTAAAACAGGTGCAGCGCTTTACGACATATTGGACGTTTTAAAACGCCGTGATCCTTCCCTACCCGTGGTTATTTATCCGACCATGGTCCAAGGTGATGACGCAGCCATTCAAATTGCCCAAGCAATCGGTCGTGCGAATAGCCGAAATGAATGTGATGTATTGATTGTTGGTCGTGGCGGCGGCTCTCTAGAAGACTTATGGTGCTTTAACAATGAGATCCTTGCTCGCACTATTGCTGCAAGTCAAATCCCGATCAT
>NZ_JAWOVC010000738.1:0-539 GCF_033339735.1 Vibrio sp. 2033
TCATCATCAATAAATCGATTCACGAGCAATGAAGTTTCGTTGTCGGACTGCGCCCAAGCAATGGAGCCAAACCCGCTAAGCGATAAGTTATCGGTCAGTTCTACTGTTGCTAAGCTCGGAAAAGCGACACTGCTAATAAGTACTGCGAGGAGCGATCTCTTCATTTCATTTCTCCGAACTGACGACATAAAGAACATGAGCATCCGACGGCAACGAGTCGACGGGGGCATAGCCAATGCGATTAGGTTGTTCTCGCATCCACGCTAACAAGATTTCAATACTGGGTTGATCAATTACTTTGGGTGGACGCGCCTTGCCTGAAAACGAAAGGCTGGCCCAATGCGCATTCATTTGAGCCAAGTTTTTATTAAGCAGGTAGCGATAGAACTCCGTTCGTTCAACGGACGTCTCTGGCCAATCAGAGAGTTCAATTCGTTGGCCTTGTAATAGTCTGGTTTTACCTCGGTAGAGCTTCCTGGCTTTATTAATGGTCAACGCGTCAAACTGAGCGTTAAGTGAGAAAATGGCGTAACTTTCTG
>NZ_JAWOVC010000739.1:0-538 GCF_033339735.1 Vibrio sp. 2033
TGGCAGTGGGCTCTCGTGCACAAAACTCGTTTGAACGTCTCGACGATATTATTGACGCAGGCATCTTGCCAAAAGGTCGAGCACAGGATTTAAAAGACGCGTTAGAGTTCATCTCTATGGTACGAATTCGACATCAAGCGACCGATGTTGAGCTCGGAATTGAGCCAGATAACAACATCGAGCCAGAAAACCTCTCCGATTTTGAACGCCGTAATTTGAAAGATGCCTTCCAAATTCTCAGCAATGGGCAGAACTTCCTTAAGTTCCGTTATCAAGCAAATAAGAGCTTTAAGTGAGGTTTGGCATGATCAAAAAGCTATTTCAAAAGCCTGCGATTCAATGGCCAACCAAATTTCAGCAAAAGTTGGAGCTCGTCAGTGATGAAAATCTTGTCGCCTTTTACGGCAGCGAATTACCAGCGCCCAATACCCCCATTTCAGAGGTTGAATTTGTCGCGTTGGATTTCGAAACGACAGGGCTCAATCCCGAAAAACACGACATTATTACTATCGGTTTAGTACCTTTCAATCTGAGACGT
>NZ_JAWOVC010000740.1:0-538 GCF_033339735.1 Vibrio sp. 2033
TACCAATATACCGAAACCAAGCGAGCCAAGGTTGGGCCTGACTATCACATTGAATATCGCCGTCACTACTACTCGGTTCCCCATCAGCTTGTTGGCCACCATGTTGAACTGGAAGCCTCCAACCGTCTGGTGCAGATTTACCATCAAGGTAACTTGATCGCCCAGCATCCACGTAGCCAAAGAGAGCGCGGAAACAGCACCCAACCAGAGCACATGCCGAGTAATCATCAACATCAGAAGTGGTCGCCTGGACGCTTGCTCAACTGGGGAGCCAATATAGGCCCAGCCACACGAGAAGTCGTCAATAAGATGCTCAACTCCAAGCCTCATCCAGAGCAGTCGTATCGCTCCTGCCTTGGGCTGCTCAATCTGAGTAAAGCGCATGGCGAATCGCGCTTAGAGCAAGCCTGTAAAGATGCGCTGATGCTGACAAAACCGAACTACACGTTCATCAACAATCTGCTGAAGAACAATCGTGAAGGACAACTGAGCAAAGACAACACGAGCACGCCGAACCTTGTTCACAGCAATGTTCGTG
>NZ_JAWOVC010000741.1:0-538 GCF_033339735.1 Vibrio sp. 2033
AAGAATCCATATTTTTCACTTTGCCTACTACGTACTTCATTTGATCTTGCATCTTCGTGATCTGCAATTGTTGTTGTGACAATGCACTGTTCAGATCTTCGATTGTTTGCTCTTGGAACGCCACCTGACACTCTAAGTCGTTGATGCGTGCTTCCAATTGCTCAATGAGTTTTTCTGTCATGACCCGTTCTCTAGTTGCCAAGCTTGGGCGATGCCCGCTGATGTGGCAGTAATTACACGTTGCTTAGAATCAAAGGCAGCATCATACACGACCGCGCGAGGAGGGCGAGTATCTTTTTTCGGCTCGACTTCAAATCCGTCAATGCGCTTTCCGCTCTGCGTATCCCAAATCGAGACGCGGCCTGAAGGTGTTCCCGTTACCAGTCGAGAGCCATCATCAGAAAAACGCGCGGTAGAGAAAATCAACTGGCGTGACCAACTGCTGAGTTGCGAAACCTTTTGCCCCGTTTCTAAATTCCAAATGATCGCTTGATTGCCACCGTCTGACGTCATGGCGAGTTTGCCATCTCGTTGCAGT
>NZ_JAWOVC010000742.1:0-538 GCF_033339735.1 Vibrio sp. 2033
TTCTCACCCAAAATTGCAGAGTAAGGAAAGCAATGGCTTGAGTGACTGGTGTTGAGCGCGGTATTAACCGTGACTGCTTTACCGTTGAATAGCGCACTGGAAATCGAATCGATGTCTAGCGTGACGGTATAGGTTTGTTTGAGCAGGTGCTTCTTCGGCGCGATTTCTGCCACGGTTGCTCGGTAGGATTGCTCCGAATCATACCAAGTCAACGATGCTGGCTGACCTAGTGCGAATTGCGCAATCATATTTTCCGGTACGTCGATGTCGACTTCCCAGCTGCCTTCTTGCTGAATTGATACAACACTGCCGCCCGGCAAGGTTTGTTCATGTGGATCAACAGAAACGTCGGCAACAATGCCAGTGAATGGTGCACGTAGAGTGGTGTAACGTAGGGCATCTTTTGCACGTTGGATGTTTTTCTCAACCACTTTGACGGCAGAGAGGCTACGTTCGTAGCTGCTGATGGCTCGGTCTAAGTTTACGCTGGCAATGGCATCATCAGAAGTCGCTTGTTTTACGCGCTTTAACTCGGCTT
>NZ_JAWOVC010000743.1:0-538 GCF_033339735.1 Vibrio sp. 2033
CGGATGATCCGTATGCCCAAGAGTATTTCTCAAACTTGTTAAAGCAAGCCATCGAGAAAACCAAGGAAATGTTTGATAGCCCTGTTAAACAGTATCTTCTATTCGCAGATTTTGAGCAGCAGGTTAAAGACCGTGATGTAGCAGGATTACCAACGGATCGCTTTGCAGAGCTTGACCCTAGAATCAAACGCAATGTTCAAGCCTACTTTGGACTGTTCTTAAAAGTATTAGGAGAGCCGTTGCCTCTAACGGAAGACCAATGTTTTCAGTATGCGTTAGACATTGATGGCATTGTGCGTAAAGCGGTTGCTGAGTTTTCAATTAACCCATCGGAGATTGAAAACCAGATCCGTTTAGGGCTATTGCCACTGCTGTTCGCTGATGTGGGTATCGATAAAGCGCAAGCTATTATTACAGATGTCATTCAAATCACCCGTCTTGGCCTGTCTGGTAATAATAAGTCAGGTCACTAAGCATGACTTCTGTTAACCATCAAGAAGGCAATACCGAGGAATACAGCTTCATCTATGGTGATGAA
>NZ_JAWOVC010000744.1:0-537 GCF_033339735.1 Vibrio sp. 2033
GCACGCCGGCTTCATCCATGTACGCTTTAAGAAGTTGAGGGTAAGTCGTTGCGATGCGTTTGCCTGCGAGATCTTGTGGGCCGTTGTATTCTTCATCTTTATCGATGGCGATGGACAAACGGCAGCCACCAAAATCCAGTCGACGAAGTTGAACAAACTCACATGGCTCACCCAAAGCTTTGCGATCAAGACGAACTTCTTCTAGTTCGTTTTCTCCGATGAAACCAAGGTCAACCACGCCATCCATGATCAAGCCAGGGATGTCGTCGTCACGAACCAAAAGCAAGTCAATTGGCATGTTCTCTGAGTGAACAACAAGACGCTCACCCATTACGTTAAATTTCACGCCGCATTGCTTTAGTAGAGCTTGGCTCTCTTTGCTAAGACGACCTTTTTTCTGAATTGCGATTCTTAAGCGTTGTGTTTGCATTGCTTTATCCCTGTGCAAGATTTTGATATCTAAGTAATTTTTAAACCAGTAAAACTAAAAAACCCTCGAGAGATTGGCGTCTCCCGAGGGTTTAAAATCTGTTCTTA
>NZ_JAWOVC010000745.1:0-537 GCF_033339735.1 Vibrio sp. 2033
GTCGAAAGAATTTTTCATTAGTTACGTCCTAGTAAATGAGAGTATTGATACTTTTATACCTAAATTCTCAAATAGGTTGTGTGATCAGTTGCTTAAATCGTGATGCTGCTATCATGAACTAGTTAAATAGTACGAGATTGATCTTGTCTGGAGGAAAATGTGAGTAAGAGGAACAAAAAAGGTCCCGAAAGACTCTAGGCTGTCACAAGGGTCTTTCGGGACAAACAGAGTACAAGGAAGTGTACTCTGCGATGGTGTCTGAAAACGAAAGTTAGATTCGCTTCCGTTGGCAGATGTTAGGGATTTCAAGCCATGTTATGTCAGCGAAATGTCACAACTCTTGAATTAACTCAAAAGCTTATTTTTTATTTTTGAACAATGGGTTACGAAGCTTTCTTGTTTTTGGGATTAAAGTTATTTAGAGGGTTTTAGTTATAAAAAAAGCTTGCTAAATAACAGCAAGCTTATCTCTTTTTAGCACACGTGGATGCGCAGAAATCAGTGTTTACGTGCTGAGCCGTTTCTAACGATGTCTTT
>NZ_JAWOVC010000746.1:0-536 GCF_033339735.1 Vibrio sp. 2033
TTTCACTTATCACCCTTTGTTTAACTTTGTTATGCCAAGCATGAGCATTAATCGAGAGATGGTCGCAGTTCAAGAATATGAACGATGCACTTTCAAATTAGGTGAGGAGATCACTTGTGGTGGCTAAGTCGAAACAAACCGGAGCCTTTATCGTTGAACTCGCATTGGTATTACTCTTTTTTGGTTCAATCATTGCCATGCATATCAACTACACGATCGCAGTAAACAAGAAAGGGCAGTTGGATAGAGTGGTTTATTCCATCGTAAGCGTCATAAGCGAGCGTCGACAGTTGTTCGCCAACGAACTTAATATTTGTGGTGAGAACGGTAGACATTGTGAGGCACAAGTAAATAACGCGTTTTACATGGCGAAAGGCATGCTGAAACGTACGTTACCAGATTTTGATGCCAGCGAATTAGGCATGAGAATCACGGAGCTCTCGTTAGAAGAAAAGGACACTAAGCTCGTTACGTTTACCAACTTCAAAGGCAAAACAGAAGATTGTAATTTTCCAGATCTGAAGGAAATCACGGTG
>NZ_JAWOVC010000747.1:0-536 GCF_033339735.1 Vibrio sp. 2033
TAACGATAGAAAAGATATGCTCAGAAATAGCCAAGAAGCACGCCTAGAATAAGGTGACGTTTGATATAACCCGTTGAAAAAAATAGTCACAACAAGGTTAACAGGCTTTCATTCAGCTACACTGAGCACTCATTTACTGCAATTCGTAGATATTATGCTTGTGATTGCAGTTCTTGCCATAGATCACTAACAATCACGCGATCCGCAGGCGTCAGTTCTGCACGTGCTTCTTCTAGGCTGTTCGCGATACGAGATTTTAGCTCTTCAACATCGTTGATGCCGTCTTCTTCACAAGATGCGGCAGACAGAGAGATGTGACCACGTAGATAACCACCAGCAAACAGTTCATCATCAGATGCGTTTTCAATACGAGCATCAATCAGTTCTAGTAGTTTTTCTTCAAATTCAATAATCATGGAGTTTCTCTGAGGTTATTTGGGTTACTTAACGCTAAAATCAGACGCTTCCAGCTGCTTAGTTTGGTAAAACGCACGTAAGGCGTCCGAAAGCATTTTCACTCGCGGTGGCAAACCTGC
>NZ_JAWOVC010000748.1:0-536 GCF_033339735.1 Vibrio sp. 2033
GCGCAGCTTGGAGAGATTCAACAACACATGCTCCCCATGTCACGAGCGTAATATCTCGGCCTTTGCGCAGCGTAAAACAAGTGTCTAACGGCAATGCTTCCCCGTTATCAATCACTTCGGATTTAACGGTTCGATAGATGCGTTTGGGTTCAAAGAACATCACTGGATCGTTACTGCGAATGGCAGCAAGCAGCAAACCGTAAGCACGCTGAGGGGAAGATGGAATCACCACTTTAAAGCCTGCGGTATGTGCAAACAGTGCTTCAATGCTTTCTGAGTGGTGTTCCGGCGCGTGAATGCCGCCACCAAAAGGCGCGCGGAATACAGCCGGACAAGTGAGGCGTCCACGAGTACGGTTACGCATCCTGGCGGCGTGACACATTAGGTGCTCCATAGCCGGGAAGACGAAACCTTGGAACTGAAATTCTGCAACAGGTCGTAAACCTTGAGTTGCCATGCCCACTGCAACGCCGCCGATTAAGGCTTCTGCAAGCGGAGTATCGATGACGCGTTTTAGTCCATACTTTTGTTTGAGC
>NZ_JAWOVC010000749.1:0-535 GCF_033339735.1 Vibrio sp. 2033
CGGAGATAGCATAGCGACCAGGGCGAGATGGGCTAGACGATAAGGTATATCTACGACCAATTTTCTTACCATTGATATCCACCTCAATCGGCAAATGTTGGCCCGGTAAGTAGTTTGGTAAAGAGCCTTTGCTCGGTTCTAGCCATAAGGTCACGAAATCTTGAGCAATCTCTTCACGCTCAACACACGTCAGCATCATGCGCACAGGTGAGTTGTCCGGATAAAACTCCGGCTCCTTATATTCGAGCACTTCAACTTTATCGCCTTGGCGAATAATGCCCTCATTGCGCGCCACAAGGTTTTGTCCAAAGAACACACCACCTCGTTCATTGGCGCGGAACTGTTGCAACGTTTTGAGCGGCTCTTTGCTTTCGCGGAAAGTGCCACGTTGAGTATTGATCGTGGTAAGAATACAACGCTCACAAGGTTTGAGAGATTCGAATTCCACTTCCCCTATTCGGATGCGCTTCCAAGAATCTTCTTCAAATGGCTTGGTATCAGATACGACTAAGTTTGTGCGGAACTGATCCATGGA
>NZ_JAWOVC010000750.1:0-535 GCF_033339735.1 Vibrio sp. 2033
TGGAACTGACCTGTGATGTATTGAGCATCCGTTCCATCTCGAACATACGCTAACACATTCACATCAAGTATCTCGGTGTTAGATGGGCTATAAATCGATGCGCTAGCAAGCAAATCTGGAGCGGTTTCCAACACGCTATCACTTGTGATTCCTTCCATGGGAATCAGCCAGTTCCCATCGGCATCTTGAGAAGCACCATTCGGATGAGTAACAATGAGGTCTTGACCCTACGGTATCTGTAAAACGATGTAATCGAGATACTCTGAACCATCAATATCCGCTTCTGCAAATGTAATGCCTCCACTCACGTCGACAGCAGACCCATCCGTACTTGTGAATACTTCAGTCGCGCCTTCTAAACGTGTTTTGTCAATATCTTCATTACCAATATCCACTTTTCCAGAAACCAAGACGCTCAAAGAGCCATTGATTGCCTTTACATCAGTCTCCATCGTAGGAGACGTGTCTGTCACTTCGTACTGAACTTCCAGGCTAAATGTACCACTTAGGTCTTCATTAGCTTTTACAGTGATTC
>NZ_JAWOVC010000751.1:0-535 GCF_033339735.1 Vibrio sp. 2033
CAACAAGTTGGTTCAGATTAATGGTAAGTGCACATGCGTTTGCCATTTAACTCAATGATGTTAAATGGCGTTTCGTAGATGTCTTCCAATGTTGTTGCCTGAATCACCTCTTCAACCGCGCCACTTGCCACCACTTTGCCTTGTTTAAGCGCCAGAATGACATCGGAATAGCACGCCGCAAAGTTGATATCGTGAATCACAACCACCATTTCTTTGTTCATATCATGAGCAACCCTTTGAATCACGTTCATGATCTGCAATGAGTGCTTAATATCCAAGTTGTTCAGCGGTTCATCTAAGAAAACGTAGTCCGTATCCTGAGCAATCACCATGGCGATAAACGCCAACTGACGCTGACCGCCACTTAGCTCGTCCAAGTATTTATCTTCAATATCTTGAAGGTCTAAGTAGTTAATGGCTTGTGCAATAACCGCATGATCGTCTTTGGTGAGATTGCCTTTTGAATAAGGGAAACGACCAAAAGAGACCAACTCTTTCACAGTGAATCGCATCGTGATTGAGTTCGCTTGGCGCA
>NZ_JAWOVC010000752.1:0-534 GCF_033339735.1 Vibrio sp. 2033
TCAGCCGCAACATCATGTTAGACCTCGAGTCCGAACTGTCTTGCAAGATTACCCTACCGGAAGTGGTGGCCGTTTTTGGCAACACCGTCACGATGGATCTGGGCCGCATGCACGGCGTAAAAGAAGGTGACAAACTGCAACTGTGGCACACGGCATCATTCATCGATCAAAAGGGTTTACCGCGTAATAAAGTGTCGCAAAGCGAGATCACTTTGACGGTCTCCCGCATCTATGAACAAGAAGCAGAATTGACGATTGATCAGCCGAATTTGGCGTCCAGCGTTCAAATTGGCGATGTAATGAACAAGATCTTATAAAAGGTCACATTAAGCCTTGAGATATGCTTACTTTTGAATATCATAGACAACGCATCTTATTTGATTATGCCTGTCTAAGTAACTAACAAGTTAGCACTAGGGTTAAAGAAATCAGCAGCATGGCTGTGAATTTGTTTAACCTGTAGCAATAACCCAATAGTTACTGTGATTGGTATTACGCCCTCATGGCACAGCTGGATAGCGCAGTCCCCTCCTA
>NZ_JAWOVC010000753.1:0-534 GCF_033339735.1 Vibrio sp. 2033
CGGAGTACTTAGGTAGTGGGCTTTTTCTAGTTCATCAGCACCAATGCGACTGCGAAGTGTTTCATCTAAGATGACATCCAGCCCTGCTTTTGCGTCACCCAAATTCCCCGTGACATACACCCAATCCCCGACTTTCGCGCCAGAGCGAGTCAGCGCTTTGCCCTCAGGCACAAAACCTTGCACTGTCAGTGTTAAACTTAATGGGCCTTTCGTTGTATCACCGCCGATTAACTGAATACCAAAGTAATCCGCCAGTTCGAAAAACGCATCACAGAAGGGTGCGAGCCATTCTTCATCCGCTTCAGGCATGGTCAATGCAAAGCTTACCCAAGCAGGTGTTGCGCCCATGGCAGCTAAGTCGCTGATGTTGGATGCAAGCGCCTTGTGAGCAACCCAAGCAGGGTTCGCGTGAGGAAGGAAATGGGTTCCAGCAACCAAGGTATCGGTGCTGATAGCAATCTGTACATTTGCTGGCGCCTTAACGAGAGCGCAATCGTCCCCAGCGGCGAGGTGTACGTCTTTGCGCTGGTTTTG
>NZ_JAWOVC010000754.1:0-534 GCF_033339735.1 Vibrio sp. 2033
AGACATGCGATCGCCATGTTTGGCGACAGTGCATTGGTTTTGCTCAAATCCGAGCCGGCGATAAGTTGTTTGAACAACGAAGTAAGAGAATTAAACATAGTAAGCACCAAGCTGTTTTCTTTTAAGATGGTAATAGATACGGTAAATCTCAAGGTGTCGTATCAAATTTAGCACCGACCTGACAGGTTATTTTCCTTTATCTTCTGCGCGAGTTGGAGGGATGTTAATCTCCTCCCCGTCGCTAGTCAGAATGCCGATGTGACTCGGTTTTCCTTCATCGTCCAAGCGTAACTCTCCGATAGCACTGTGATTAACCAAGCGATAAAAATTGTGAGTGCTTGGCGCGCGTTTGTAGATCTTCAAGCGTTTACGTTTCGTAAACCAGTTGAGAGGTGAACGCGGACTGTAAAGCATTCTGTCTAGGCCATCGCAGATCGTGAGTAGTTGCGTAGGGAACTGGTTTTTAATGCCGCTACAGGTGATTTGATAAATATTCGGGCTGTTTTTTCGATAACGCAATTTGATGTCATAGGC
>NZ_JAWOVC010000755.1:0-534 GCF_033339735.1 Vibrio sp. 2033
TCTGCTTTAAACTGAGGCTTGGTTAATGCCTTGGGTAGCCACGACCACCCTAACCCCTCTCGCACCATATTGATGACAACAGAGAGCTGATCGACTTGCTCATTATTGGCTGAAAATATGAATTTCTCTTTTAAGCCTTCATCAACTAGCGATTTTAGAATGAACTGTCTCTCGGTCACCATCGCGTCAACAACTGAGTTCTGATCTAATTTCGCTAACCGTCCACCAGCTTGAACATAAGGAACGAACTCGACGTGGCCTAAAAAAACCGAGTCCATACTGTACATCGCGCTACTTTCGTGCACATTAACTAATCCACAGTGGATTGAGCCATCAACAATACCGCGCTTGATTTCAGCGCGATCACGCACTAATAACTCAACACGCATGGTCGGAAAATCTTTCGCTAATTGTTTGCGAATCATGAACAAAGCAGAAGGCGGCATAAAGCTCGAATAGGCAATCACCACGCGCTCCAAACCTCCGAAAGAAAGGCTCAGTGCGATGTTTTCAAATATCCTCGCCTGTTCGACT
>NZ_JAWOVC010000756.1:0-534 GCF_033339735.1 Vibrio sp. 2033
TGTTGAAAAGCACGTGAAGATAAACAAGGTTTATTAGTTTCTTTCCCGCATAGAAAAAGGGCTTGCTCCAATGAGCAAGCCCTTCGTATTTCTAGCAGACTGAATTAGTCTTCTAAGTCACCACAGAAGCGGTAGCCTTCACCGTGGATAGTCGCGATGATTTCTGGCGTACCAGATACTGATTCGAAGTGTTTACGAATACGGCGAATCGTTACGTCGACAGTACGGTCATGTGGTTTAAGCTCACGTCCAGTCATCTTCTTAAGAAGATCAGCACGTGTTTGGATCTTACCTGGGTTCTCACAGAAGTGCAGAAGTGCACGGAATTCAGAACGAGGCAGCTTGTAGCTATCGCCAGCTGGGCTCACTAGTGAGCGGCTGTTAATATCTAGCACCCAACCGTTGAATTCGTATTTTTCTACTGAGCGCTTTTCTTCTTGAACTGCGTTAGTGCTCATTGAGCGGCTTAGCAGGTTGCGCGCACGAATAGTCAATTCACGTGGGTTGAATGGTTTAGTGATGTAGTCATCAGCA
>NZ_JAWOVC010000757.1:0-534 GCF_033339735.1 Vibrio sp. 2033
TCTGACATACCTTGGTTTTTTAGATCTTTTTCTGCCGACTTCAGCTCTTTTTCACGCGCTTTTCTCGCCGCTTCCTGAACTTGGTTGGCACGACGAACTTCGACGAGTGCGCCTTCTAAATCATTTTTTTGTAGATAGTTCAGACCAAGGTATAAATGCAAAAAGCCGAGTTCGTAGTCTGCAGGTTGGTATTCGTTAAGATTGTCGTTTACAGCAAGTGAACCTACGCTCGTCGCTGTTTCAGAAACAGAAATGGTTGCTCGGTCTTGTTGAACACGTACCGCGCGGTCGCTATCTTCGAGAGCTTTGAGGCTGGTTGGATAATCTTTCGCAAGGAATGAAATACGACCCTTTTCGAAATTGCCAAGGATCTCGCCACCGACGTCGCTCGATTGGAGTTGCTTAGCGTGGGCATAATTGCCAGCAACAACTGCCTGATAAACTTCTTGATTCTGGTCGCTGTAGTGGCTAAACAAATTGCCCGCAGACAAATTAGCGCAGCCAGACGCCATCAAGACCCAGCTAATCAGTCCA
>NZ_JAWOVC010000758.1:0-534 GCF_033339735.1 Vibrio sp. 2033
ATCAGAAATAGCCGCTGCGGTGTGAATATATCTAACAGGAGTTTTTTTTCTCAATGCTTTTTATACTTCTGGCCGCTTTCTATTCGGTTGTATCTTTGTCCTTTTGAGCCATTAGATCAGTAGTTGCAGTTGCATATTCAGTTGTCCCTTGCTGATATGCCATATTTCCAATTTTTCTACTACCCAAAGGACTACTCCCCCCTTTGGCCTCAACAATGATAATTTCACCTGGTGGTGGATCTTCCACCTCGTAAACCATATCAAAGTCGCCCGGCTTCGAAATTGAGGTTCCAATATCTTTGGGATGAAGCAGCTTAGCATTAGGACGTTTACTCCGGACAAAGTCATCCGCGGCCAACTCGCCTATTTTTGCAGACTGTTGGTTAATATTACCAATTTGAGCGTTATATCCCTCTTCGCCAGTTCGAGCGTCCACAGCCTTTTGGCGCTCTTTCAAACATTCATCAATTTTTGCTTTGTTTATTTCTGTGAGCTCATAATCACTCGTATTGAGTTCAGAGTTTTCTTTATACT
>NZ_JAWOVC010000759.1:0-533 GCF_033339735.1 Vibrio sp. 2033
CGGGATAGCTAATGTGCACCGAGCGATAAAACGCAGAATCCTCAATCACGTAATCGAGCGTGTAACTGCCTTCTGGCGTTCGGTTGTCGCCTTCTTCTTGCTTATGGCCTTTAGGATTGGCACCCAATGCAATACGATATTCTTTTAGTATGATGCCATCTTCCATCAAGTACATTCTGCGTTTCGATTTATCAACTTTAACCAGATCGACAGCCGCGTGCGTACTGAACGTAACCAATCCACACAGAATTAAAGCACACCATTTTATCGACATTGCCAGAACGCCCAAACCAAGAGTCAGAAGGAAATAAAAGAGAAGCTATGCTAGTCAGATGATGCTCACAAAGCAATCTGATTATAACGTTGAGACGTAAAAAAGACGGTGCTAATCGCATCTTGATATTACTGATATTTAAGCAAAGATTTCACTATTCATTAGGCCTAAGTTGCATTACTTTATAAGTATATTTATTTATAAAACCCATACTTTTTGGGAGGGAACTATGATTAACATTGCTTTTTTTAGTGCAAAA
>NZ_JAWOVC010000760.1:0-533 GCF_033339735.1 Vibrio sp. 2033
GATGAAACGACTTGGCAGACGTTTAAACGTCTTTGGCAATTTATCCGCCTTTACAAGTCTGGCCTTATCGTTGCCGTCATTGCATTAGTGATTAATGCTATCTCTGATACTTATATGATTTCCCTACTAAAACCGCTTCTCGATGAAGGTTTTGGTAATGCGGATTCTGATTTTCTACGTACACTTCCTTTAATTATATTTGTCATGATGTTCATTCGTGGCACAAGTGGTTTTGTCTCCACTTATTGTTTGAGTTGGGTCTCTGGCAATGTGGTGATGCTAGTACGACGCATGGTGTTTAATCACTTTATGCACATGCCTGTATCGTACTTTGATAAAGAAAAAACGGGTAACTTGCTTTCTCGAATCACTTACGATTCAGAGCAAGTCTCTGCGGCGACGAGCCAAGCGTTAGTGAGCATCGTACGTGAAGGCGCAAGCATTATTGGTTTGCTTGTTCTGATGTTTTACAACAGCTGGCAGTTGTCATTAGTGCTGTTTGCTGTAGCGCCTGTGGTTGCTTGGGGTATTGG
>NZ_JAWOVC010000761.1:0-533 GCF_033339735.1 Vibrio sp. 2033
CGGGAATCCAGGATTTCATGTCATAAAGCCTGCTGACTGTGCCGTCCGGATCTGAGAGTAAGCGCAATGGAAGCCGGTTCCGCTCGGCAAAACCTTTGTGCGATTCCCGCGAATCCGTAGAGATTCCGACTACTTCGGCACCTGTCGCCTGATACTCGGACCAATGATCACGGACAGAGCACATTTGTGCCGTACAGACCGGAGTATTGTCGCCGGGATAAAAAAGCAATACGACAACCTTGCCCCGATAATCACTTAGTTTCCACTGATTGCCATCGGAATCCTCCAGGCTGAAATCGGGTGCTTTTTCTCCGACAATCAACTGTGTCATAAATTTCCTCTATATTGCTTACTGTTCTTACTGTAGTTATTCTTTGATTTATCTCAGCAAAGCGGATGTTCTCCCGGTTGTGAAAAATCAGTTTCAAAACCAAATAGCCGCAATTCAAATCGCGGACTACTGAAAATCGCGAATATCCTTGAAAGGCTTTTCCGTAGCGGTAAAATCCGGACGATAATAAAATGAAGCCGAT
>NZ_JAWOVC010000762.1:0-533 GCF_033339735.1 Vibrio sp. 2033
GGCTTGATGTTTTGATTCATTCTGAACAAGTTATTTGGATCAAACTTCTTCTTCACTTCTTGTAAGCGCGCAAAGGTTGGACCATAGGCAGACTCTGTACGTTCGGCTTCATCTTGTGTAAGGAAGTTGATATACGCACCGCCACTGGCATACGGTTTGGTTTTGGCAAAAAAGTCTCTCGCCCACGCGATACAAGCTTGGTCATCTTCTGCGGAGTCCCATCTTCCGTGCACATTTAATACGTAATTAGCGTCACGGCTAGAATAAGCCATAGATTCAGGTTCTGGTCTAGATGCCGTGCAGCCAAGAGAGGCGATAAAAATCTCGCATTGAGGCGATGGCAACTTCCCTGCGTATTCTATCGCCGCATCAATGACACCTTCGCTTAGCGAGTTAAAGTTATGCGATTTCCAATAGTTACGTGCGCCCGGAGTAAGCAAGGGATCAAACGCTTGTTGCCATGCAGCAAATGGTTGTACGCCAACATGATCACCATGTGCGTCACCAAAATCTCTGAGTGGAGCAATAAGCTT
>NZ_JAWOVC010000763.1:0-533 GCF_033339735.1 Vibrio sp. 2033
GTCAACCAATAAGGAAAGCATCATGAAAAACTCACGTTACGACTCAAATGTATGCCACGCGAAAAGAACGTTTGATGTACTGGTTGCGCTGTTGATTCTGCTAGTAACCGCGCCACTGTTTCCGTTCATTGCTCTTGCCATCAAGGTCAGCTCAAAAGGCCCAGTGATTTATCGTCAACTGCGTGTTGGTCGCTGCACACCCGAGAAGATGGATCTGTTTCAAATCATGAAGTTTCGCACGATGTACATCGATGCAGAACAACGCTCAGGTGCCGTTTGGGCAACCGAAAATGATCCACGCATTACCCCGGTCGGCCGATTTTTACGTAAGACTCGTCTCGATGAGTTACCGCAGCTATTCAATGTATTGAAAGGTGAAATGTCTATGATTGGCCCTCGCCCTGAGCGACCTGCCTTTTATCAAAAGTTGGAAGATGAAATTCCATATTTTGTAGAGCGTACATACGGCGTACTGCCAGGTATTACAGGCTTGGCGCAAGTAAACCAAGGTTACGATGCTTGCATTGAAGACG
>NZ_JAWOVC010000764.1:0-532 GCF_033339735.1 Vibrio sp. 2033
CGACGTCGTACATATTGCGCCTGGCACTAAGCATTGGCATGGCGCAGCTAAAGACAGCTGGTTTTCACATGTAGCAATAGAAATACCCGCTGAAGGAGCAAGCAATGAGTGGTGTGAACCCGTGACGGACGAAGAGTACGCAGAGCTTGGCTAATTGAACGCTAACTTAGGACGTCGGAGATCTGACAATGACAGGCAAGCCAAGTAAATATCAAACTTACATGAGCGTAAAGATTGCGCTCATTGGTGTCGCTTTTATGGCTCCTCAAGTCGCTTCGGCATGTGGTCAACCAACGGAAGGTTCTGACGATGATCGCAATTAAAACTTCAATTAAGTCCATATTAATTTGGGTACTGACTATGACAACGATATCCGCTGTTATGCCTGCTTTTGCAACAGATAAATTGAGTAATAAAGAACGAGCCATCGTTCCAATCGCGGCTTTCACCGCAAGCGGTGACGTAGAAAAACTCATTATTAGCCTGAATGATGGTTTAGAAAGCGGCTTAACGATCAATGAGATTAAAGAAA
>NZ_JAWOVC010000765.1:0-532 GCF_033339735.1 Vibrio sp. 2033
AAGTTTTCCACCCGAGAAATCTAGCACCGACCATGCAAGTCGCGCTCGATAATTGGGAAGCTGTTGCACCACAGTTGGAAGAAATTTACATCGCGCTGAACAATGGCACGGTCACTGGGTTTGAAGAGTTTGAGGCGCATTACTGTGAGTCTCCGTTACCTCGCGCTTAGCAGTGGGCGGATGGCAGTGCTTATGTCAACCATGTCGAGTTGGTTCGTAAAGCGCGCGGCGCAGAAATGCCAGAGAGTTTTTGGACTGATCCTCTGATGTATCAAGGTGGTTCAGATGCGTTTATTGGCCCTTGCGACAATATTGAGTTTGCCAGCGACGAATGGGGTATCGATTTTGAAGGTGAAGTTGCCGTTGTAACTGGCGATGTTCCGATGGGCGCAAGTATTGCTGAGGCGCAAGAGTCTATTCGTCTCATTATGTTGGTGAACGACGTCTCGCTGCGTGGTTTGATTCCTGCGGAGCTCGCAAAAGGGTTTGGTTTCTTCCAATCTAAACCGTCTTCGGCGTTTTCTCCTGTAGC
>NZ_JAWOVC010000766.1:0-531 GCF_033339735.1 Vibrio sp. 2033
TGGACGCTCAACCTTTCCACTGAGCAACCAGCGAGTTTCGAGCTACAGCGGGATGGTAAAACGCACTTTATCGGCACCATGGAAGTATTAAACAACGGACAACTCATTGCCGTTCACGATGCTGATTGGCGCTTTAGGCACAAGCCAGAAAAGCTCGAACAATGGTGTCAACTGCACCATTCAGAAACCTTATCCATCAATATGAACTACTACTTTGCTGATGATGCTCTCGTGATCGAGTATTTGGCGAGAAACACGGTTCCAACTCGCCTTGATATCCGTCATACCATCAAACAAGTTGTCGATTCACCTGTCGAAGACAACGAGCAAGCGCGAAGTGCGAAGTGGCAGCACCAAAGAGATGGATTACCAAGTGACTTCTTATCGAAAACCGCTAAGACGGACTTTTTCCGAGAAGCCTTTTCTGCCAAACAATGGATCGTTCTAGAAAACTGTGAGGAATAACGACGACAGTTTTTCCGCTCCAGAATAGACTGATGAAAAAGTAAATTAGTTGAAATATGCAAAACA
>NZ_JAWOVC010000767.1:0-531 GCF_033339735.1 Vibrio sp. 2033
TGATGGATATCGCCAGGGGTTTGAGGCAGGATATTCCGCGGGCTACGAAAAGAAAGCCTTTGACGCCACGATTCCGGGGAATTTAGCCAAACGCGGAGCAATGGATATTCCGGCGGCAACTGCGACAACCAGGTCGGGTCAGACTTCGGCTGATGAAGTGAACATCTCACTAACCTCCGAAACAACAGTTTCTTCCCCGGAGTCTGTTGCCACAACGAATACAACAGAATCACCGCGTGTTTCTACCATTCAAAAGGTTGCTTACGTTTCATCAGACGATCCTATTATTATTGTTCCGCGGGATACTGAAATAATTATCGAGTTGGACGAGGCTTTGGACACAGAACGAAACCGCGAAGGTGATAAATTCACCGCAAGGGTGGTTTCACCGGTTGAAATAGCCGGCGCTGTCATTGAAGGACACATCGAAAAAGTTACCCGTCCCGGGCGTTTGAAACGCAGATCGGAATTGCTTTTGGCTTTTGACCGTATTGTTCTGTCCGAGCGGCGCTGGAGCAATTTCAATGCTCT
>NZ_JAWOVC010000768.1:0-531 GCF_033339735.1 Vibrio sp. 2033
ACCCAGATAATATTCAGTTTCCTATCTGGGCAAAGGCAATAATAAATGGGAATGAAATAGCCGGAATTTATATGGATACGCTTACGCTGACCTTGGAGTGGTAAGTGATGTTTCGGAGGGATGAAATGGAATTCATACTCAAAAAATCATTATTAATAGCGACCTTCCTTTTTGTTTTTATCTCCAATGCTAACGCCAATTCATTATTAATTTGGCCGATCTACCCCAAAATAACAGCGGAGACGAATGCGACATACCTTTGGATGGTGAATAAAGGCAACGTGGATTCTTACTTACAAGTGAGGATTTTTAAATGGGGACAAAATGAAGGTGAAGATAACTATTCTAATCAAAATCAACTGATTGCCACGCCACCATTTGTCAAAATTGAACCTGGTGAAAAACAGCTGATTCGCATCCTCAATCAAGATGAAGCCACAGCAGGTAAAGAGTACGCTTACCGAGTGATCATCGATGAACTGCCTCCAACTCACGACCCTCTAACCGATTCGATGGAAAATGAACTCGCTG
>NZ_JAWOVC010000769.1:0-531 GCF_033339735.1 Vibrio sp. 2033
CCTTTTTGGACGTCACTATTGGTCCGTACGACCTCTTGGATTGTGTTGTTGCAAAATCAGGGGGTGATTAATGATTTACTGATTTGGTCTGGTTTAACGTCTGAGCGAATTCAGATGATACACAATACCTTTGGTACGGTTGTTTCTATGGTACACATCTTATTGCCTTTTATGATTCTGCCGCTCTACAGTGTAATGAAAGGCATCAGTCCAACGTATTTCCGCGCCGCTCGTTCCTTAGGGGCGTCCCCTCTTGTTGCATTCGTCAAAGTCTACATGCCGTTTACTTTACCGGGTATTGGCGCTGGAGCGTTGCTCACGTTCATTCTTTCGATTGGTTTTTACATTACGCCGGCACTCGTGGGCGGAAGGAGTGGGCAAATGATCTCCAATATGATTGCGTACCACATGCAAACCTCGCTCAACTGGGGAATGGCGGGGGCGTTAGGTGGGCTGCTTTTGTTTGTCGTGCTCGCGCTGTTTTATGTGTTTAACCGTGTGGTTGGCATAAATAACATTAAGGTAGGAGGA
>NZ_JAWOVC010000770.1:0-530 GCF_033339735.1 Vibrio sp. 2033
TCGGTGTCTGGGCTCAAATGTCCAACCCATACGAGGTTGTCGGTATTATTGTTTGAAAGCGTGGTGAGATCCAAAGCGCCCTCAGCCAAACAGCTGAAAGAGGCAATCATGGTTAATCCAAGTAGTGAACGTTTCATTTGAGTCCTTAATGGTGAGTGGTAAGTTACTATTGGTACTGCATAGACCATTGATTCAAATGTAATTTTTTCGAGTTGCCAATTCACCCGATATTCTTGGAATCGCAAACGTTTTTCGAGTCGATACACACTTTTTTATCGATTCCGCTTACAACTTAAACAGGACGTTTAGACAAGCGAAAGACGATTTTCCAAAAACAAAAAGGAAACGATTGGTGCCAACCGTTTCCTTTACTTGTTATTGCTATTTAAAAGCGCGTGAATTACGCCACTTCAAGAATCACTTTTTCCAACTTATCTAAACCTTCACTAAGCACTTCAGGCTCAATGGTTAGCGGCGGCAACAAGCGAATCACGTTCGCTTTTACCCCACAAGAAAGCAAAATCAGACCA
>NZ_JAWOVC010000771.1:0-530 GCF_033339735.1 Vibrio sp. 2033
CCAACGAGGAAGCGACAACAGCCATGTTCAGATGAATAGTTTGTTGGAACAACTGCAACAGTTGTCTGCGCCTCAAACACCGCAATACTTACAGTGGATTAAAGCCACGCAAGGTGACGATATTCATCTCATCGCGACGTCTGATGTGCTGTATTTCAAAGCGGAAGAAAAATACGTTTCGGTGTATGCGCAGCAAGGGCAGGGGGAAGTGCAAGAATATTTGATCCGCACATCGCTCAAAGAGTTGATTGGGCAGCTAAACCCAGAGCAGTTTTGGCAAGTGCATCGCTCAAGCGTGGTGCAAGTGTCTAAAATCAGTAAAGTAAACAAAGACTTTGCAGGAAGAATGTTTGTTTATGTTGGCGAAACTAAGTTGCCAGTGAGCCGCGCTTCTCAAAGTTTGTTTAAAGGCATGTAACTTTTCCCTAATCCGTTGCTGCTCACTCTTTACACTGTAAACTCGCCCCACATCATCTAAATTATCAAGGAAGATAAATGAGTTATCGTGTGACTTTATTGAATGCGACGGG
>NZ_JAWOVC010000772.1:0-530 GCF_033339735.1 Vibrio sp. 2033
AGTTATACAGCACTTGTTCGAGGCGTTGCGGATCGGCCGAAACGGCTTTAAGGTCGGCGGGTACTTGGTTGATGATGCGAATGGTCTTATTGCCTAGCAGGTGATTAGAAAGCTCAAGCACCAAGCGTGTTGCACTGGCTAAGCTTACTGCCGATTTTTGGATATCCATGCTGCCATAGCGCATTTTGTGGTAATCCAATAAATCGTCTACGAGGTTAGCTAAGCGTTGACCACTTTTGATAATGATATCAAGTTGGTATTTTTGACTGGCGGGAATGACTCCATTTGCTCCTGACACAAGGGTTTCTGCTATCCCAACCATGCCATGTAGCGGTGTACGCAATTCGTGCGAGGTTGTTGCGAGGAACTCATCTTTCAGTTTATCAGCCAGTTGCAACTCATCATTTTGCTTTTGAATCAGCTTGATGTTGCTTTCAAGTTCTTCGTTTTGCTGTTTGATGGTTTGGATTTTTTCTCGAATCGAGCGCTGCATACGTTCGAAGCTGATAGCCAAGCGACCGATTTCATCT
>NZ_JAWOVC010000773.1:0-530 GCF_033339735.1 Vibrio sp. 2033
TAGCGTAGCTGCGAGACACAAACTCAGTTTCTTCCACTTGGTAAATATGATTAATGTAAGAAGCCAAGCTGTAAATGACATTGGCCATTAAGTTGGCGTAACGGAACAGAATCGGCGCTGGTTGCTTTTTCCCAGCATGCTCTATCGCGACGAGTGCTCGAACGGTTTTCTTTGCTTGGCAGCGGCACAAATGCAGTTGACTAGACGTAGCATGGCCACCGGGCAGCACAAAACCTTTAAAACCACCGTCTATGCGCGCTTTTACGGCCTCATAGTCTGCTTTAAGCTCTTCAACTTCCGATTCTGTAATCGCTAACTTGCCACGCACCGAACCATTGAGATGGTAAACATTAGGCTGAAGGCGCGTGAGAATATCTCGACTGAAGTCGTCCAATTCCATCGACAGCACCAACCCAATCCGGCTGCACAACTCGTCTGCGGTGATCTCGAAATCGCACACAGGGCTGTCTTCGTAAATAAAGGGATAACAGATCTCGCTCAGTTCCTTGCTTACAGGTCTCATGCTGTTG
>NZ_JAWOVC010000774.1:0-530 GCF_033339735.1 Vibrio sp. 2033
AATGGTCAACGGGAAAGTGACCGTATCACTGCTATTGAATTGATCGATAGGATGCTCAAGAGTAAGCGAAATTGAAGCTAATACATCGTTACCCGACTCAACGCCACTCAACGTTAACGTAAATACAGTGACACCATTCGCAAATGCTGTAATTTGCTTTCCACTGGAACTTAACGTGTAGCTAAGCTCATTATCAGAGACTGAGCTTGTAAGCCCTAATGCCTCTAACTTAGTAATGGATGCCCCACCAAAATACAAACTAGTCGGATCAGGGTTATCAGAGCCAGCAATCACATTAACACTGCCTTCGGTGGTTAATAATGCCGCTCCCAGAGGTACTTCTTCTGCGTTTATAGTAGCACTGCCTACATAACCCGCTTGGCCATCTATAATGTCGATGGTCGCGGTTGCTACACCGTAATCTTTTGAATCATCGGCTGCGAGATAATCAAATACGATACTTTGCTCAACCGTGTGATCTAAGTTGCGACTGGCATTCAACTGCCAAGAGCCATCTGAAAATACGGTTA
>NZ_JAWOVC010000775.1:0-529 GCF_033339735.1 Vibrio sp. 2033
CGATTTTTGCCCAAATGGCATAGACGTATGACGTCGATATCATTTGGGCGCGTTCCCTCTCTTCCTATTTCCTTCCCTGCAATCCATCCCGTAGTGTGCTAGACCTAAAGGTGTGCCTTCGCACGTTTAAAACCGTTAGCGTGCTCGTTTTTAAAACGAACATTACTCGCTGAGTAAACATATAAGATAGAAAAATCATCGCAATTCTAATTGCTTAGAAAGGCTTAAATACGCGTTAAGCGATGTGTGACGTTAGCGATGACGATGACAATTAGGGAAGTGCAGTTTACGACCTCAATAGCAACGGCAGTGGCACAGACATTTCTAAGGGGGGAGTATGTTGACGATACTGTTGATTGCATTGGCGCTGTATATTTTCTGGCTACTGTTTCGAAATGGCCCTGCATTTGCCGAGCGACTCCCAGACCACAAACGCAATTGGGTTGGCCCCACCGCTAATCAAGAAGAATGGCGCGGCTATTGTGCGGACGTATTTCAACCTTTTAGTTCCCGCACAACTTTCTATGCT
>NZ_JAWOVC010000776.1:0-529 GCF_033339735.1 Vibrio sp. 2033
TAGTGTGATCGATGGTTGCTTCTATGTTACCTGAATGCTTGTCGAAGGCATCTATTTAGTCTCAGACATGGCAAGAATTTCGTCAAATTCAGCCTCTGTCAATGGCACAACCGATAACCTTGAAAGCCGTACAAGAGCGATATTGGCCAGCTTCGGGTTTGCCTTGATCTCACTAAGCGTAACAGGTTTACGCAACCGCTTTCCTGCCTCGAGTTCAACCGCTACCCAGTTTTCATCAGTCGGGTCCGGAAATGCGGTTTTGGTTACTTTTGCCAATCCGACAACAGCACGCTCATCGCCGGAATGATAGTAAAGGACCTTGTCGCCTTTGCTCATTGCCCGAAGATTATTTCTAGCCTGATAATTTCGGACCCCGGTCCAGTCAGTTTTCTTTTCTGATCGAAAAGTATCGAAAGAATAAGAAGTCGGCTCCTGTTTAACTAACCAGTAATTCATAACCTTTTAGCTTAAATGTCATTTAGGATGTGTAACTTATCAGGGCAACTTTTGTCCATCTGTTCTCTCTGGG
>NZ_JAWOVC010000777.1:0-529 GCF_033339735.1 Vibrio sp. 2033
CCGCCCGCACCGTTGAAGAAGATGCCCGTCGTTGGGTAAATAGCACTCAGAGATGCAGAGCGAACATCATCAACAATAAACAAACGATTTGGAGTGGAGCCGGTCGGCATAGGGTACGCACCTGAACGTTTGGCCTCACCAATAGCAACGAAATTTTTGTTTACATTTGTCAAACGAGAGTTCGAATGAACAGTGTCATCTCCTTCTCGTTGCCGCGCCCCTACCACTACCTTGTTTTGCCAGGTACTAATATTGCTTAAAGAACTTTCTGACTCCAAAGTTCCAACAAACACAGTCGCGTTTAGATAGTTATCATTTTTTGAGTAAGTATTGTATCCCACACCATAAATGGTGGTTCCATCGACAACAAAATCTCGCATGCTTCCTTGAGCCAAACGTTCCCCATCTTTCCAATTGGTACTCGGCCAAGGAACTTGAGATATCAAACCGCTTTTGTCCCAGATTGCTGCCTTAGACGTATGGTGAGCCCCATTAGTATTAGAAGCCTTTTCTGAAATACTACCAACGG
>NZ_JAWOVC010000778.1:0-528 GCF_033339735.1 Vibrio sp. 2033
TTGCTTAACCCCTCCCGTACGTAACGAGCCCAGCGTCAATGGTGATGACGTGTTAATTGGAGACGCTCCTTGCCGTTATGAGCACCAATCGGCTCGTATCTTCTGTTTGGAAAAGGAGAAAGTAAGATGGACTTTAATAAACTGGTGATATTGGCTCGAGCATTTTGCTTGGGGCTGATATTGAGTGTGTTCGCCTCGCCGACTTGGGCGGTTCATGATCTGGGCACCTTCGAACTGGAAGGTAATGCAACAGACGACGCCGTTGCGGGGGATGATTGGGAAAATATTTACGATGGTAGCGACAGTGCCAATGTCGATACTGGGATTCTTCCCGATCCGTCACCTGTCTCCATATTTACTGGTGGTCGAAAAGATATTCAAGACATATCAGAATGGTCTCACAAAGATGGTTCTGTACCAGATAAAGATGACTTAACCAATGCTTATGCTGCTGCCTACGGCGTCGATAACGGCGGTGGCGGTTCGGATTTGGTCATTTATTTTGGTGCCGACCGTTTTGCGAACGTA
>NZ_JAWOVC010000779.1:0-528 GCF_033339735.1 Vibrio sp. 2033
CGCAAATTACGCGAAGCGTTCAACAATAATGTCATCGGCATGTTTAACAAACAGTGCGCCTTTCTCTTTCATCTCTGCGATCACGCTGTCGACCGTATCTGGCAGAACGGCGCGAGTTGCAGCTAGATTCACAATCACCTTAAAGCCGAGATCTAACGCTTGCATAACGGATTGCTTGACGCAGAAATCGAGCGCTAGTCCACCAACTACGACGGTATCTATTTTATTGCATTTCAGAAACTCATTTGCGCCCGTAGTTTTGGTGTCAGCCACGTCATGGAAGAAGATACCGTAAGGATGCGCGTCCGGATCCATCCCTTTATTGACTTGGAAATCGTAGTCAAGCACTGGAGGTAACCCATCCAGAAGCTCTACGCCTGTTGTGCCAAGCACACAGTGGCGATTCCATTTTACGTCGACATTTGGCAAGCCAACGGGCTCTAGCATGTTCGCGGGCGTTTCTGCATCCCAAGCGGCTTTTGGTGGGTGCAAGTCACGGCTTACTAGCTTCAAGCGACCTTTCGCATG
>NZ_JAWOVC010000780.1:0-527 GCF_033339735.1 Vibrio sp. 2033
TGAAGCGTTTTGAAGAACAAGGCATTGATCTCGGAGCGCTTATTGATGCTCATACAAAGCCGGTATATACCGTTTCCGCGATTGGGTTCGCACCTGGCTTCGCCTTTCTTTCTGATGTGGAAGAGAGTATCGCCATGCCTAGGTTAAAAACGCCGAGAACGTTTGTGCCATCAGGAAGTGTCGGCATTGCCGATAGTAAGACCGCCGTTTACCCATCAGACAGTCCAGGTGGCTGGAATATCATAGGTCGCTCTCCACTCGCACTCTTTTCGGATACTCCTCCTTTTATTCCTTTTGAAGTTGGTGACAAGGTCACGTTTTATGCGGTATCAAAACAGGAATTTCTTGAGTTAGGGGGAGCGTTATGAGCGCATCAGGATTATTAGTTGAAAAGTCAGGGCCTTTGTCACTGATTCAAGACTTTGGCCGTTTTGGTCTTGCTCACATCGGGATAACGCAAGGTGGCCCTGTTGATGATTACGCCTACAGTTGGGCTAATCATCTACTTGGAAATCGCGTGAATTGTT
>NZ_JAWOVC010000781.1:0-527 GCF_033339735.1 Vibrio sp. 2033
TTGGCCCATTAAAACAACCGTACCATCGTACGAGCTCGCAACAACTCGAACATGCCCTTTAAATGGTTCTTTATTACCGATCGCTGCGACTTCAAATTCAATATTGTTGTCTTGCCAGATCTGCTTCGTGGTGCGAGTATCTGTCACAATATTTGCCGTGGTGGCAGCTCCAGCAATGAACAGTCCCGCACATCCGCTCAAGCTTAAGATGGTACATAAAATGACAAGGCTACGTATCATAATGCTGATTCTCAAATCTGTTATTCTTCGTGAGCAGGGAAAAGTACTTGGTCAATCAAATCGCATAAGCAGTGAAGAGTGACCATATGCACTTCGTGAATGCGAGCCGTGCGATGGGATGGAATGCGAATTTCTACATCGTTTTCGCCCAGTAATCCTGCCATTTCACCACCATCTTTACCTGTTAGGGCGATAATAGTCATGTCGCGAGTTACGGCCGCTTCCATCGCTTTGATGATGTTTTTGCTGTTGCCACTGGTAGAAAGCGCCAGAAGAATATCGCCTGG
>NZ_JAWOVC010000782.1:0-527 GCF_033339735.1 Vibrio sp. 2033
CTTTCTTCTTACGTTGATTTAGTCAGCGACCATTTTAAAACGCTTACTCATATTCATTCCAAGAGGAAAGTGCTTGTTCAACTGAATGAACTCTGTTTACTCACGCAAAAGCAGTTGGGTAAAGAGCAGCAAGTCAATCTATTAGCTTTTAAGCAGCTCATGCAGTGCAAGCTACTTCTCGTCGAGTCTCGCGCGGCAGAAGCGCACCTAAAATTGCTAGAGTCATTGAGTTACTTTTACGATATTCCAACACAAATGCCGATAGCATTATTGAAACAAGCCCTTCCGCTATTAGCTTTTTTTGGTGAGTTTTCTATCAGACGCAGCTTGCTTGGAGTGATCAATCAATCGTGTTCATCAGTCCGACTTCAAGAGTGCAATATCGTACCACACGAATACGACTATCCATTTTCAGTAGAGACAAAACTGAACGCTCTGGCAGCGCCGGACCAACAATACCATTCTAATTCGGAGTCGGTGGTTAACTTCCTAAAACAAAGGGCATTGCCACCAAATTGGTCGCGATG
>NZ_JAWOVC010000783.1:0-527 GCF_033339735.1 Vibrio sp. 2033
GAGCTATCAACCGGATTCACGCAGTGCGCAATACCTTGTGAAAGAGTTTAACGGTGTAAAAGTCGCTATTTTTGGTTTGTCTATCGATAAAATGAGCGATATAGCAAACCCTGACGCCGATACGCCATTTATGACTGCAATTGAAACCGCGAAAGCGACGGTCGCACAAATTCACAATGATGGAATCAAAAACATTATTTTACTGAGTCACCTAGGTTACGAGGGCGACTTAGAACTTGCAGAGCAAGTAGAAGGCATCGGTATCATCGTGGGTGGTCATAGCCACCGTTTGCAAGGTGACTTTACTGCGATTGGTTTGGGTGAAGATGATCCTTATGGTATCAAAGTAAATGGAACCTACGTTGTGCAAGCCGGTTTCCATGCCCTGACCATGGGCCATTGTGTGCTTGAGTTTGACGAAAATGGCCAAGCAACCATGTTGAATGGTCAAAATGAATTACTGTTAGGACGCCGTATTTTCTGGGATTCAACATTGAATCAACAATTGGACCAAGGCGTATTTGAAA
>NZ_JAWOVC010000784.1:0-526 GCF_033339735.1 Vibrio sp. 2033
CGTGGTGACGGTATTTACTGACATCACTTGTGGCTACTGTGTTCGTCTGCATAACCAAATGCAGGGCTACAATGATCTAGGTATTACTGTGCGTTACATGGCATACCCTCGCCAAGGTGCGACAGGGCCTGTTGCTGAGCAAATGGCAACGATTTGGTGTGCAGAAGATCCAAAAGCGGCGATGCATAATGCGAAAGTGAGCCGCACTTTCGACAATCCAGCGAAAGATCTTGAGCAATGTAAAGAGACCATTCAAGCGCACTACAACGTTGGTCGTCAGTTAGGTATTTCAGGTACGCCTGCAATCTTCCTTCCAAACGGTGAGATGGTTGGTGGTTACTTACCGCCAGCTGAACTACTGAAACGTTTAGAGCAAGTGTAATCCTTTAAGGAGCAGAGCCGACGCAATAGTCGGCTCTTTTCAAGCATGATAGAAATTCAACGACGTCCTGAACCAGATCTTTCCCTTCTCCCAGATTCCATTCCTCCGATCTTAAAACGCATTTACATCAATCGCGGTATTACT
>NZ_JAWOVC010000785.1:0-526 GCF_033339735.1 Vibrio sp. 2033
TGTGTCCTTTCGCTGCAAAGCCGCAGCGTAACAAACAAATTAAGATTTTTGTCAGCGAAGCAACACAAGAAGAAGCGTTGCTTGAGGATATTCTGCTGCAACTTATTGAACTCAGCACCACCGAACCAGAAAAGCTGGAAACAACATTGGTCGTCGTACCTAACATGCTGCAAGATTTCTGGGACTACAACTTCTGCATCGATTGGGTTGAAGGGCTGATCAAACAACAGGATTGGGAAGGTATATTCCAAGTGGCGACTTTCCATCCAGACTATTGCTTCGGTGGTGCAGCGCCAGAAGATGACGAGAACTTAACCAATCGATCACCATACCCAATTTTCCATCTTATTCGAGAAGAGAGTATGGAAAAGGTGTTGGAGCACTACCCTGACCCTGAGTCTATTCCCGACACAAACATCGCGCGAGTTTCTGCTCTTTCAGAAGAAGAACGTAAAAAGCTCTTCCCTTATCTATTTCGTTAAGCCACAGTTTAGAACCTCAAGAGACGATTTCTAATCAGTTAGAT
>NZ_JAWOVC010000786.1:0-526 GCF_033339735.1 Vibrio sp. 2033
TCGCTATGGTTTGAGAATGACAAAAGTTTGCCCATCACTCAGCGTGAAGCTTACCGAACCAGTTTTTTTATCAATACCCGATTTGCTACACTCGCTATCATTGCCACATGAATCACTAGGGTTGTTGTTCCACACTCCATCATGCAATCCTGAGCCCGTGACAATCGCCGTCCACGTTTTGCCATTGTTGATGGATTGTGTTGTCACACCGCCAGAAGGTGGTGGGGCTTCTTGTTCTGTATAACTCGCGGTTACACTCACGTTACTGATACCGCTATACGCGTAAACCCCAATATGCCACGTCCCTTCACTTGGCGTAGCAAAACTGCACACTTCGTTACTATTCGAGCTGATAGAGCGACAATCGTAGTTTGACAAACTTGGCGCACTGCCCAACTTAACGTAGAGGTCGGCATCCCCATTTGAACCTGCGGTCGTGATGGTTAAGTCTGAACCGTTTGCTGGCACATCAATAGTGAAGCAGTGCCACTGCCCTGTCGAAGCAGATTCGATATTGCTTGATGTC
>NZ_JAWOVC010000787.1:0-526 GCF_033339735.1 Vibrio sp. 2033
GCCGAAGCTGCTGATCTGCGACGAAGTCGGGTACCTGCCACTTGACGCCCTGGATGCAGCGAACTTCTTCCGGCTCGTGTCGGAGCGCTACGAGCATGGCTCCCTGATCATCACGTCCAACACCAGCTTCACCAACTGGGGGACACTCTTCGGTGACCAGGTGCTGGCCTCTGCCTTGCTCGACCGGCTCCTGCACCACGCTACCACCATCAACATCCGCGGCAACAGCTACCGGATGAAGGACAAGCTGCGCGCAGGGGTGACCCATGCGCTGAAGGAGGAGGTGACCGCGTAGACCGAACATATGTCTGGGGAATGATGCGCGATGATTTTGGGGAACTGAATCCGCTGTTTGTGGGGAATCGAGCACGATTTTTTTGGGGAGTTTTAATCCGTTATTGACAACAGCGTCCAGCCGACAACCGGCGGCGCATCGAAAGCTCGCTCGACAGCAACCTCGTCTCGCCGGTCAACTACAGTTGGAACCTGTCGTTCCAAAGACAACTGCCCGCTGGCGTCGTCATCG
>NZ_JAWOVC010000788.1:0-526 GCF_033339735.1 Vibrio sp. 2033
CGTAAGCAATTAAGTGACGCGCTAGATAGCATCAATATCTCCTATCAAATTTGTAAAAATGGCTCAGATGCGCTGCAGTTGATGAAAAATGAGGCAGAAGCAAATCGCCCAATAGATATTTTGGTCAGTGATATTGAAATGCCGGGGTTGGATGGTTACGAGTTAGCGTTTGAAGTGCAAAATGATTCAGCTCTTAATCACTCGTACCGCATTCTGCATACTTCACTGTCGAGTGAGATTTGTGTCGATAGAGCGCATCAAGTTGGCGCTCACGAAGCGTTAGAAAAGTTTAATGCTGGTGAGCTCATCGAAGCTATGCTCCGCGGGGCAAAAGAGCTAGAAGCCAATGCCATGGCTTCTTAACTGCACGTTTAACTGAACATAATATGTGGTTTTGTGGCCACTCGAAATCGTTATCACTTTGTCGTCATTTCAACGATTTATTGCTGACTATTGATGACACCGCGACGCTTAAGGCACGTGTACTAAAACGACTTGTTTACAGCGTTTACTTCTTTGGCATAGC
>NZ_JAWOVC010000789.1:0-526 GCF_033339735.1 Vibrio sp. 2033
GTTGTTTTTGAAAGAACAAGGTTATTGTCCCCACCTCCACGCCAAACTTTTTAATTTTGGTCAGGTTGAATACGTGTTTGTCATCTTGTCGGTAAAGCCAATCATCAAAGGCAACAGTCACTGTCGAGTCGTCCATTTTTAACTCAAAGTCATATTGCCATTGCAGAGCGTTACCCTGCTCTTTTCCGTTTGCGAAACCAATAATGTCATCTGCTTTGCCTGTATACCTGCCATCCTCTGCTCGAGAAATAGTCCAAACACGCTGGTCGGTTTCACCATCGTCAAAAACAAAGTCCTCAACAAGAACCAATTCATCACCCGTTATCGTACCGACAATATCAACCTCAAAGCGGCGTGTTTGTTTCTCGGAATAATCTTGCACCATTCCCCATGCCTTCACATTGCCATCAAAATATTCAAATAAATTAAATGGCGGCGTAGATGCTTGGTAATTGTCTATATCCGCCGAGCAGGCACTCAACGTAACAACAACGCACGCAGCAAAGTATCGCAATATCGTTTTAAA
>NZ_JAWOVC010000790.1:0-525 GCF_033339735.1 Vibrio sp. 2033
CATCAATCCGCTTTATTGACCGAACAATTGGGCCGATCTGATTCCCCCCTTTATCAAACGGCGTTAGAAAAACTCATCACCGATCTAGAGCTAAGCGTTAATGACGTCCATCATTGGGTTACTCAACATACATAAAGCGATTCTCTTCCCTCAAAATAACCTCAAGAGAAGCATTTAAGCTTCCGCTGCATTGAATTTTCTTACACGCTTTGACTGCACAAGGATTGACCCATGAGTTTTGACCGTAATCTGTGTAAAGTTCTGGTCGCTGACGATTCCAGACTGGTTACGAGTAGCGTGACCGCGATACTTCGACAACTCGATTTAAGTGACATCTATTACGCTTATAAACCTTTTGAGGTCATCAATCTTTGTAAGCAAATGCATTTTGATTTGGTGATTTGTGACTACAACTTTCAAACCCAGCTCAATGGCTTTCAGTTGTTAGAAGAGTTAAAGCACGCGCAAATTCTGCCTGCACATACAACTTTCGTTTTTTTGACCGGAGAAAATGATCACAAGATC
>NZ_JAWOVC010000791.1:0-525 GCF_033339735.1 Vibrio sp. 2033
GAGGGTCATACCTTTTTCATTTGCGGTTGTCGATGTCTGAGTTGTCGTTGTCATCATCATCATCAACCGGTCGTTTCACCGGACGATTAACATTGGAATTGACATTAGCACCCGGCGGTATATAACGCGGAAGGCCATCAGGAATGCCCGGAATCCCTTGTGTTGTCGGGGTTTGCGGTATTCCCGGAGCGTAATACGGCGTACCGGGCTGAGGGAATCCCGGTTGTTGAAATCCGCCGGGCTGCTGCGGAAAGCCCGGCCTTGCCGGTGCGGGCGCACCCGCAGAGGTCGTCCCCGGAGCAGGCCGCGAAAGCTCTACGGAATGGCGAAAACCTAGATTTATGTCCTCGAAAACAACCTTTTCCGGCGAAATGCTGATTAATTTGAACCTGCCGCCGATAACGTCATTTAGCCTTGCCGGCGTCGGCAATGGTTTTCCGGGTTCTTCGAGATATGCCGTGTCATTATTACCCATTCGACGGGCGATCAGACCGATGTATTTTACCTGTCGTCTGAACTCCAGTC
>NZ_JAWOVC010000792.1:0-525 GCF_033339735.1 Vibrio sp. 2033
GTCTAGCCTTGCTTACGACCAGAGATGCGACACCATTCGCTTTGCTCAACGATAGGGTCAATGTGAAGCTCATCACGGTAATAGCTTGCAACATCTTCCGCTTGCGTGTCCAAAACACCAGACATTGCTAGGGCGCCATTTGGCTTAACTAGGCCTTTAATGATTGGTGCAAGTTCACGTAGTGGGCCAGCAAGAATGTTAGCAACAACCACGTCTGCAATCAGACCTTCTGGTTGGTTTTGAGGAAGGTATACTTCTAGTTTGTCGGCAACGCCGTTACGCTCTGCGTTGTCTTTTGATGCAAGTAGCGCTTGAGGATCAATGTCGATCCCGATAACTTTTTCTGCGCCCAGTTTGATCGCTGCGATCGCAAGAATGCCTGAGCCACAGCCGAAGTCGATAACGGTTTTACCGCTTAAGTCCATGCTTTCTAGCCACTCAAGACAAAGTGCGGTTGTTGGGTGAGTACCAGTACCGAATGCAAGACCTGGATCCAGCATTACGTTGACAGCGTCTGGTTCCGGC
>NZ_JAWOVC010000793.1:0-525 GCF_033339735.1 Vibrio sp. 2033
ATGGACAGTTTGCCGCCCAATGGATACCACCAGAAGAGTGCAGTGACGAGCAAGGCCGGTGCGTCAATAAGGCCTATGCCGAGCAGGTAGCCTCCCAGGTCAATGGTGCCAATGCTGTTATCAGCAAAGCAGAAACCAAACCAGGTAAAGAGTCAGCCCCCCTCCCCTTCGATCTAACGTCGCTGCAACAATACGCGAGCAAACGATGGGGATACACAGCTCAGCAGGTACTGGATGCAGCTCAAGCTCTGTACGAGACGCACAAAGCGACCACCTACCCTCGTACTGACAGTCGTTATCTACCCGAGAGCCAAAAGGAAGACATTCCGGACATTCTCCAGGCGCTCATTTTGTCCGATCAGAACGTCTCTGGGCTGGTGGCTGGCGCAGATCCTCATCGCAAGGCCAGGGTATTCAATGACGCCAAAGTGACCGCGCACCACGCGATCATTCCAACACCGGCCAGAACAGACATCAGTGCCATGTCTGAGATCGAGTTCAATCTTTACGACGCCATCCGTCGTT
>NZ_JAWOVC010000794.1:0-525 GCF_033339735.1 Vibrio sp. 2033
TGTGAACTAAGCAATATCATCAATGCTATGACACAAAGAAACGCAGTTTCTACCAGCGCTTTTGGATTCATACAGCGCGATACCTGCGCACTTATAACTTCGAGTTCGATCGGCAGTGAGGTCACTATAACCCGCACTGACAGTAACGGTCATATTGCTTCGCAGCTGAACCGCGACTCGCAAACGATTGAGCACCACTTCGGCCTCTTTAACTGTGGTATAAGGCATGATCACCGCAAACTCCTCACCACCAACACGAGAAACAAAATCCGTAGTGCGCACTTCACGTAGTAACGTTTCTGCGACGCTACAAATGACTTTATCCCCTTCATCGTGACCGCGTTCATCGTTGATGCGCTTAAAGTAGTCAATATCAAACAAAGCCAAACACGTCGTCGGTGTATCAGGATAACGTTCTACAATATTCGCGTAGTGGGTTAATTGTTCTTCAAACTTTCTGCGGTTCCACAGTCCAGTCAAACCGTCTTTCTCACTTAAGTTGCGCAGCTGCTCTTCCAACGCTTT
>NZ_JAWOVC010000795.1:0-525 GCF_033339735.1 Vibrio sp. 2033
AGAAGACAGCCTAATTGAGACTCTATCGGACAGAGAAGTGTCGGTGGTCGGTATTAGTGATATGGATAACGAAACGCGCGATGTGGTGATTACGACAGAAATGAATTAGCGCGTTGTGCGCGGTCAAAACCAAAAGAATGCGATAAACAAAGCCCTTCGTCGGAAGGGCTTTGTACGTTTAACTCGTCTTCTTTTGTAAAGTGGATTTAATGATGAACCAGCGTTAAACCGCTTGGTAAAGCATCAACGAAGACACGTTTTGACTCGCTTTCTGAAAGCTCTTTCACTTCTTCAACCAGCGATACCCACGACTCAGGTACTTTGCTCTGTTTGAGTTTTGTTAGAACTTGTTCCCGGTAGTCGTCAGAAATATCGAATAATCGGTCACCCGTCTTACGACAAATCATTACGGCTGCGAAAGCGATCATTGGTTCTTTCAGCCAATTTTGTTCCAAAAGCTTAGGTAACCATTGCTCAGCTTGTTCACGAGGAATGACGTTGTGCTGGCTGCCATAAAGCGGTGTG
>NZ_JAWOVC010000796.1:0-524 GCF_033339735.1 Vibrio sp. 2033
CAAACAGGAAACGCAGCTGAAACGGGAAGCTCAACACCCACTGACGCATGGGTTGTTCAGGCAGTACTTCATCAACCAGCAAGGCGGCACTTTCGGCCATCCGCCGCGCCCCACAGCTCGGGCAGAAACCGCGACGCTTACAGCTGAAAGCGACCAGGTGCTCGGCGTGGCAAGACTCGCAGCGAACCCGTAGAAAGCCATGCTCCAGCCGCCCGCATTGGAGAAATTCTTCAAATTCCCGTTGCACATAGCCCGGCAATTCCTTTCCCTGCTCTGCCATAAGCGCAGCGAATGCCGGGTAATACTCGTCAACGATCTGATAGAGAAGGGTTTGCTCGGGTCGGTGGCTCTGGTAACGACCAGTATCCCGATCCCGGCTGGCCGTCCTGGCCGCCACATGAGGCATGTTCCGCGTCCTTGCAATACTGTGTTTACATACAGTCTATCGCTTAGCGGAAAGTTCTTTTACCCTCAGCCGAAATGCCTGCCGTTGCTAGACATTGCCAGCCAGTGCCCGTCACTCC
>NZ_JAWOVC010000797.1:0-524 GCF_033339735.1 Vibrio sp. 2033
GAGAACTACAGGGAGTAGCGTTTTCATTATCGACTATGCTTTCATCTTGTAGCCTACGCCACGAAGCGTTTCGATTTCAAGGCCTGGCAATTTCTGACGAAGTTGAAGTACGTGGGTATCTACAGTACGTGTTGTAGGGAAATGGTTGTACCCCCATACATGGTCTAGTAGTTCATCACGAGTAAAAACGCGGCCTAGGTTTGACGCCAAGAACAGAAGCAAATCAAACTCAGTACGAGTTAACGTGATCAAATCACCTTTGAAGATAACTTCACGTGTTGCGCGATCGATCTCCAGATCTTTCGTCATCACTTTATCTGCATTAGCTTGATCAGCAGAGTCAGGCGCACGCAATTGAGCACGAATACGCGCGAACAATTCAGCTTCTGCAAACGGTTTTGTAAGATAGTCATTTGCACCAGAGTCTAAACCAGCTACCTTATCTTTAACGGTAACAAGAGCCGTTAACAAGATAACTGGAACGTCTTTAAGTTTCTTCCATTCAGGGAGATGTTGTACGGAGT
>NZ_JAWOVC010000798.1:0-524 GCF_033339735.1 Vibrio sp. 2033
ACGCGTGTGAAACCTAACTCGGAATATCTATACCCGCGTCACGCATTTTGGCAAGTTTGTAGCGCAGAGTACGCGGGCTTATGCCCAACTTCTCTGCCATTTCTTTGCGTCGGCCATTACATTCCACCAAGGTTTCTAGAATGATCGCATACTCTTGATCGCGCAGCTCACCACCCAACCCCTCGCCGCCAGTGTTAACGCGGTTGACGGATTCAGCTTGAGCAACAGGCTTGACATCAGGGACCAATGTTTCTGCACTTTGCACAACGTATTGCAAGCTGTTGGCATCTTGCCAATCCACGCCTTCTAACAAGATGTGCTCTGCACCGATATCGCCGTTCTCACTCAAAATCAGCGCGCGTTGTACAACGTTATCCAGCTCTCGAACATTACCTGGCCATGGGTACTGCAATAGTTTTTCCACTGCAACTGGCGAGAACTGAGGAACAGGCATACCCATTTTGCTACAGTGACGCTCGGCAAGATGCTTTGCAAGTGGCGCGATGTCCCCTTTTCGCTCATTC
>NZ_JAWOVC010000799.1:0-524 GCF_033339735.1 Vibrio sp. 2033
GTTCACATTAACGCGCTGTTTTTGCTTATATCGTGAAAGAAATTCCCATAACCAAAGGTTCTAATTAATCGAGAGGGAAGGACTTTTATTTGAAGATTCCGACCTAATATCTTGATTATGCCCAGCCAATTTAAGGTGGGGATTTTTAAGCATTGCTGCTGGTAGCGATTTGAACCAGCCTACAGGTGCATTCAAACACGATAAGGAATAACAATGGCTAACGAATACACACCACCAAGAGTTTGGACTAACGACAGTGAAAATGGCGGCCAATGGGCAAGCATTAATCGTCCCGACTCTGGCGCACGTCACGAGCAAGAGTTGCCAGTTGGAGAGCATCCATTCCAGCTTTACTCAATGGGGACTCCTAATGGTCAGAAAGTGACGATCATGTTTGAGGAGCTTTTGGCGGCAGGCGTAACAGAAGCAGAATACGACGCGTATTTGATCAAGATTGGCGATGGTGACCAATTTGGTTCTGGCTTTGTAGCAGTAAACCCAAACTCTAAAATTCCGGCGCTGGT
>NZ_JAWOVC010000800.1:0-524 GCF_033339735.1 Vibrio sp. 2033
TTGACCAACGAACCAATTGGACGACTAGCATTAAGCGCACGGTTAAAGCCTTCATAACCCACGCGTTTACCACCAACCATGGCACGAATTTCACCACTGTGGCGATCAACAGCCACGGCAGCAGCTTCGAGTTCTTTGCCGCCTCGCTTCGCTAAATCCGGTATTTTCTTCGCGATAGCCTGCTCCATTTTACTTTGAGATACAGGATCAAGAGACGTAAACACGCGCAGACCAGTTTCAGCCTTGAAGCGATCACCGTCCTTCTCTTTCAGCTCGATATTCTATTGCTGGAAGTATGCAGGCTGACGGCTCGCAATACGTGGTTTGCTTTGTGTATCAAGAGGTCGACTCACAGCTTGTTCATATTGCTGCGATGTGAGCATGTTTTGTTGCATCAGCAATCGAAGCACCAAGTCTCGACGCTCTTTAGTGCGCTCAGGATAACGAACAGGATTGTAGTACGACGGTCCTTTCACCATGCCCACCAGCATCGCAAGTTGATCAATTCGCAACTCTTGGATTGG
>NZ_JAWOVC010000801.1:0-523 GCF_033339735.1 Vibrio sp. 2033
ATGAACGCCTACACGGTGTCCCGGCTGGCCCTTGATGCCGGGGTGAGCGTGCATATCGTGCGCGACTACCTGCTGCGCGGATTGCTGCGGCCAGTCGCCTGCACCACGGGTGGCTACGGCCTGTTCGATGACGCCGCCTTGCAGCGACTGTGCTTCGTGCGGGCCGCCTTCGAGGCGGGCATCGGCCTCGGCGCATTGGCGCGGCTGTGCCGGGCGCTGGATGCGGCGAACTGCGATGAAACTGCCGCGCAGCTTGCTGTGCTGCGTCAGTTCGTCGAACGCCGGCGCGAAGCGTTGGCCAATCTGGAAGTGCAGTTGGCCGCCATGCCGACCGCGCCGGCACAGCATGCGGAGAGTTTGCCATGAACAGCCCCGAGCGCATGCCGGCCGAGACACACAAGCCGTTCACCGGCTACCTGTGGGGTGCGCTGGCGGTGCTCACCTGTCCCTGTCATTTGCCGATTCTCGCCATTGTGCTGGCCGGCACGACGGCCGGCGCGTTCATCGGCGAGCACTGGGGTAT
>NZ_JAWOVC010000802.1:0-523 GCF_033339735.1 Vibrio sp. 2033
AGTGTCTGCAACGATGAACTCTGTGATCCCTTTAACTAACGCATGCTCTAAACGTTTTGCGACAGGCCAAGTTCGCCACTCAAGCGCAGAGGCATCTTCTTCTTTGCCAACGCCTTTATCTGCGTACTCAGCCGCGATATCCAACAATCTTTCTGTAGCGTCATCTCGACGGTTAAGCACAACGTCTTCTACTGCTTCTCGTAATTTTTCCGGTACGTTGTCATAAATTTCGAGCTGCCCCGCGTTCACAATGCCCATGTCCATACCGTTTTTAAAACAGTGATAGAGGAATACAGCATGGATAGCTTCACGAACGTAGTTATTACCGCGGAAAGAGAAAGACACGTTCGACACGCCTCCGGAAATCATCGCGTGTGGCAAATCGCGCTTGATGTCCGCTACAGCTTCAATGAAATCAACAGCATAGTTGTTGTGCTCATCAATACCCGTTGCGACGGCAAAAATGTTCGGGTCAAAAATAATGTCTTCTGGCGGGAAGCCAACTTCATCTACTAAAATACGA
>NZ_JAWOVC010000803.1:0-523 GCF_033339735.1 Vibrio sp. 2033
AATTTTGTCGTAAGTGCGCTGTGCTTGGAGAAATACATCTGATTCGTTTGGCATTTCTTCTTGCTGCGTTAATTGGTAACGGCTTTGCTCCCAAAGCGGTTGAGGAATGACGTGCTCTGACATTTCTGTCTGAAGAAGCCAAGCGTTGTCACTGAGCAAAAGCACGTACCCCGTTTGGGCATCGGCGCTGCATAGTGTCCAAATATGCGCTGCACGTTGTTCTCGGCCATGGTGGCGAAAACCAGAGCGCGCCACTTGAACAAAGGATCGAGTTTGGATATTCGAGAACGATAAATGACGTTCGTATAAGCGACTAAAAGTGTCCAGCATACTTGCTAAACGCTCAAGAGATTGTGAAAAACGGCGATGATTTAAGCCCAGTTTATACTGTAAATCTTTGGGTGAAACCTCGGCTAATATAGCATCAAGCAGTGGTTGGAGTGTGTGGGATTCTTTGTTCGGGTTCAGCAGCGTTGCGGTTTTTTGACAGCAGCGACACTTTACTCTTGGGCTACCGACGGCG
>NZ_JAWOVC010000804.1:0-523 GCF_033339735.1 Vibrio sp. 2033
CCCACGTTGAAGGATTCGGGCTCGCCGCCGTAGAAGCGATGGCAGCAGGGTTGCCCGTACTCTCGTCCGATGTTCCGGGATTAAATGAGGTTACCGGCAGCTCAGAATATCTGTTCGAAGTCGGTGATAGCAATCGGCTTGCACAAAAGGTTGCAGAGCTTTGCGAAGACGCGGCTCTTTACAATTCGGCAAGTCATTATTCCGTCAACCGAGCCAAACTCTACACCATCGACAAATTTCGAGAGGGCTATTATGGAATCTACCAACAGCTCTGTACCGATAAGTAATACCGTTCCACTCCTTGCAGCTATTGCTCTGGCACTGTTTTTTGTCCCAGTGAAATTCGCTGTAGGTGGCGTGGCACTTGCGCCTTCCGATATCGCAAGTTTGCTTTCTGTTGGCTTAATCGCCTTGATCATTTTAGAAGGAAGAGCAAAGCAACTGTTGCATCCATGTATCGGATTCTTGGTGCTGTTTACTGGATATGTATTTATCAATGGTTTGTTGAACAGAGTACCTTTGG
>NZ_JAWOVC010000805.1:0-523 GCF_033339735.1 Vibrio sp. 2033
TCAGGCGACAAAACCATTTCTGCGTTACAAGGGACGACCTTAAACGGTGAGGCAATGACGATGTTCCCAGGAGAGGTGCCGAAGAAGCTACCCAATGCTGCCTATTGGCAAAACAGTGGTTTCGACTTTACTTCCTTCCGTCCTATGCCGTCAGCAAGTGATGAACCGATGAAACACATACGTCTAGATAAAGCACTGGATTATCTGCTAGGAGACAAATTGAAATGAGTGAATTGAAGCAGAAACAAATTTTCTCTGAAAAAGCACTAGAGAAAGAGCAGCAATCGGATTCACCAGAGTTAACGGCGCAAAAGACATTCAGTGAAAAAGAAACTTTTGTACCAGTAAAGATAGAAGAAGATCGAATTGAAACCGAACAAGAACTGCAACTTGAACACGTGATTCGTCCTAGGCCGGGCAGAAAATGGCTCGCAACCGGCGTGTTTGCCACTTTTGCCGGATTGGTCGGGTGGCAGGCTGTGGACTCAGTTGTCACTGCGGTGCAAACGGCTGACTGGCTAGC
>NZ_JAWOVC010000806.1:0-523 GCF_033339735.1 Vibrio sp. 2033
CTTAGCTGAGCATGCAAATGAGGTGTTCAATCGCGAGGAATTGATCCAGTACGTTTGGGCTGGGGCGATTGTGACCGATCAAGTGGTGACTCAGTCCATTTTTGAGTTGCGTAAATTGCTGCGTGACGGTCGGGAAGAAAATACCAGTTACGTCATTACAGTGCCGAAACGTGGCTACAAGCTGGTAGCGAACGTGACTCCGATGACGCATGAAGAGTTTGTCGCAAGTCGCCAAAGTGAAGAGGAAGAGAGCGCGCCTTTGGTTGAAGAACCAGAAGAAGAGACTCTGCCTATCGCACCTGCCGTTACTTTTCCTGCCGGCCCTCTGACTCGTGCGGTCTGCGAGATGTCGAAAGAGAAAAAGCCCCCTCAGAAAAAAAATAAAATCAGCCCGTGGCGCTTGGGACTGATGAACTTCATCTGGATCAGTGTTTTGGTCGTGGTGATGGGTGTGTTTACCTACAAGCAATCGGAAGTGCGTATTACCCAAGCCATCGATACTCACCTTATCGAATTCAAGTTT
>NZ_JAWOVC010000807.1:0-523 GCF_033339735.1 Vibrio sp. 2033
AGAAGAGATTGTCGTTCGCAAGCCAACGATGTTGGTGTTTGCTGGCGACCATGGTGTTGCGAAAGAAGGCATTAGCATCGCACCGAGTGAAGTTACCCAGCAAATGGTTGCAAACTTCCTTGCTGGAGGTGCGGCAATTAACTGCTTTTGCGATGTAAACCAAATCGAATTCAAAGTGATTGACTGCGGTATGCTTGCGCCAATCGAAGTCATGGTTCCTGAGTTTAAATCTCATCCGAATTTAATTGAGCAGCGTTTAGGAAATGGCACTGCCAATTTTTAAAAGCAAGCGGCGATGTCTTCTGAACAAGTAGCGCTTGGTTTGGAATATGGTGCAAGAGTGGCGCAAAGCACCATCTATTCAGGATCTAACTTACTGATGTTTGGCGAGATGGGCATTGGAAATACCAGCTCGGCTTCCGCATTATTGGCGGCACTCAGCCCGCTTGAGGTAAACCACTGTGTTGGTCTTGGTACGGGCATCAACTCAGAGCAGTTGAGCCGAAAGTTAAAGTTGGTTGCT
>NZ_JAWOVC010000808.1:0-523 GCF_033339735.1 Vibrio sp. 2033
GCCCGCATCATAGCCAATGTAACGGACTTTACGCGCATCAAAGCCTTCGCCTTTAAATGCCGCCGCAATGACAAGGTGATCCATAGAGCCGCGCGCTGAGCCACCAGCAATCTTCACTTTGCGAGGATCGGCTTCAAACGCTTTTACTGCATCTTCCCATGTGTTGTATGGCGAGTCTGCAGAAGCAACAATCGCGCCGTAGTCTGCAACAGTTGCAGCAACAGGCGTTAGGTCACGGAAGGATTGAGGAAAAATACCGCTAAGAGAACGCACAACGATTGGTGTTGAGTTCACCATGAGCGTGTCTTCTTGGCGATCTGCCGTTTCAATTAAGTGAGCGATGGCTTTACCACCGCCGCCACCTGATAGGTTTTGAAACGACACGTTTTCTACGATGTCTGATTTTACTAACACATCACCCGTACCACGGGCGGTCATATCCCAACCGCCGCCAGCGCCACCTGGGATCAAGAAGTGCATTTTTTCAATATCCGCAGCAAAAGCGTTGAATGAGAATGAAGCT
>NZ_JAWOVC010000809.1:0-523 GCF_033339735.1 Vibrio sp. 2033
CTAGGCCTCGTTGACTACGTTGTGAAAACATATCACCCAAGTTGTAACGCAGAAGAACAACGTGAAGGTATCGCACAATCGATCGACAGCGATTGGTGCAAACTGGAAGTCGTCAAAGCAGAAGCTGGCAGCCATGAAAATGAAGGCTTTGTTGAGTTCAACGCCTATTTCAATGAAGACGGCCAACGCTACTGCCTGAGCGAGCGTTCACGCTTCGTGAAAGAAGATGGGCTGTGGTATTACATTGATGGCACCTTCCCTGAAGAAGAATCCGAGCAAGATCCGCGACTTAATCAATCCATCAGCAGCTTAAAAGTAGGCCGTAACGATCCATGTATTTGTGGCAGCGGTAAGAAATTTAAAAAGTGCTGTGGATAAAATCGCACTATCAAGAAAAAACAAAGGCTTCCAAATGGAAGCCTTTGTTTTATTTCTTTGATTTGAACTACTTGTGACGCTCTTTAAGCTTATTCACCACATCGTTCATTGATAAACCTTGGTCTTGTAAAAGCACCAACAAGTG
>NZ_JAWOVC010000810.1:0-523 GCF_033339735.1 Vibrio sp. 2033
GGGAGCTAGCGCTGGCCATGGAGAAAGAGGAATTCTTCAGTGATATTCGACGCCAGGTTGATAAGCTCAACATGCTGCGTCGCAGAGTGAATGCGTATTGAGTCAACTGCGCTACTTCACTCGCGGTAACTGGTCCCAGCGTGTTGTATAAGCGGGAGACAAATGCTCTCGCTTCATCGACCAATCTTTCTTGAGTCCTTGTCCAGCAAAGAAAACCTTTCCGGCACCGCTTTGGTTAATGGTGTCCAATACAGACATTAACTGTTGTCTATTTGAGCGGGTCGATACGTCATCGAATAGTCCTGACTGAAACATGCCAAGATCGTAAAAGTCAGATAGCATGACGCCCGCTTTGGCATAACGAAAACCATCCTTCCAAATCCGCTTGAGTAAGTGATTGGCCAGCTCGATAAAATCCCGCGTGTCGCAACTGGGGATTAGCAATTCACCCGATGCAGAGTTGCTGTACTGCGGCTCGTTGTCCTTAAAGGGGCTGGTACGTATGAACACGGTCAGCACTTTG
>NZ_JAWOVC010000811.1:0-522 GCF_033339735.1 Vibrio sp. 2033
CCGGGTTCAGGTATTGTTCATATGGCAGGTGCGTCTGCGGCGCTAGCTGGCGTGTTACTGCTTGGTGCTCGTAAAGGTAAATACGGTAAAAACGGTGAAATCTACCCAATTCCTGGTTCGAACATGCCATTAGCAACACTGGGTACGTTTATTCTTTGGTTCGGCTGGTTTGGCTTCAATGGCGGTTCTCAATTGATGGTTTCAGACTTTGAAAACGCAACGGCGGTTGGTCAAATCTTCCTTAACACGAACGCGGCTGCGGCTGCGGGTTCGATTGCTGCATTGTTTGTGTGTAAAACCACTTGGGGTAAAGCAGATTTAACCATGATCCTTAACGGTGCGCTGGCTGGTTTGGTCGCTATCACGGCAGACCCACTATCACCATCACCTTTGTATGCTGTAGCAATCGGTGCGGTATCGGGTGCGCTAGTGGTATTTAGCATCATCGGTCTCGATAAACTGAAGATTGACGATCCTGTAGGTGCAATTTCAGTTCATGGTGTTTGTGGTTTCTTCGGTCTA
>NZ_JAWOVC010000812.1:0-522 GCF_033339735.1 Vibrio sp. 2033
TTTGAAGCTTGTCAGAGACTCACTGCCCTTAACTGTCCGATCACCTACGACCCAGATAACCACGCCGCCGGGCTTTGTCTTTTCGAAAAGCAATCGGGATATTTCCTCAATCGGCAAATGATATCCGTTATATTCCCGCAAATCATCATACGGCGGGCTTGTGATTGTCATATCCAGAAAATCCGCAGGCATACGACGCATCGTCTCGATGCAGTTTTCATTGTATATTTTGCTAAATTCAATCATTTTCATTCAGCGATGGATAGTTTGTTGAGGAAATTATAGTGTCGGCAATTTGGCTTTTTCACCATGAATCAGAACGAATTCGTGCGGGTCATCTCCCGCCGTCAAAGGGCGAAATGCATATTTCATTTCGGAAAGCCGCTCAAGACAATTGCGGCGAAGCTCTGCCGAATGAGTTGAAAGAAAAATCACGGGTCGACATTGTCCGATAGTTTTTTCTGCTCCGCAGATGACATCGTATTCAGCGCCCTCGACATCTATTTTCATCACATCCGGCTG
>NZ_JAWOVC010000813.1:0-522 GCF_033339735.1 Vibrio sp. 2033
CAGAGCAATAAGACCACCTAGCACCCAGCTAGTCGCACTGCGCTTAGTATTGAAACGTTCACTCACTAACGCCACCGGACACTCTAACATTGAGATGGAAGACGTCAGCGCCGCAATCGTCAGCAATAAGAAAAACACGATTGAGAACAGTTGGCCAAGTAAACCTAAGCTATCAAACATCAGTGGCAATACGGTAAATACCAAGGTGTCTGAGCTCAATAGAGAACCGTCTTCAGCGTAGATTTGGACACCTTTTTGCATCGCAACAAACATCGCTGGCATCACCACTAGCCCTGCAATAAAGGCAACAGCCGTATCGACCAAGGTCACATTCATTGCCATCTTGGGAAGGTTCTCTTTCTTGCTCAAGTAAGAGCCGTAGATCAGCATTGAACAACCACCAATCGTCAGTGAGAAGAAGCCCTGCCCCATTGCAGCAAGAATTAGTTTGCGGTCCCATACTTTCTCGAAATCAGGCACCAAGTAATGCTTCAGACCTTCCATCGCGCCATTTTGCGTCAT
>NZ_JAWOVC010000814.1:0-522 GCF_033339735.1 Vibrio sp. 2033
TGTTGCAGGGCTGGGTTTTGTTAGTAATGCGTTCAACTTAGGTACGGTAGATGCCTCATTTCGAGTCAGTAATTTTAAAGATCAATCCAGCTCATACGCGCTGAGTTACAGTTACCAATCTAGGTTGTTTAGCTTCGCTGCTAGAACGCAAGTGGAGCAAGCTGATTTCTATACCCTGTCACATTTGCCAAATTACGAGAAGCTTAATAAAGGGGAGGAGGCATCGCTGAAGTCTCGTCATGTATCGCAAGTCAACATGGGAGTACGCTTAGGGGATTGGGGCTCACTTTCCGGTGGCTATTTCGATATTCAGCAAACCGATTCTAGCTCGCGTACACTCAATCTTACGTACAGTTATGCTCTGCCTTTTGATATCAATATGTCGCTCTCATACAACCACAGTATTGGTGGTCAGGCAGTGACATTAGCGCAGTTCTCGTTGCCCTTTGGTTCGCTTGGCGGCAGTGCCGGCTTAACGCTGAAAAGGGAAGATGATGGCGATTTGCGAGGACGCGTCGGGTA
>NZ_JAWOVC010000815.1:0-522 GCF_033339735.1 Vibrio sp. 2033
AGGTTGGTTGAGAGGATCAACCGTCAGTTTAACACTAGAACCTTCGGCCAGAGGTGCCATCACCCGTTCAACTAACGATCTCGCAATTCCTCGACCGCGAAATTCCGAATTTACGGCTAACGACATTATCCAATAGTGCTTCGCGACATTGCTGGTGGTTAAAAGCACATAACCAGCAACTGCTTCTCCTTCCTTTGCGACTAACAAGCTTTCACCCCAACAATCGTAGGCTTGTCGTATAAAAAACTGAGGATACGAATGTTCTCCAAACAACTTGTTTTCTAAAGCATAAACAGCGGCTAAATCTTCTTTACGCGCAGACAAAATGTCCATCTCAACTCTACTCCTAAACTCCTTTGTTTGCGGCAATATAGATGAATCCTTCGTTAAACCCAACTTTTGCTGTCAACTCAAACAGTTGGAGCGGAACACTTTCCTTGCCCTCATCCATAGCAAATACCACCATGGACACATTTTAATCACAAAATCTAAAACCAAAAAATATTGAAAATTTGGTAAATA
>NZ_JAWOVC010000816.1:0-522 GCF_033339735.1 Vibrio sp. 2033
AACGAATAATCCTGCGTAGAAATGCCATGGCCACGTCATGAAGTAGATGGACTTGGCGCGCGACGCTTCCTTGAGTTGAGGCTTTGTTGAGTTTCTCAACATGTTAATTTCCTTTTCATTTTTGCACGCCAAAAACGCAGACCAAATGCTTCCCCCACATACTTTTCTATGCGGTGAAATTTGGAAAGGTTTGGGAGGGCGACTGCTTGAATGAGCAGTGTATGTGTGACTTTACTTATTGTTTTTATGGATTATGAAAAAGAAACCACAGGCGGCGCACGTGGAACTGGCGTTTCAAATCGTACACTTAGAGCCAAAAAAGTGTAGCGTTCAGAAATTACCGAGCTCAGTCGTGAAAGTATCGGTGTAGTTGGAAGTGAATCTTGGTGGAAAGTGGAAAAGTGACTAAATGGACACGGCTTGCCCTTGTGCGTCACCGAGCTGTCACCCTCTTCTATCTGAACCAGCTCGAAACCGTTTAGCGTACAAAGCGTCGCCCACACGCCCATGCTGTTACCATGA
>NZ_JAWOVC010000817.1:0-522 GCF_033339735.1 Vibrio sp. 2033
ACTACCAAGCATTATTGGCAGAGTTTTCCCATGAGTTGGGGCGTGCGATGTCGGAAAAATTGGACAACGTAAATCAGCAATTGGCTCAATGGCGAGGGAAAGAGAAGTAGTGTTATACCCGAAATACAAAACCATCGGTGCACGCTTAATTGCCGCTTTTGCTTGCAGCACGCTCTTGCTCACCGTGGTGTGTTTGGTCGCTTGGGCGACATGGAACAGCTTGGATAATCAGGTGCGCCTTTTGTTGGGAGATAGCGTGCCTAAATATAACGCCAGCTATTTTCTCGAAAGTAAAACCAGTGAAATTAACCGCCGCGTAGAAGCGCTGCAAGCGGTAGACAACAAAGTACAGCTGACTGAACAAGCCATGCAGGTCAACGAGCAATTGGCTTCTATCTCGACCGTTCTGAAAAGCAATAAGATGAGCTCGGAGTTTTATCAATTGCTCGAATCGGAAGCTGGCCTTGTCTCGCTACTGGAAAAGTACGTGGATATGATTTCAACTCGCATCGATCAAACTCG
>NZ_JAWOVC010000818.1:0-521 GCF_033339735.1 Vibrio sp. 2033
CCAGCACATCAATCTGCTGACTGAAAACAAACGTCAGCGTCTTGTCGATTTCTTTGAGGTGAACTTGGATAACTTGGCCCTTGAGACGCGCTAAACGACGACCCAATGCAGGATCGTCTTTAATCAGTGTGTTCAGCGAAGTTTCAATGACAGCAGTGATAAGAGGTTCAAATGGCATGCCGTTAACCCTTAGAATTTGTAACCGCGGTGCAACGCCACAATACCACCCGTTAGGTTGTAGTATTTGGTGTTTTCGAAGCCAGCGTCTTGCATCATGCCTTCCAGTGTTTCTTGGTCTGGGTGCATGCGAATAGATTCAGCAAGGTAGCGGTAGCTTTCTGCGTCATTCGCGACCAATTCGCCCATTTTTGGCAATAGGTGGAATGAGTACGCGTCGTACACTTTTGATAGTGGTTCGAGAACTGGTTTAGAGAATTCCAAAACCAATAGACGACCACCTGGCTTGAGGACGCGGAACATTGAACGCAATGCTTTGTCTTTGTCGGTTACGTTACGAAGAC
>NZ_JAWOVC010000819.1:0-521 GCF_033339735.1 Vibrio sp. 2033
AGAGTTTGGTGTTAACGCCGATGAAGGCGCAGAAGAGCGTGCGATCCGTCGCCGTGATGAGCTGCACGAGCGTCTACACACATCTCGTAGTCGTAAGAGTGAATACGAGCGTACCATCACCTCTACTGAGCTAGAGATGAAAGGTCTGGCGAAACGTCTGAAGAAAGTTCAGAAGGAATACGCAGAGCTGCGTACCTTCGTGGTTGCTGCGAAAGCGGGCTGGTGTTCAGTACTTCGCTTGGCACGTGAAAACGATGTTGAACGTCGTCTTCACAAGCGCGAGTTGGCGTACATGTCTGCCGATGAACTGCGTTCAATGTCGGATAAATCGTTGGGTGCGCTGCGTCTTGCTGTTGCAAACAATGATGACCTACGTGATGCGTTACGTTTGTCTGAAGATAATGCACGTCCAGAGCGTAAAGTTCTGTTCTACATTGCGGTTTACCAGCACCTTCGTGAGCGTATTCGTCAGGACATCATCCGCACTGATGACCCAGTAGAAGCCATCGAAGAAATGGAAG
>NZ_JAWOVC010000820.1:0-521 GCF_033339735.1 Vibrio sp. 2033
TTAGCCAAAAACATTTTAGCGACGGGCTATCGTGGACGACTGTTGTTTGTCTCTTCACGTGACTACTCTAGCCTTTCTAAAGCCGCTTACGAAATGGGCGCTAACGGCTTCTTAAACAAGAATGAAGCAAGAGAAACTATCGCCGATGCGATTGTGAGTGTGTCTCGCGGTTACTCGATGTTTAAGTCGACTCACACGCCATCATCGGGTGATGTGACGCTATCAAACCGCGAAGCTATGGTGTTCCATTACTTAGCGCAAGGCTACTCAAATAAGAAGATTTCTGAGCAGCTTTCACTGAGCGCTAAAACGATCAGTACCTACAAAACACGTATCTTGAAGAAGTACCACGCAGACTCATTGATTGAGCTGCTGCATACTATCCCTCAGTCAGAAAACATTCAGTTTTGCCGCTAAGCACTGAGAATTAAGCACTCATGTATTTTGCAATGACGCCAGTTAACAGCTGGTGCATTGCATCATGCCGGTGACTTTGCTTCATTTGCACCACAATCTTGGGC
>NZ_JAWOVC010000821.1:0-521 GCF_033339735.1 Vibrio sp. 2033
ATTTTACGGCTTGGGCTTAGTTCTATTGGGTTAGCAATGAACGGGTCCGAGGTGACTTGCTCTACTACCGGGTGGCGACCTGCTTGAATGTGAATACCTGCGTCTTTAACTAGAGTAGGGCGGCAATAATCCAATGAGTCTGCGCGTTCTGCTAGGTTTTGTAACACGTCCATCTGTGAAACGGCAGAAGCTAGGTTTTGCATTTGTTCAAGATGAGGCATCAGCAAATCGAACAGCTCTTCCCACAGTTTTTTCTCTAGTGCGAGTGCTTTTGATTTTGAGTTCAGAACTTTGTCTTCATGCTCTTTAAGCTCAGGAATAATGTAGCGCTCGGCATTTTTCAGAGTTTGGCGACGCACGTAATGTGGCGGTACCAAATGGCTTTGGCCACGGCTTACCTGAATGAAGAACCCATGTACGGCGTTGTAGCCAACTTTCAGCGTATCGATGCCATGACGCTCGCGTTCATCCGCTTCGAGCTTTTCTAGATACTCGGTTGCACCATCAGCGAGCTTGCGCCA
>NZ_JAWOVC010000822.1:0-521 GCF_033339735.1 Vibrio sp. 2033
TGTGGGTGATGTGCCAATTGGTGATGGTGCGCCAATTGCCGTACAGTCAATGACTAACACTCGCACGACTGAAGTGGAAGCGACAGTCGCACAAATCCGAGCACTAGAAAAAGTCGGCGCAGACATCGTCCGTGTTTCAGTACCAACGATGGAAGCAGCAGAAGCGTTTAAGCTGATCAAACAGCAAGTATCTGTTCCTCTGGTTGCTGATATTCACTTTGACTACCGTATCGCACTGAAAGTCGCGGAATACGGCGTCGATTGTTTGCGTATCAACCCAGGTAACATTGGTAACGAAGAGCGTATTCGCTCGGTTGTTGATTGTGCGCGTGATAAGAATATCCCGATCCGTATTGGCGTTAATGGCGGCTCTTTGGAAAAAGATCTGCAGATGAAATACGGTGAACCAACGCCTGAAGCCCTAGTTGAATCAGCGATGCGTCATGTGGATCATCTCGATCGTCTTAACTTTGATCAGTTCAAAGTCAGCGTTAAAGCATCGGATGTATTCCTCGCGGTTG
>NZ_JAWOVC010000823.1:0-521 GCF_033339735.1 Vibrio sp. 2033
CCTTCATTATAAACATCGTCAGGATCGGAAATTATATCCAGAACAGTGTTTTTATCATATCTTTTGACAGAGCCGTCGGTTCTGATAACCCAGGCATCGATCGAGCGGATTTTGCCGGCGCTGACAAGATAGAAGGCGCGTGCAACCGCGGTAGATTTGCCTTCTTTTGTCAGCAACTTGACGGCATAATTCGCGACCGTTACCAGTCGTCCGTCCGTTCCGAGCGTAACGGTCTGTTCGTCGAGCAATACAACCGCAGGGACATTTTTCTGATAACCCGGCACCGAAGCCGAGGCTGCCTGTCGCAGCCAGGCAGGCGCATCGTCGCCGGCGGCCATTGAAAGGCCGGACGATACCGATATCAGAAAAATAAAGAAAATAGCCTTGGCAATTTTTTTCACAAGCATCTGTCTGGTCTCCTGAATATCACAAATACGACGCAAATACGCCGGCAGAATCCTATTTCTGTGTTAACAGAAGCGAATGCGTGTCGGTTTTCTGAAAAAGATCGAACGCTTTCT
>NZ_JAWOVC010000824.1:0-521 GCF_033339735.1 Vibrio sp. 2033
GTCGTGTTGCTGCTGACCGATTTCCACATGCCAGAAATGGATGGCTATGAACTGATCAAACATATGAGGGCGTCTGGTTTCAAATCGCTGCCAATCATCGGTGTGACGGCAGAGGATGCTCGCCTTGCCAATGAGCGCACACAAGACATCGGTATTGATGATGTACTTTACAAGCCTTACGACCTCAACAAATTGAAAACCGTTTTGGTGCCATTTATTGGCAAGAAAGAAAAGACCCGATTACCGGATTGGATTAAGCGTTTTAAAACGCAAGACGCAAAAGAAATTGCGCGTGTGTTTAGCCAATCTATGGCAACGGATATTGAAAACCTACAAGCTGCCTCGACTGAGCGAGATAAAAAACGGGTTATCCACGGCATCAAAGGTGCAGTTGGGGCAATTGGAATCAGCATGCTGACTGAGCTTTGCATTGAGGCAGAGCGAGTCACCGCGGCGGAGTTTGACAGGCGAGCCGCGGAGTTAATTTTACGAATCGAGCAGGAGATCGACAATATAGACTA
>NZ_JAWOVC010000825.1:0-520 GCF_033339735.1 Vibrio sp. 2033
GCGAACACCTGCCTGATACCCTGCGCCCTAATCGCCAGGGCGGTGTTTCCTGGCTACCCGATAATTCCGGGTTTTTCTATAGTCGGTTTCCGGATGCGGCAGCCGGAGAAGAGTTAAAAGGCGCCAGCAAATTCCAAAAACTTTATTTTCATAAACTCGGTACCCCTCAATCCGAGGATAAACTGATTTATGAAAGGCCGGACGATGGCGAACTCTTTATCGGAGGTAACGTTACGGAAGATGGTAAATGGCTCATAATCAGCATTGCCAAAGGTACCGAACGTATGAACATGGTTTACTTCAAAAGCCTCGACCGCGAAGATTCCCCGATTATTCCGCTCGTTCCTGACCGCACAAGCAGCTATTCCTTTGTTGGAAATGACGGACCGGTTTTTTATTTCAGGACTGACCACGATGCCGAGCGCGGTCGTCTTGTCAGCGTAAACGTCCTTGAGAAAAATAGAATCTGGCGAGAAATCGTACCCCAGTCAGCCGAAACACTTAATTCTGTTCAGATGAT
>NZ_JAWOVC010000826.1:0-520 GCF_033339735.1 Vibrio sp. 2033
TGCGGGTATGCAACGTTTGAAGAACGGTGAAGTCGCAGATATGTCGGTGGAAGCGCGTCCGCGCTGGCCAATTGACCAGCTAACGCCAATCGCGTAATCAAACCTTGTATATTGACTGGCCTCTATTTATAGAGGCCTTTGTTTTTGTGGTTTATTTTCCCAAGAAAAAGGCGCGAGATTTCCAGACTGATGTGAGCAGTTTTCTTTGTGTTCAGTGATAGGATGGCGCGGAAGAATAATAAATGGATATAACAATGAAGAAGTTTGAAATTGAAGGTCAGCAACTTGCTTACCTAGACAAAGGCGAAGGGCCTGTGCTGCTGTTTGGACATAGCTATTTGTGGGATTGCCAAATGTGGGCGCCTCAAATTGAAGTTTTGAGTCAGTCCTATCGTTGTATTGTGCCTGACTTATGGGCGCATGGTGAATCGGACGCCGCTCCTGCTTTGACCACGTCTTTAGTTGATTATGCCCAACACATGCTGGCGCTAATGGATCATTTGGAAATCGACAAATTTTC
>NZ_JAWOVC010000827.1:0-520 GCF_033339735.1 Vibrio sp. 2033
GCTTGGTTTTCCTACGGCGGTGACGGTTATACGATCAAACACAAAATATGCACCCAGAGAAAACAGCTGGATGTGTTCGCCTTCAGCTTTCAGCCGTATCGTTCCCGCCGTGCTGCCTTGGCCAGGTATGGGCTGCATGGCGTTAGAAAGTACGGTGGTTTGATCGTACTCGGCATTCAAATACGCAAAGTTCCAACGGTAGTTATCACCGCTTAACGTCAAGTTAAGCCCTGCTGAATAGTTGGTGTCTATACTAATGTCCGTATCTTCACTGATGGTAACGTCGCTGCTGTAACCGTAGCCCACAAACGGCATTGCAGTGATCATCACATTCTCATTAAGGTCGTAATTCCACCTAAAGGATAGGCCATCATACGCCGTGATCCCGAGAATGCTGTCATACACTTCGTTCGGCGGTCTGGCGGTGGTAAACGCTTGTCCCACATAGTTGTATTCAGAAATAAGGAATACAGGCAAACGCAATCGACCGCCACGAATTTCGACGTTGTTATAGGTGTAA
>NZ_JAWOVC010000828.1:0-520 GCF_033339735.1 Vibrio sp. 2033
TAACTCTCTAACTGATCGTCTTGGATCTGAGCGATCGCAAAATAGCGAGAGTCTGGATGTGAGAAGTACCAACCGGACACTGATGCCCCCGGATACATTGCATAGCTCGTTGTTAGTGACATACCGATGTTCTCTTCAACATTCAGTAACTCCCAAAGCGGGCCTTTCTCTGTATGCTCAGGACAAGCTGGGTAACCCGGTGCAGGACGGATCCCTTGGTACTTTTCACGGATGAGCTCATCATTCGATAGATTTTCATCTGCTGCATAGCCCCAAATTTCTTTCCTGACACGCTCATGCAAGTATTCAGCAAAAGCTTCGGCTAAACGATCTGCCACAGCTTGAATCATGATTGCGTTGTAGTCATCGCCTGGCGCTTTGTACTCATCGGCCAACTCACGCTCACCGATACCGCCAGTTACTGCAAACGCACCAACCCAATCCTGTTTGCCAGATTCTTTTGGCGCGATGTAATCCGACAAGCAGTAGTTAAAGCCTTTAGGCTTTTCTGTTTGCTGAC
>NZ_JAWOVC010000829.1:0-520 GCF_033339735.1 Vibrio sp. 2033
TGACCTGCACTATTCTCAAGCAAAGAAAAATCCAAGTAACTGCAATTTTCTAATGATAAAAGAGTGAGAAACATGATTAAGTTTCCAGATAATTTCCTTTGGGGTGGTGCCATTGCTGCAAACCAAGTAGAGGGGGCATACAACCTTGGGGGTAAAGGTTTATCAACATCAGATATGTTGCCAAACGGCATTCTGAGCCCGCATCAAACGCGTGAAGAACGAACGCCCGGTATCAAAGATCTTGCGATCGATTTCTACAATCGCTATCCAGAAGATATTGCCTTATTTAAAGAGATGGGATTCACCTGCCTGCGCTTGTCCATCGCTTGGAGCCGTATTTTTCCTAATGGTGATGAACTGGAGCCAAACGAAGAAGGACTGGCGTTTTACGACAAAATTTTTGATGAGCTAGCCAAACACGACATGCAACCATTTGTGACGCTTTCTCATTACGAGATGCCTTACGCCTTGGTTGAAAATTATGGTGGTTGGGGCGATCGTCGAGTAATCGAGTTTTTCG
>NZ_JAWOVC010000830.1:0-520 GCF_033339735.1 Vibrio sp. 2033
TTGCTTTTTCCACTGTTTCTCATCCTTATCACGTTGTTTGTGGCGGCGACGATTGGTGCTGCAGGGGTTGGGGGCATTAGCTTTTCTGCCGAAGCGGCAATGCCTAAGCTGTCCAAAATGAACCCTCTGAGCGGTTTAAAACGCATGGTGGGCATGCAAAGTTGGGTTGAACTGATCAAATCGATCTTGAAAGTGGTGTTGGTGACAGGCGTTGCCATGTATTTGATCCAAGCATCGCAAGCGGATTTGATCCAACTTAGCATGGATGTTTATCCGCAGAATATTTTCCACGCGCTGGATATTTTGCTCAACTTTATCTTGTTGATCAGCTGCTCGTTATTGATTGTTGTGGCCATCGATATACCGTTCCAGATTTGGCAGCACGCCGATCAGTTGAAGATGACCAAGCAAGAAGTGAAAGACGAATACAAAGAAACCGAAGGTAAGCCAGAGGTGAAAGGTCGTATTCGTATGCTGCAAAGGGAAGCGGCACAACGCCGGATGATGGCCGATGTGCCTC
>NZ_JAWOVC010000831.1:0-519 GCF_033339735.1 Vibrio sp. 2033
TCATTACTGAGCCTTTTTCCATTAATTATCGACGTTGTCGTTACAGCTTTTTGATAAACCGACTTTCAACTTCGATAGTGAATTCGTTGCTCTTATCGGTGAGTATAAACTGAATTGTGGTGATCGCAGAGTTTAGCTTGTCAGGATCGGCACCAAGGCTCATTGGCAAGTTCAACACTTCCCCTGGCTCAACTTGAATTGTTTGTTTGCCGTACCAACTCACATCGTTCAATCCTTTTACATCCAGATTGTATTCTTGGACTTGTTGAGTTTTGTTGATCACTTTTAGGGTGTAGGTGTTTTCTACTTCGCCAGCGCTGTTCACGCGGAACAGTTGGTTACGGTCGCGAATCACGCTCATGCCTGCAGGATCGACGGCGGCGATTTGAGCGAAGAACAGACCAATCATCACCAAGAGTACCGCGCCGTAGCCCAGTAGCTTAGGTCGCATCACTTTGGTGTGTTTGCCCGATAGACGGTGTTCAGTGGTGTAGCTGATTAAGCCTTTTTCGTAGCCCA
>NZ_JAWOVC010000832.1:0-519 GCF_033339735.1 Vibrio sp. 2033
TTTTTCGATTTGTGATGCATCAATGATTTATTTTCGTACAACTTAGCCAGAAGAATCTAAACTTAACAATAACCTTTTGTTTTTATAACGATAGTTTGGTTAAGTTGTACGAGGCCACTATGATTCCCTTCCCACTAGAACTTGAAAGAATAAAAGCCGTCATTTTCGATTTAGACAACACGCTCGTCAGTTCAGATATGAACTTTCAAGATCTTCGTCAGCAACTCGGTTGCCCTCAAACAGAAGATTTATTGGATTTCGTAGAGCGCATCGATCACCCGCATCACAAAGAGCATGCACATAATGTCATTTTTGACCACGAGATTTCCGATGCTGAACAGTCTAGCCCGATGATTGGCTGTCATGAATTGCTGAACTACTTGGAGAAAAAAGCGATTAAAACCGCCATCGTGACGCGAAACTGCCTAATTGCGACACAAAGAAAATTGGAACATAACCAAATCACCGTTGAGCAAGTGATCACGCGTGAATGTTATCCACCAAAACCCGATCCTTTAT
>NZ_JAWOVC010000833.1:0-519 GCF_033339735.1 Vibrio sp. 2033
CAGCATAGGTACTTTTCGCTCTTCGATAGTCACCTGACAAGAACCGCCACCACTTATGACCAGTTGTCAGCAACGATCCACGGATAGGCGTCCAATCGTAATCTAAAGCATTATCGACAAAGAACTCTGATAACTCGGCCTTTTGCTCTTGTAGAGTTGCACCTTGAAGAGCAAACTCGAGTATCGCATCACCTTTAGACTCCCACGCGGAGGAATTCGCATCAACGCTTTCAAGTTCAGGTCTATCTGCAATGAGAGAAAGCCCCTCTAAAACCGAGATACAGTCTTTGTAATTAGAAATAGGTGAAACATAACCAGCACAAGTATGAAGACATATAACCTGTTTAATAATTTCTTGCTGTGTTTCTTCTAATTCAGAGACGAGCTTTTGAGCCACTTTATCATCAGACGGCGAATAATCTTTAAGAGTGGTTGATGAAAACAGATTAAGGCTTGGCACATCGTGCTCAATTAAATAGTCAACTGTCTCAGTTATCTTCGCTAAGGCTGATAAGTAAT
>NZ_JAWOVC010000834.1:0-519 GCF_033339735.1 Vibrio sp. 2033
TTGCAGGAAAATGAGCGTGTTTGTTTAGTAGGGAGAAACGGTGCCGGTAAGTCAACGTTGATGAAAGTACTTGCTGGCGACATCTTACTGGACGACGGCAAAATTCAAATAACACAAGATGTTGTTGTTTCTCGTTTGGAGCAAGATCCACCGCGCAACCAAGAAGGTACTGTTTATGAGTATGTCTCTGGTGGCTTAGCGGAAATTGGCGAACAGCTTAAGATTTACCATGATCTTCTTGATCTTGTTGCGCAAGACCCAAACGAAAAGAACATCAACCGCTTAGCAAAAACTCAAGAACAATTGGATCATTCAAATGCGTGGCGTTTTGATGACCGAGTTAAAAACGTACTCAGTGCCCTAAAGTTAAGTCCAGACACATTACTTCGTGACTTATCTGGCGGCTGGCAACGCAAGGCGGCATTAGCTCGCGCTCTAGTTTGTGACCCTGATGTATTACTACTTGACGAACCAACCAACCATTTGGACGTCACAACCATCGAATGGCTAGAGAACTTC
>NZ_JAWOVC010000835.1:0-518 GCF_033339735.1 Vibrio sp. 2033
CGCCAGAGCGAATCGCAGCAATGAAAGAATTGCTAGGTTTCGTTGATGGTCCTATTTACATCCAATACCTGTCCTACATTAAAAACATTCTAAGCTGGGAGCTAGGTACTTCAATTCAGTTCTATCCGCTTTCAGTAAACTCTCTACTTGGCAGTGCATTTGGCTGGTCTCTGTTCCTAGCTGGTACAGCGGTTGTACTTTCTTTCTCAATCGCATCAGTTCTTGGCATCTTCGCCGCTTGGAAACGTGGTAGTCGTTACGATGCCTTCGTAACACCAGGCACACTGATCATCCAAGCTATCCCACAAATGGTTATCGCAATGCTAGCGCTGTTTACCTTTTCAATTGGCTTGAAATGGTTCCCATCTGGCTACGCTTATACACCAGGCACCGTGCCAGATTGGTCAAGCTGGGCATTCATTAAAGACGTTGGTTACCACGCGGTACTGCCTCTATTTTGTGCAACGATTGTTCAAATCGGTGGCTTCCTAGTAAACATGCGTAACAACATGATCAAC
>NZ_JAWOVC010000836.1:0-518 GCF_033339735.1 Vibrio sp. 2033
CATGATGGACGAAGCTGAGTTAAAATCAGTACTTGAAGAAGGTGGTGTGATTCGCTGTAAGAAGCAAGAGCTGACCACAGATGAAATCCGCAATCACATCGCAGCTGACAAAGTCGTGACGAAACTTGCACTTAACTGGCAAGACCGAATCGAGTTCATCATGGCTGAAGATTCCGGCATCAAACGTCTAAAATTCTCAGATGAGTTGAAAGATCAAAACGACGATATCCCACGTGAAGATCAAGCGGCTCGCTTTGATGCTGACTTCTCACTAATGTGCGGTGAATTCAGCGCTTTCCTACCAAATCTATACGAAGCGCTAGGCGGCCTGCCTAACCCTAACGCATAAGATAACCCTACTTTTTAATAAATACGCCCTCACTTTTTGTAGGGCGTTTGTTCATCTAAAGCACAATTCTCCTAGTCACAGTTCACATTTTGACGTAAAATTTGCGCCCCATTTCCATAAGGTGGAATTGGCCTGACTTGTGATCAGATAAAAGAGAATTGAGCAATGA
>NZ_JAWOVC010000837.1:0-518 GCF_033339735.1 Vibrio sp. 2033
GAAGCTTTTATCGACCATCGCAGAGAAAGAAGAGGTATCTGACAAAGTATCACTCATGGAGCTCGACACTTCATGCAATAGTACTTCTACGTTGGTTTTGAGATCTTCTAAACTGGTTTCTGCTCTACTGGCCACGTAGTTGTTGTAAAGCTGTTTGTTCGCTGCTGGTGGACAAATACCGTAGTGTTCTAACACTTCGTCCATCTCAAAATTGAGTTCTGGAATGGTTTTGTCTACGTAGGTATACCAAAGCGCGTAGTTTGCGGGGGTGGCAGCTACATGATTTTTGATCATTAGTGGCACCGCTTTTTTTAAGTTAGCGGTCGATTTCTTAAACTCGTCAGTCATTTCTGCGATGTTACTAGCAAAATGGAATTGGATTTAGATTACCGGATATTAACTAATATCGCTTTAATTTTTATCATTTTTGCTTGGTTTATATAAAAAAATGAGCAAATAGCGGTGATATTCATAAATCTGAAATTTGATTTTATAAAATCGTGGTTTAAAAAGTGAAC
>NZ_JAWOVC010000838.1:0-518 GCF_033339735.1 Vibrio sp. 2033
GTGCTCGCAATGTTTGCACTTTTGGTGTTGGTGAGTAGGTTTGACGAACAGGACTTGCCATCACGGCTTGTGCTGATTTCGTCGTCGGGTAAACGCCAGCTGCGACAGCTGCAAAAATCGCTGCCCCCAATGCGCAACATTGATCTGATTCGACCACGATGATGTCGCGACCAATCACATCGGCGCACATTTGCATCACGTAAGGGGATTTTTGCGCAATGCCACCAATGGCGATGACGCGTTCGACAGTGACATCTTGTTCTATAAAGCAATCGACGATCGCTTTTGCGCCATGCGCAGTGGATTCTACGAGTGCGGAGAAAATTGCAGGCGATGAGCTACCAAGGTTTAAGTCACATATTGCACCTTTAAGGCGCTGGTTCGCGTAAGGGGTTCGGCGGCCATTGAGCCAATCCATTGCAACCGGAGTATATTGGTCGATACCTTGCTGCTCGGCAGCTTGCGATAGCATCGGCAAAAGTTCTGAAGCAATTTCTTCGGCAGTTAAGGCAAAGTCT
>NZ_JAWOVC010000839.1:0-518 GCF_033339735.1 Vibrio sp. 2033
TTGTCGATAACATAACGTCATGATAAATATAAAAAATAGCTTGGTACGCTAATTGCTTACCAAGCTATTTTACTTTTTAGTGGCGATATTTCGACAGGCAGTGAATGGACAATAACACCAACCACTCCCATTTAGACTCAGTAGAAAACCAAGTTGAGCGCTATAAGCAGGTATTGGATGTGATGCCCGCAGGGGTTATTTTGCTCGACACGTATGGTGTTGTGCGAGAAGCAAACCCCGAGGCGCACCGAATTCTAGAAATCCCACTGGTTAACGAGAAATGGTTCAACATCATTCAAGCGGCTTTTGATCCGCGTGAAGATGATGGCCACGAAGTGTCACTGCGTAATGGTCGCAAAGTGCGTTTGGCGATTTCTGCCTCCGCGACAGGGCAGCTGATCCTCATCACCGACTTAACCGAAACCCGTTTACTGCAAGCTCGTGTGAGTGATCTACAACGTCTTTCTTCATTAGGGCGTATGGTTGCATCGCTAGCGCATCAAGTGAGAACGCCGCTG
>NZ_JAWOVC010000840.1:0-518 GCF_033339735.1 Vibrio sp. 2033
GCACGAGCAATAGCAGCGGCTACTGCAGCTTTTTTATCTTCTGGCTCTTCAGATGCGTGTTCTTCCTGCTGGGCTTTTTTCGCTTTCGCGCGCGCGCTTGCTGCAGCAACTGCGGACTTTTTGTCATCAGCGTTGTTAGCAGGGGTTTCGCTTTGTTCTTTTTCTGTTTTACGTTCACGAGCAAGACGCTTGCGCTCTTCACGCAGTTTTGCCATTTCGGAGTTGTCAGGCTCAGTTGCACCAGCTTTTGCTGCTGCGGCTTGCTTCGCTTTTGCTTTGGCAATGGCAGCCGCGACAGCAGGTTTAACTGCTGGCTCAGCTTTATTATCTTCGTTCGATTTTTGTGCTTTAACACGAGCAATGGCTGCGGCGATAGCATCATCACCACCGGTTGACTTCATCTCTTTTCGACGGTCATCCGCGGCTTTCTTGAAGCGGCTCTCACGTTCTGCTTTTTCGCGCTCCATACGCGCTTTTTTCTCTTCGAAGCGCAGTTTCGCGCGCTCTGCGGCTTCTGC
>NZ_JAWOVC010000841.1:0-518 GCF_033339735.1 Vibrio sp. 2033
GTGCAGTTGAATTTTAATCCGCGAGGCGTTTATATGCGCCCCGCGATAACAACCGATTTTCTCTAAAGTTTTGGCCCTGCCTCAAACTGGGTCAGGTTGTCGGTTATTTCTAACCACGGCGCTTTTGACGCCACGAAAATATGAAAGCTTGGTTTGTGAGATGGGGCATCATCCAATACACCTAAGCGAATATTGACGATTCCGTTATTCTTTTTCGAATACAAACTTGAGCCGCAATGGCGACAAAAACATAGCTCGGTATTTTCACTTTTCTGATAAGTTTGAATATCCTCTTTCCCTTGGATAATGAGCAACTTACCTAGAGCAATACCGCCCGCCGATGAATAGTCAGAGCCAGTAAATTTTCGACATTCAGAGCAATGGCAATTGCCCATGTATTTGAATTCATCCGCCACTTCGAGTTTTACCTTGCCACACAGACATGAGCCTTTGAGTACTTCCATTTGAGTCCCTTTTTTATTATGAACCTACGTGAGGTTGGTGATGGTCTCGTCACC
>NZ_JAWOVC010000842.1:0-517 GCF_033339735.1 Vibrio sp. 2033
AAAGTTAGTTACTCAAGCCAGAATGGACAGGAGTATGAAGGTCCCAAGAAGGGAAAATTGTTAGCCGTCTATAATATCAGCCAATTGGCTTTGTCAAAAGCTTTCAATCGCCGTAACTGTTATTAAGTTGCTATTCACGCTGAACTTAACGTTCAGATCGAACAAATTTACCGCATATTCCTTGGTATCCGGTTTGTTCTTCTTGTATGCAGGACGTGGATCCTGCGCCAGAACTTGTTCGATCACCGATTGTACATATTGAGTATCGGATCGCTTTGCTAGCATCGCCAATGCTTGAGACGAAAAGGTGACGTTCGATTTTTCAGGCTCTTCACCAGCGTAGCCGCCAATCGCTTCAGGAATGGCATCTGAGTAAGGAATATAAGGTTTGATGTCGACAATCGGTGTGCCATCGACCAAATCAACACTGCCAAGATCAATATATATTTGATCACCTTTCTTTGTGATGCTTTTCACTTCGACTGCCGACATTCCAATGCCATTTGGTCGAAAGGTA
>NZ_JAWOVC010000843.1:0-517 GCF_033339735.1 Vibrio sp. 2033
CCTTGGACTAAAGCTGGCGTTTCTCCCAACCACTCTAAAGCCGATGCTTCATCAGTGATCGCAACACCTTGCTGCAATGCGTCTGCCAGTGCTCTTGTTAGCTGCTGAGTTTTAAACATTTGTGGAGTAAGTGCATGCCACAATGCTTCTCTGTCTACGGTATGATCGATGTTGTTTTCTTTGTTCGCTCGTTTCATTGTATCTCTCACGGGCGAGGCAAGAATGCCACCAGTAGGATGAGCACAACAAACATCAATCAGACGATCAATATCGTTTAATGTTACGCAAGGTCTCGCGGCATCATGGACCAGAACCCATTCACACGGAAGCTGCGCACTTACATAGTTTAGCCCTGAAAGCACTGAATCGGCTCTTTCTTTACCACCAGCGACACGTATTACGTCTGGGTGCAGGGCAATCGATAGTTCAGGGTAGTATGGGTCACCTTCTGTAACCGCAACCACAACTTTCGCGATTTGAGGGTGAGCAAGCAGTTTCTCTACAGTATGTTCCAATA
>NZ_JAWOVC010000844.1:0-517 GCF_033339735.1 Vibrio sp. 2033
AACGCCCGCAATAAAAGCGGGCGTTTTTGTATCTGATTAATAGGGAGATGCAGGTAACGGGCATAAAATAAGCCGAGGCTGTAGGACGACAGTCTCGGCTTTTTCGTGAGCACTTAGACCAATAGCAGGGAGTATTGGAAATAATCTAAGCGCTATTCCTCTGAAATATCGGTTCCAGCTTCGATAATTTCAGCAAGCTCTTCAAGTGCTTGAACCGAAAGCTCAGACAAACGCTGTAAGTGTTGGTCAAAAGTTTCCTGGTCTACAAGCTGTGGTTCATTATTATTTGTTTCTTTTGTTAGCATCGCCCAACCTCTTTAAGTTGAGTAAGGGGAGTAAACATCATACTCAATGGGCTCAGTAGAAAAGAAACGATCTATGTTGATTTTGTTAGCTCGATCATTGATTCAAATGATGAAACCGGCGAAATGAGATAGGAAGGGGAGTGAAAACGATGGCAGAAAGAAAAAAGCTAGCAACCATGTGCTGATTGCTAGCTTGTAAGGTTTAGAACTTT
>NZ_JAWOVC010000845.1:0-517 GCF_033339735.1 Vibrio sp. 2033
TTCGATCTTACCTTTGTGTTCGCGTATGGTCATTGCGTCCAGCAAGGCCTGCGTAGGGTGTTCATTCGCTCCGTCACCGGCGTTGATTACGGCAGCTTTACTGATTTTAGCAAGCTGGTGCGGGACACCGGCTGAACCGTGGCGGACGACAATGCAATCGGGCTGCATTGCATCCAGGTTCAAGGCAGTATCGATTATGGTTTCTCCTTTACTTAGGCTTGATGAAGCAACGCTTATATTTACGGCGTCAGCGGAAAGGCGTTTTGCGGCAAGTTCAAAAGATGTGCGCGTTCGTGTTGAATTTTCGAAAAAAAGGTTTATTACTGTTTTACCGCGAAGCGTCGGCACCTTTTTTATTTCGCGGGTATTTATTTCGCGAAAGTTTTCTGCCGTGTCGAGAATGCCCGTAATTTCAGCGGCCGTAAGATCGCGAATTCCCAAAAGGTCTCTCCTGCGAAACGGTTTCTCCATTTTGTTGCGTTAAGTAATTCGGTGATTGATGATAGTCTGATAACAC
>NZ_JAWOVC010000846.1:0-517 GCF_033339735.1 Vibrio sp. 2033
ATGCAGGGCGCATGAATCAACAGCTTGCTCAAGTATGCTCTCGAGTAACGTTTGTTGCGGCAGGGTTGCCATTGGTTCTTAAAGAATAGGATACGAAGGTAATGAAAACGCTCCATATCTATCTTATGCGTCATGGAAAAGTAGACGCCGCGCCTGGCTTACATGGTCAGACTGATCTCAAAGTGAAAGAGGCCGAGCAGCAGCGAATCGCCATGGCTTGGAAAACCAAAGGATACGACGTAGCGGGGATAATATCGTCGCCGCTTTCGCGTTGTCACGATTTGGCGCAAATATTAGCTGAGCAACAATTGTTGCCTATGACCACCGAAGACGATCTGCAAGAAATGGACTTTGGTGACTTCGACGGCATGCCATTTGATTTGCTTACTGAACATTGGAAAAAACTCGATGCCTTTTGGCAATCACCCGCTCACCATCCGTTGCCTAATGCCGAGAGCTTAAGCACATTTTCTCAGCGCGTTAGTCGCGCTTGGTCTCAAATCATTAACGATATAAA
>NZ_JAWOVC010000847.1:0-516 GCF_033339735.1 Vibrio sp. 2033
AGAAAACCAACAAAATCATCCATGCGATGACCTATTCTGCAATGGCTTTGGCTTCCGCGACATTCATCTTCTTTGATGTGCAGTACATTTCCAGCACCATGTTTACGCTTACTGGTCTACTCATCATCATCTATTCGACCTCGGCAAGTCACCAACTTGCGTTTACTGACAGCCTAACGCAGATTCCAAGCCGCAGAGCATTAGATTTAGATCTAAAACACATGGGCAGAAAATTCACAATTGCAATGCTCGATGTCGACCACTTCAAGAAATTTAACGACACGTACGGGCATGACATCGGCGATGATGTGCTCAAAATGGTGGCTTCAAGATTAATGAAAACACGTGGTGGTGCAAAGGTCTATCGCTTCGGCGGCGAAGAGTTCACCATGGTCTTCAAGGGAAAAAACGTTGAAGATTGTCGCCAATACATAGAAGAAGCTCGTAAAGCTATCGCTGAATATGAAATGATCCTCCGCGACAAAGCCTCTCGCCCTGACGATCACAAGCAAGGCC
>NZ_JAWOVC010000848.1:0-515 GCF_033339735.1 Vibrio sp. 2033
GTCTGGGCGGCATCGGTCTTTCAGCGATCATCGGTGCGCGCATGGCAGGTGCAAGCCGCATCATCGGTATCGACATCAACGAAAGCAAATTCGACCTAGCTAAACAACTTGGTGCTACAGACGTCATCAACCCACAAAAATTCGACAAGCCAATTCAAGAAGTGATTGTTGAAATGACGGATGGCGGTGTGGACTACTCATTCGAATGTATCGGTAACGTCAACGTAATGCGTCAAGCGCTTGAGTGCTGTCACAAAGGTTGGGGTGAGTCGGTGATCATCGGTGTTGCGGGTGCGGGTCAAGAGATCTCAACTCGTCCATTCCAGCTGGTTACGGGTCGTGTATGGCGCGGCAGTGCGTTCGGTGGCGTTAAAGGTCGCTCTGAGCTTCCAGAAATCGTAAACCGCTACATGGCGGGTGAGTTTGGCTTACAAGAGTTCATTACTCACACGATGGGCTTGGAAGACGTAAACAAAGCATTTGATCTGATGCACGAAGGTAAGAGCATCCGTACC
>NZ_JAWOVC010000849.1:0-515 GCF_033339735.1 Vibrio sp. 2033
CTGTTGAAGAAAGCGATCACACGGATCGTTTTGCTGTTTTCATCAATAACCAATTGTACGCTGCAACCGTCAGGGCTGACTCGAATAACGCGATATGGAACGGCCATGAGAGGCAGCTTTTTATCGTAAAGTTGTAACTCACGAAAGTTAACTTGCACTTCTTGTCCCGAGCGTAACATCGTTGGCTCATCTAAACGAATCCCCAAGCCTCGCTTAGAAATATCAACGGTTGAACCTGCTGCTTTTAACTCACCCGAACTGAGTTCAAGCGGCGTTTTGAATCGATAGCGTGGTTCTTTACGGCGCGATTGAGCATCGAAATAGATACCTTTAGGGTTGCCAGTGATTTTTCGAGGATGACGAAAGGCATTTAACGTGTTGGCTGGCAAACGCGGCTTTTCTGTTAATAGGTAATCTTGCCCCGACTTTTCGTCAGCGATTTCTTGCAAAATTCCGATATGAGTCAGTGACTGAGAGGTTTCGGCTAACTCTGGAGAGAATAGTGCGAGATCTTC
>NZ_JAWOVC010000850.1:0-515 GCF_033339735.1 Vibrio sp. 2033
ATTCTGTTAAATAGACAATCGTTCTCTTTATTATCTATATGTAGTAATCAAAATGACGTCTCAAAAAAATCTGATCCTATCTGCCGGGCTGGCCGTCATTGGGGGAGTGCTATTCTCTCAATTCGCTATTCCACCAGCTTTGAGCTTTCTTATCGGTGTTGCCGCTACTGCTTTTCTATTTTCATTTTCTAGCCAAACACCATCTATTCAACCAACGGAATCTGATCCTTCAACTAAAACGCTGTATGTCGGTAACCTTCCTTATAAAGCAAATGAGAGTCACGTTCGTGATTTATTTGCAGAGTATGGGCAGGTATTTGCTGTGCGCTTAATGAAAGATAAACGCACAGGTAAAAGAAGAGGGTTTGGTTTTGTCGTTATGGCCGCTGCTGACGCAGAACCGGCTATCGCGAAGTTAAATGAAAGGGAATATATGGAGCGAACACTTAAAGTGCGTATTGCTAACGATCCGAAACATCCAGATGGCGATAAATCTGAACTGGATTAAATCCTAA
>NZ_JAWOVC010000851.1:0-515 GCF_033339735.1 Vibrio sp. 2033
TCCTGTCGGTTGTGTTCTTTGAAGGTCAGTTCCAAGGCTTTGGCCATCTAGGGGAATTTAACCTGTTTGTCGCACGTATTGCGATTGCGAGTTTCATGGCTTACTTACTTGGTCAGATCATGGATGTGCATGTGTTCAACCGTCTACGCCAAATGAAGCAGTGGTGGGTAGCACCAACGTGTTCGACACTCTTTGGTAATGCGCTAGATACCATCGCGTTCTTTGCGATTGCATTCTACCAAAGTCCAGATCCATTTATGGCTGAGCATTGGTCGGAAATCGCGCCGGTCCATTACGGCTTCAAGTTGGTGATCTGCCTTGGCTTGTTTGTCCCAATGTACGGTGTATTACTGAATTATCTGATTAAGAAGCTAACCGCAGTAAACCCAGACTTCAAAGTGAGTACGGCGGCGTAATATCGCTGATTGAATGTGAATAACAAAAAAGCCGCTGAATCCAGCGGTTTTTTTGTATTTGAAGGACGGGTACAAGTCTCGTTGTACAGCACTAGGAGC
>NZ_JAWOVC010000852.1:0-515 GCF_033339735.1 Vibrio sp. 2033
TTGGCATGACGCGTTGAATTATTCACAACCTCACGTTTCTCGCGTAAGAATCTCGTTATGCTGCTAACGTGTGCATTACTGGAAGGCTCCATGGACATTTTATTGCTTGTTGGATTGATCGCACTAAATGGCATTTTCGCTATGTCTGAGATCGCGCTAGTCGCGGCGAAAAGCGGCCGACTAAAAATGATGGCCGAAGACAACGCACCTGCTGCGCTCGCTTTAGAACTAAAAAACAACCCTACCCAGTTTCTTTCGACTATCCAAATCGGAATTACTGCCATCGGTCTACTCAGTGGCATTTTTGGTGAAGCAACGCTGTCCATTCCTTTTGAACACTGGCTCGTTGCCCGAGGGCTAGAGCGCGAAGTCGCCACCATTCTTGCGACCACCAGCGTTGTTATTTTGATCACTTACTCCGCGATCATCATCGGTGAGCTCGTGCCAAAACGTTGTGCTCAAAACAACGCGGAAAGCATCGCAATTGTGGTCGCCTATCCTATTCATTGGTTAGC
>NZ_JAWOVC010000853.1:0-514 GCF_033339735.1 Vibrio sp. 2033
TGGGGGTGTAAAAGACACCTTGCCGTTAATCAACGGGTGATAGGGGCAGCCTAAAAGCTGCCCTTATTTTTTGGCAAAAAGTCCAGTCATAACAAATTCCAACTATTTCCTTATTTGCTCATAAAGGGCACTTCCACAGCCCATGTTTATGCACTCCCTCCCGTAACCTCCAGCATTGGGTTCTTGTAACTCAAAACGAATGGAGAATGCGATGATCAATTTCAAGCCTAAAATTCCGGCGATGCTTGGGGCTCTGGCGGTTCTTACCGCTGGTGCTGCTCATGCAGAGCTGCTGGAATACACCTTTAAGGCTCCAGATGGTACGCAACGGTCTCTGACTCCGAATGCCAACTATGCCAACCCAACGGGCAATATCTCGTTTGCCTTGAGTGCCGGTATCGACCGAAAGGTAAAGATTTCGGTGATTCGGTCGGATGGAACAGTGGTTTCGACAGCGACCAGCCACCTTCTTGGGGCTACTGATCGCATCACAGTGGGTGGAAAATCCTACTAT
>NZ_JAWOVC010000854.1:0-514 GCF_033339735.1 Vibrio sp. 2033
TGGTCCGCCCATGATCAAACGCTGAAGTTTTTTATCGGCTTTGTACCCGAATTCGTCGAGCAGTGCTTGAACTGGGGTACCCAAGAGCGCCCATACGTTTCGAGGCTGTTTAAAGGTTTTACCTGTTAACGTAACGACACGTTCGATCATTGGCTCGCCATCGATGATAGCGCGCTTAATTGAGTATAAAGAACCGACGTTTTGAACCAAGATGCCAATATCTGCAGGGATAGAGCCGCTAGGAACTTCCTTGTTGGTCAGAATCTTTATCAGCTGCTTTTCACCCCCCGATGGGTATTTCGTCGGGATTACTCGAATAACAATGTCCTTGTTCAGAGCGGCGCTTTCCAGCGCTTTAATGGCATCTGGCTTGTTATCTTCGATACCAATGATCGTCAGTTTTGGCTTAAGGATATGTTCGACGATTTCGATACCCTGAATAAGCTCTTCGGCATGCTCCTGCATCAGTTTGTCATCGGCCGTGATGTACGGTTCACATTCTGCTGCATTTACA
>NZ_JAWOVC010000855.1:0-514 GCF_033339735.1 Vibrio sp. 2033
GACACACCAATCCGCAGTGACATCCACAAACACCACTCGCCCATTATTGACGTGCTGTTCGATCGCCGAGTTGGAAAGCTTCTGCCATGTTAAGTCCTCAGGAAGCGGTGTCGCCCATTGATTTGCGGTGACACTGCCAAGTAGCAGCCCGCCAGCAATTAAGATAAGCGATGCAGAACCGGATACCACGAGTGCTTTATCGCCATGAACGCGTTTAACGCGAATCATCAGAACAATAAACGCGACTAAACCGACGAGAATGACCCAAAACACTGGTAGGTGATTGGCCATCAAAGACAGTAGCCAAACGCTGGTGGCCAACATCATCACACCAAATACGTTTTTGACCACGTTCATCCACTGACCCGGCTTCGGCAATTTAAGCGCAATACTTGGGAAAATTGCCACCATAATCCAAGGCAACGCCATCCCCAACGCTAAGGCGGTGAAAATAGCAAACAGCGTAACCACATCGGCACCCAAAGCAAACGCCACGGCCGTTCCTAGGAAAGGC
>NZ_JAWOVC010000856.1:0-514 GCF_033339735.1 Vibrio sp. 2033
CGCAATCAGGTGGTAAGCGGCATGAATTACGAGATTGAATTTGAAATGGATAATGGCGAAATCTGGAATACGATTGTCTACCGCTCGTTAGACGACGAAATCAAAATGACGCAACCTGCAAAGCTTGGACGCTTCTGCTCATAATATGCAGACATAAAAAATGGCTCCCGATTGGAGCCATTTTTATTCACGATGTTCTGTTCAGCCCATCACATTCATCAGAACTAAGCCGTGGCGATATTAGCTTTAGGCAACTTAATCGAAATCAACGTTGTCAGCGCCAAGAAAGCGAAAGAGACCCACAAACACGCCGCTAGTCCAGCTTCTTGGTAAATCCACCCCGACAATACCGTGCCAATCAAACGTCCCATGGCGTTGGCCATGTAGTAAAAACCGACATCCAACGACACGCCGTCGCCTTTGGCATAGCTCACAATCAGGTACGAATGCAGCGAAGAGTTAATGGCAAAGACCGCACCAAAAATCATCAGCCCAACCACAATCACGATTTCCG
>NZ_JAWOVC010000857.1:0-514 GCF_033339735.1 Vibrio sp. 2033
ATCTCGACAAAGGAGGTGCATATGTCATTTTTGAAGAAGACACTTGCGAGCTTTGGGATCGGCAGCGCTAAGGTAGATTCGATTCTAAATCAGGATGTGCTTTATCCCGGTCAAAGTGTGGATGTTTCTATTCACGTTTATGGTGGCGCGACAGAACAAGCGATCGATAACATCGATATGAAGCTTTGTTGCCGCTACATCGCAGAGGCTCCGGACGACCGTGGTGCGCGAGAAGGGCACAGCATGCGTCGAGTACCGCAAACGCATGTCTTGGCGAAATGGAATCTCCCGTACGCCTTTACGATTCATCCTGGTGAAGAGCGCACCTTCGACGTCAAACTCGACGTGCCTTGGAACACACCAGTGACCATCGGCGATGCAAAAGTCTGGCTAGAAACTGGCTTAGATGTGGCGATGGCGCTTGACCCTACCGACAAAGACATTCTCACCGTTAGACCCGACCCACTTATGGATGCCATATTGTCAGCGTTTGAAGCCCAAGGCTTGCGTATTC
>NZ_JAWOVC010000858.1:0-514 GCF_033339735.1 Vibrio sp. 2033
ACAGGTTCCTGACACCTTAATGCAGATGTTCGGTAAGCCTATTCCTGTCATGACGATTAAACTTGATGGTCGTAAATTGGCACAAGTAGATATCGAAAAAGTGAAGGCTTCATTACAAAATGATGGCTTCTTTCTGCAGGTTCCTCCACCGCCGGAAAACCTATTAGAAAAGTACAAAGAACAAAAAGCTCAGCAAAAGAACGAACAGTAACTCGGCTTCTTTCTGAGACTTCTGCCTTGCTCAAGGAGGGCAATATGAAAAAAATACTGGCTACAATGCTTAGCGTTGGCGTATGTACCTCAGCCTTTGCAAGTAGCGAGGGTTTTGAAGAATACTTAGGTAAATTGCGTGCAGAAGCGCGTAACCAAGGTATCTCAGAGCAGGTAATCAGCGCCGCTTTCGCAAATGTTGAATACAAACCGAGAGCAGTAACAGCAGACCGCAACCAACCAGAGAAAAAACTGACGTTGGATGAATACATTTCTCGTGCAGTCACTGAGTGGAAAGTAAAGC
>NZ_JAWOVC010000859.1:0-514 GCF_033339735.1 Vibrio sp. 2033
TTACTTATGGTTTAGAGCCTTCATCGGGCCTCATCTTGATGGCGGGTGTTTACTACGGCGCCGTATTTGGTGGTTCAACCTCTTCAATTTTGATCAACGCACCGGGTTGTTCTTCAACGGTCGTAACCGCGTTTGACGGTTACCCAATGGCGCAAAAAGGTCAAGCGGGTAAAGCACTAGCATTAGCCGCTTACTCCTCTTTTACTGGCGGCACACTTTCGGCCATCATGCTGCTCGTGGCTGCGCCAGCCTTGGCTAACGTGTCATTAAGCTTTCAATCTTCTGATTACTTTGCATTGATGTTGCTCGGCTTGTCTGCCGTTGCGGCTTTTGCTGGTAAAGGTCAGGTCATTAAAGCGTGGATGATGACCATTCTTGGCTTGATGCTGTCGACAGTCGGTATCGATAAAGGCGTTGGTGTCGAGCGTTTCACCTTTGGTTTAACCGATTTGATGGACGGCTTTAGCTTCCTTCTTCTTGCAATGGCGACGTTTGCTTTGGGCGAAACCTTAAT
>NZ_JAWOVC010000860.1:0-514 GCF_033339735.1 Vibrio sp. 2033
TGCCGCTGTGTAGTAAACACCGCCAAAGTATGGGTGCATGATGTAGTTTAGGAAGTGTTCGTCACGGTCCCATACCGGGCCATCAGAAACGTTATCTTTCCATTTGCTACCCAGCTTGCTCATGTCGCGGTCTTCTTCGTCCCACTTAGTAATGCTTTCAGGAAGAAACGTCATCAAACCAACAGTAGCCACACTCAGGCCAAGAATGGTGTACGTCTGGCCCATTAGGTAATCCCAGTCCTTATCTTGAGGAACGATAAGGTGTCTAGGCTGAAGGCCTGCGTCAAGATTTAAAGAATCATCGTTATTCTGTTCAAAAGCAAGACTGCGATTTTGAGATTCGAAGGTGTACAGATTGGTTGTTTCGCAGTAACCTGACATACAATCAGGCGTGTAAGAAAACTCTGAGTGGCGGCTCATATCGTACTGGCTTGCGTTAGCAACGGCCGACGTCGTCAGTAAGAGTCCTGCGAGAGTCTTCTTGAACATGGATGATTTTGACACAAAGGTCTCC
>NZ_JAWOVC010000861.1:0-514 GCF_033339735.1 Vibrio sp. 2033
CTAGTAAGTCAGGTACTTGCATATTGGCGCGCTGCTCTCCAGCGACATCCAGAACGATTTCTCCTTGGTGGAGCATGACGGTTCTGTCACCACAAGCGAGCGCGTCTTTCATCGAGTGCGTTACCATCATCACCGTCAGATCAAACTCATTGACGATACGCTTGGTTAAATCGATGACAAAAGCCGCCATACGCGGGTCAAGCGCGGCCGTATGTTCATCAAGCAGCAATAACTTACTCTCCGATAACGTCGCCATCACCAGGCTCACGGCTTGTCGTTGTCCACCAGACAACAAACCAATACTGTCACCCAATCGGTCTTCCAAACCTAACCCCAAAATACTGATGCGTTCTTGGAAGAACTTGCGACGTTTGGCAGACAGCGCCAGCCCCCAGCCACGTTTTTTACCTCGCATGTACGCTAGAGCCATGTTTTCTTCAATGGTTAGCTCACCACACGTTCCAGCTAACGGGTCCTGAAACACTCGAGCGCATTGAGTAGCGCGCTGGGCAAC
>NZ_JAWOVC010000862.1:0-514 GCF_033339735.1 Vibrio sp. 2033
CCTGACGCCCGGAAACTCCTTGACGATGTTTCGCATTTCCAAAAGCGGCATAAAATCGAGACCGGAAGCAAATTCAAATCCGGCCAGAGTAATTTAACACAAAATCATCAATAGAGCTGAACTGCGGCCATTGCACGCCTGACCGGCTCATTTTGCATAAACCAATACCAGACCTTGCCCGATAGCAGGTTCTCCGCGCTTAGAAGCGTAATACCGACATCTATGCCAATAACATCGCGATTAACCCAGCCGGTATGCGGGTTGAAAGCGTCCGCGAAACCATACCGCCCGTAAACGCTCCCGCCAAAGCGGGATTTCATTTCCCTTAATGCGGCCAGAGATTCTTTTGGGGTAAACATCAGCGAACCAGCAGCGGCACAAGGAACTACTGTGCCGTCAATCCTGCCGTCGCGCGGCGGCGCTCCCCAGTCAACGTAACCATTTTGGCTGTCCGATGATGTCAGACCCCAGACATTGACAGAATATTCGGGAAATTCGCGGCTCAGAACCTCGG
>NZ_JAWOVC010000863.1:0-513 GCF_033339735.1 Vibrio sp. 2033
CTTCGATCTTACGCTCAATCGCCAATGCAAGTGGTCAGTCATACCAACCATCTCCGCTCTGGGTTTAGCTTGCCTTCAGAGTACATAGAAGCTTATGGCTCGGCGACAATAGCGAGTGTTTGGGCTCATACCGACGAATACGCTTTGGATTATTACCACAACCAATTAGAAATTGGAGCTAAGTGGCAAGTCAGTTCTCAATGGCAATGGGAACTCAATTATCGCTGGGTATTTGCTGCGGATAATCATCTGGATGGCTTAACAGAAAGCTTTCATGACCTATTTGGAATTGGACAAAACGGGCGAGATAAAGTTGATAAAAACCGCTTTTACATCTCAATGCCGCAATATGATGTGTTGGAAGACGGCTTCGAAGGCCAAACCATCGCGAACAACCTCTCGACGTACGTTCAATACCAAATATTGCAAAATGAACGTCATGGTCTTTCGCTAGGAGGAAGCCTCTATTATAACAAAGTCGCGCACGGTACCTTTAAAGGCAGTAACTTTGAG
>NZ_JAWOVC010000864.1:0-513 GCF_033339735.1 Vibrio sp. 2033
GGGGTAGGTCGCTCGGAATGCTTCAATGAACGCGTTCACCACATCTTGTTCACCCAGTTGACGCAGCCAATAGACCTGATTTGCCAACTGCGCCGCCCATGCTTCAATCATCTCTTTATCGGTGGCGTAGCGAGTAAAATCGTAACGACGAATGATTTCTCGCAGTGTTTTATCTTGTTGGTGCTTTAAGCCGTACTCATCTGCTCTCGCCATCGCGCCGAGTAAATCGACGCCAAGATACAAATACTCAGGGTGATGTTTTGTTACGGTATAACGACGTTGGCTGCGTTCGTCCTCTTTTTCTTGGTAGCGAGTAAGCCGCTCAGAGGAATATAAAATGATGTCTTCTGGTTTGACGACGTCATTCGCGAAGCGATTCAATCGGCTTGCGACTTGAGCCATGTCCGTCCAAATGGTTGCGTAGTATTTTTCATCTAAGGTTTGGCGGAACATACGCAGCCCAAAGTGGCCTTCCTTAAAAGGAGGAAGCGTGAATAACTCACGTTCGTATGT
>NZ_JAWOVC010000865.1:0-512 GCF_033339735.1 Vibrio sp. 2033
ATTCCGCTTCGGGACCGACGTAAATTGTGTCAGCAATTCCGGTAAATCTGAGATAACTTTCGGCACGAACAGCGACAGAACGAGGGTCCAGACCATAACCATCTTTCGTAATGGGCTCGACCACGTTTGCAATCAAACAAAGTGTCGTATCCTCGGTAAATGGATCTATCCAGTAACGTGACGGGTCCGGGACAAGCAGCATGTCTGATTCGTTTATGGCTGCCCAGCCGCGAAGGCTGGAAGCGTCAAAACCGAATCCATCTTCAAACGAATCTTCGGTCAATTGATCAATCGGAAAAGTAAGATGATGCCAGGCTCCCGGAAGATCGGTAAACCGGACCGAAACAAATTTTGCCTGTTGATCGGCAGCGAAATGCAAAACATTTTTTGGGTTCATAGTTCAATTAATAAAAAAACCAATGTGTAGAAAGACTGGTGATGCCGTTTTAACGGCTCATTTCGTTTTTATAAGATACAATTTGAATGCCAATCTTATTTTTCACTTTAATTGT
>NZ_JAWOVC010000866.1:0-512 GCF_033339735.1 Vibrio sp. 2033
CAAGCTCTGCCTTTTTAAGCGAAGCTTTTGCTTGTGCTAACGCTGCTTTCGCACTTGCCACTTGTGCTTCAAAAGAAGAAGGTTCAATAGAATAAAGAAGCTGACCTTTTTCTACCATTTGTCCTTCTTCAAAATGACGAGCTTGTAAATAGCCTGAAATCTGTGCTGTGATATTGGTATCTTCTACCGCTTCAATGCGACCGATATATGATTTACTCGGTTGGTAGTCGATTACGGTGACATCCTGAGTTACGACAAGAGGCGCTTGGCTCTCTCTTTGGGCATTATTCGCTTCTCCGCATCCTGCAAGGATAGCTGTAGCCGCCATTAATGCGACAAGTGGTTTCTTTTGCATGTATTTACCGTCTTTATGGAACAGGATATTGTTGAAAACACACTAACCTTACAGACAGTAGATTCCGAATTCTCCTACATAAATTGCGTAAAATGTTTCTAAATGTAATTAATTGAAACGAGCCGAAATAAAGTTGATGCATTTGAAATCATTTTCA
>NZ_JAWOVC010000867.1:0-512 GCF_033339735.1 Vibrio sp. 2033
GCTTTACGAGAAAAAATAAAAGAAAAAGGCATTGGATATTCCGAGCTTTCTATTGGACTTGGAATCCCGCTTTCTACCATAAAAAGGCAGCTTCACAATACGTCTCTTGGTTTAGATAAAATCTTGTTGTACGCCACGCACCTTGATACGGATTTGGTTGAGTTATCCATGCGAGGTAAGCAGCTGCAGCAAGAGAGTGAACAGTTTATCACCGACACCAACAGTGAGATTTTCCATCAATATCCTCACTTATTTGATTTTCTTTATCTTTTGCGTCGACCTGAGTGGTCTTTAGAAGAGATCGCGCGGAGATACCAGCTGAGTGATACTTCCATTGCGCTCTATTTACGCGCGCTAGAAATGATGGATTACATTGAACTGAAAGGGGATAAACACTATCAATTTAAAGATACAGGCCGCTTTATTTTTGAAGAAGGTTCAAATTTAGACACGCTATTTGCACAGCGCTTTCGTGAAGAAGTGTTTAGCCACGATATTCGACCTCCAATTTG
>NZ_JAWOVC010000868.1:0-512 GCF_033339735.1 Vibrio sp. 2033
GTCGATATGAAACACTTTCTACCATCGAGCGTCATGCTGACACCTTTTGTGGTCCGCTACTATGATGAAGAAGAAGACGATCAAGAAATCGTCGAAACTAAGGCAAATGCTCAATCTCAATCCCCAAATATAAAAGAGCAACAAACGGAAATATCAGACTAAAGGAATCTTAAAATGAAAAAAGTCGCAGTTATTTTGAGTGGCTCAGGAGTTTATGATGGTTCAGAGTTACATGAAGCCGTGCTAGCCCTGCACGCCATCGAAAAAGCTGGTGCTACTTGGCATTGCTTCGCTCCAAACATTGATCAATTACACGTCATCAATCATCTTACTGGCGAAGAAATGGATGAGCCACGCAACGTGCTCGTTGAAGCGGCACGCATCGCGCGTGGAAACATTGAGGATGTGGCTAGACTGAACGTTGAAGACTTTGATGCGCTATTGTTACCAGGTGGCTTTGGTGCAGCAAAAAATCTGACTGACTTTGCCGTTTCTGGCGCGGAATGCTCGAT
>NZ_JAWOVC010000869.1:0-512 GCF_033339735.1 Vibrio sp. 2033
TGCCTTTGACGGTGTCAAAAGAGCAGAACTTAGATGATTTGTACGATGAAGTGATTGCCGAGTTACTCGATGTGTTTGTTTCTCCTAGCGCTGTGAAGTTTTGATCATGACTGAATACACATGGTTAGCGCCGGCTATTTTGTGCGGCGTGATTGCGCTAATTGGTAACGTCGTACTGGGCCAGCAAGTCTTAAAGCGGCAGATCATTTTCATCGACCTTGCGGTGGCCCAAGTCGCAGCATTGGGTGCGGCGCTTAGTCATTATTGGCTAAACTCATCTACTTTGTACGTGAGGATTCCTTGGTTATCGGAATCTTGGCTTGGTGCAATGCTTGGCCCTTGGATAATGTCGTTATTGTTATGCGGATTGATTGCTGCATTAGAAAAGCGAAATCATCCGCATCTTGAGCCGATGATTGGCAGCTTGTTTGTGGTATCTGCCTCTTTGGCGGTGTTACTTGTTAGCAAAGACCCACATGGTGCTGATTTCATTCAAGGGATTTTGAATGGTC
>NZ_JAWOVC010000870.1:0-512 GCF_033339735.1 Vibrio sp. 2033
CAAACCAATATCATGGGTTTTATCTGCGCTGCGCAATTCACTGATGGCTGCTTCTATGGCGACCGCACTGCCGACGATGTAATCAATGTTCCCCATATCAATCACGCGCTGCACCAGGTTACGCTGTAACTCTTTGTCGTTGTCTGCCCAAAAGGAGTCAACGATGTGGATGTCGCTGTTTTTGATAGCTTCATAAAACCCCGTTGTGACAGGCTTAGTGCCACCACGAGTACGCGGGCCAAGCAGTAGGGCAATATTGGTTTTACCTGAGCCTTTTGGATGGCGCTCGGCTAAGTACTTACCGGCCTCGTAACCCATCCAATACCAATCGACACCGACTTCGCCTTTGAGCAGTGTGCTCTGTTCTTCATCAAGATCGAGTTGGTTGACTGTTGCAAATACGGGCGTGTTGCCGACCCAACTTTTTAAGTTGTGTTCATAGGCGTGAGGATCAACCGTGCCTAAAATAATGGCATCCGCACCCCATTGGGTACACAGCGCAAGTTGCTGCT
>NZ_JAWOVC010000871.1:0-511 GCF_033339735.1 Vibrio sp. 2033
ACCCGATCGAGTTGGCTCGGGATGTGATGCTTCGCAGCAACCATGTGTTGTTGGTTGGTGAAGGTGCTGAGAAGTTTGCTTTTGAACAAGGCCATCAATACACCGAACAAGATTACTTCTTCACAGATCGCCGTTATGAACAGCTGCTCTCAATGCGTGAGAAAGGTTTGTTTGCGTTATCTGAGTCTCGTTACCCGGATGATCGTAAACACGGCACCGTAGGCGCAGTGGCGTTAGACCAGCAAGGCAACTTAGCTGCGGCGACCAGTACGGGTGGGGTAACCAATAAGCAATATGGTCGTGTTGGAGATTCTGCACTGATAGGCTGTGGCACGGTGGCTGAGAATGGCGTGGTGGCAGTTTCAACTACGGGTGTTGGTGAGTTCTTTATTCGTAAACGTGTTGCGGAAGATGTAGCAGCACGTATGCGTTATTTGCAAGAGGACGTACATACCGCGTGTGAAGCCATTATTCAGGGAGATCTCAAAACCATGGGCGGAGAAGGTGGCCT
>NZ_JAWOVC010000872.1:0-511 GCF_033339735.1 Vibrio sp. 2033
CCGCGATACCATTCCTCTTTCATTTATGTGCGACCTGGTTATTGGTATCCACCTTATCGTGGTCGTTATTACTATTACCATAACGATCTGGTTGGCATCGCTACGTTTGCGATTTTCGCTGGAGTGACCTACGCCATTGTGCAAGACGCCTATTATCAACAGCGCGGCAGTCGTTACGTGTATGTCCAAAACCCACCAGCCGGAAATTACACAGTCATCAGTGGTAGTGATGTTTTACCTAACTCAGCGTCAACAACAACGAGCTTAAGTACTGTGACAACCTCACCCAACTCTTATTCTGCCTCTCCTAACCAAGTGAGCACTACGACAACAGAGGCAAGCAAAACCATCACTAGGAAAACCCCAAGCCCTTATAAGCTTGGCGAAATTGTTGACTCACTTCCCCACACCAAGCAGACGGTAGTGATAGACGGGCAAAGCTATTTCAAATACCAAGACACATGGTTTGCGCCACTTAGGGCAGATCGTAAATATGTAGTCGTTGAGTCAC
>NZ_JAWOVC010000873.1:0-511 GCF_033339735.1 Vibrio sp. 2033
TCGTAGCAGCCGCTCGCGGTTACAAATTGACTCTAACTATGCCTGAATCAATGAGCCTTGAGCGCCGCAAGCTACTTAAAGCACTAGGCGCAAACCTTGAGCTAACTGAAGCAGCGAAAGGCATGAAAGGCGCAATTGCTAAAGCAGAAGAGATCGTAGCAAGCAATCCTGAAAAATACCTTCTTCTACAACAGTTCAACAACCCTGCTAACCCGCAAATTCACGAGAAAACCACTGGCCCTGAAATCTGGGATGCGACAGACGGTGAAATCGATGTGCTAGTAGCAGGCGTTGGTACAGGCGGTACAATCACAGGTACAAGCCGTTACATTAAAGGTGAGAAAGGTAAAGCGATCACTTCTGTTGCTGTAGAACCTGCAGAATCACCAGTAATCGCGCAAGCGCTAGCAGGCGAAGAAATTCAACCAGCGCCACATAAAATCCAAGGTATCGGTGCAGGTTTCACTCCTGGAAACCTAGATTTGGACATTATCGACCGAGTTGAGCCAGT
>NZ_JAWOVC010000874.1:0-511 GCF_033339735.1 Vibrio sp. 2033
GTTGCACACCGCAATTGGGCACCTTGAGCATCCCGAACGATTTCTTGCCTGTTTAGACAGCTTAGATGATCGCGCCATTACCGAGAGTTTGGCGTTTCAACGTAGCATCGCCGTTGCACGCTTTTTTGTCGATGGCACTGAGGATGTGGCATTGCTAGAGGAGCAAGATCAGCGTCGCGTGTTCTCTCTTATTGCGAACGAACTTTCTGCTCTTACTCAGCTTGAACCAGCGAGTCAATGGTTGGCGAAAGCCGCATTAGGAATGACACCACACGATGCAGAAGAGGTGCTAGCGCGTTCGATCGCAATCACCGCAAACAACTTGGCTTGTCAGTATGAAGAGCTCTCAGAGCGTACTGACGAGCAGAAAGCGAGGATGTTAGAGTCAGCAAGGTTAGCACTGGATTATTGGAAAATAGCGGGCGGTTGGATGCAGGAAGAGCGTGCAGAATATCGTTTGGCGATGAGCTTGCTGAAAGCCGATGCACCTAAAGAAGCCAAAGTGCATGCT
>NZ_JAWOVC010000875.1:0-511 GCF_033339735.1 Vibrio sp. 2033
TATGGCGATGCTCACTTTCCGTTTTTTACAAGTCACTTGGCAGATCGCTACAGGCAAGCTGGATCGCTTGATTGCTGGGCATGAAGCTGAGGAAGAACTGGAAGCCTTAAAAGAATAAATGAGTGAAGCTGGCGATGCCATGACTCCTCGTTCCTCGAACGATTCTGAGCACAAGGAGCGCTAAGCCATGGATATTTTACTACTGTTTTTAATGGTGATTGGCTTCATGCTCATTGGTGTGCCAATCGCAATTTCTCTGGGTCTTTCCAGTGTTCTTTTCTTAATGCTGCATTCCGATGCTTCTTTGGCGTCAGTTGCTCAAACGCTGTTTAATGCCTTTGCTGGTCACTACACATTGTTGGCGATACCTTTCTTCATTTTGGCCTCAAGTTTTATGTCGACAGGTGGCGTTGCAAAGCGAATCATCCGATTTGCGATTGCCATTGTTGGTTGGTTCCGTGGTGGTCTCGCCATGGCTTCCGTTGTGGCATGTATGATGTTTGCAGCACTG
>NZ_JAWOVC010000876.1:0-511 GCF_033339735.1 Vibrio sp. 2033
CAAGTTGCTAAAGAAATTCGAACGCTAGGGCGTGGTATCCATAACATTAAAGTACTTACGTTGTGCGGCGGTATGCCGATGGGACCGCAAATTGGTTCGTTAGAGCATGGTGCACATATCCTTGTTGGTACTCCGGGGCGTATCCTGGATCACCTTGAGAAAGGCCGTATTAAATTGGAAGAGGTGAATACATTGGTGCTGGATGAAGCCGATCGTATGCTAGAAATGGGCTTCCAAGATGCTTTAGATGCAATTATTAATGCGGCGCCTAAACAGCGTCAGACATTGCTGTTTAGCGCAACATTCCCAGATAAGATCGAGAAAATCGCTCAGCGTATTATGAAATCGCCAGAGATGATCAAGGTTGAATCGACTCACGATACTTCCAGCATTGCTCAATACTTCTACAAAGTAGAAGGAACTGAAGCGCGTGATGAGGCGCTAGCCAATCTTCTTTTGACTTACCAACCAGAGTCGGCGGTGGTGTTCTGTAATACGAAGAAAGCGGTTC
>NZ_JAWOVC010000877.1:0-511 GCF_033339735.1 Vibrio sp. 2033
GGAAGTAAGCCGTTTTGCACTATCGGGAGCAAAGATGATCTATAACGGCGAAAAAGTAACAATGGTTTCAACTGACGGGCACCGCCTTGCCTTGATAGAAAAAAATCTGGATGAAAAGGAATGCGAAACATTCGAAGCTTTGATACCGCGAAAAGCATTGAATGAACTATACAAGGCATCAAGATACTCTACATCTCCATTCACATTTGGCGAAGATCATAATCATCTTTATTTTCAGGCATCAAACAAATTAATGATTGCCCGCAAATTAACCGGATCTTTTCCAAATTACGAAATGGTTTTGCCCAAAGACGTTGAGAAAAAAGTATCTTTCGATCTGCAGGAAATGCGTAAAGCCGTCCATCGCGTTTCATTAATTCCGACGGAGATAAACCGACCCGTCAGGATGACAATCCGGGAAGGCGAAATAGAAGTAAAATCACATGGAACAGACGTCGGAGAAGGTGTAGAAATCGTACCGGCTGACTATAGCGGCGAGGAAACGGTCATC
>NZ_JAWOVC010000878.1:0-510 GCF_033339735.1 Vibrio sp. 2033
GAACACTTTGTGAGAGCAGCGCGACAGTATTTGCATCGGTGTCTTCACCTTGCAGCAGTTCGCCCGGTGATTTGCCAACCACTTCCTCTAACGAATATTCGGTTAACTGCTCAAACGCAGAGTTTACCCAAGCAATCGTGCCGTCAGGATGCGTAATGATGATGGTATCGCGAGCGTGTTCCGCCACCTCGGCAAGCTGCGATATTTTGGCGGATAACTGCTGCTGGGTTTGATGTTCTTGCTGAAGTTTGTTTTGCGCTTGCGCTAAAGAGCGCGACATTTGGTTAAACGCCTCTCCAACGCGCGTGACTTCGTCATTGCCTGAAATAGAAATTTGCGAACCCGGCCCTTGCTGTGAAACCTTAATTACCCCAGTGCGGAGAAGATCCAGACGCTTCATCAAGTAGCTGCCTAGCGCAAATGAAAACAGCGCCACCAGCGACATTTCGACAAAGGCAATCACCAAACTCGCATGAGTCGCAAACGAAAGCATTTGATGAACATGCTCGA
>NZ_JAWOVC010000879.1:0-510 GCF_033339735.1 Vibrio sp. 2033
AAGAGAACCGCGATGGCCACGGTGACAACCGCTCAGAAAACTACGGCGTAGAAGGCGAGACGGAAAACATCATGATCATCGCCACGCGTGAGAAGCAAAAACGCAACCTGATTGCGAGCTTGCTCTTTGCGTTTGGTATTCCGCACATTTTGACCGCCGATGTATTGTCACACTCGCAAGGTGGCAACAATAACGCCTACTGCCAAGACAATAAAACCAGTTGGATCAACTGGAGCGAGACGGAGCGCAAAGCGCACTTCAAAACTTGGATGGCGCAAATGGTCGCAAACCGTCACCAATACATGGTGCCTTTCATCCGTGCTTTCAGCGGCGAAAATCGCAACAACAACCGTATTTTCTGGCGTCGAACCGATGGCCGATTAATGGAACACGACGACTGGAACCGATTAAGCTCCGTAGCGCTTCACTTAGGCATTGGTAAAGACGGGCAAGAGTTGGTTTACCTCATCAACCAAACGAACGCTACAGCGCGATTTAAGCTGCCAAACG
>NZ_JAWOVC010000880.1:0-510 GCF_033339735.1 Vibrio sp. 2033
TCTCAAGCTGGAACGGTTACATCCGCTATTGCAAACAACGCCAAAGAACTGCAAAGCGCAGTGAATGGTGCCGACTTATCGATTAAGTCGAAAGCGTGGAATGACAAAAAAGTCGATGCTCACCACGCCATCATTCCAACGCCTAAGCAAGCCAACGTTAATGCGCTGTCTGGCAACGAAATGAAAGTGTATCAGCTCATTGCGCGCCAATATTTAATGCAGTTTTATCCTGCGGCTGTCTATGCCGAAGCGAAATTGGTATTCGACATCGCTGGTGGCATTTTCATCGCTAAAGGTCGTCAACTTGTTTCGTCGGGGTGGAAAGCGCTGATGGGAAAAACGGATAAAGAAGACGAAGGTATTGATGCGGTGCCACCGTTAAGTGAAGGCACGGTGTTAACATGTCGTGAAGGTGAAATTAAAGACCGAAAAACTGAGCCACCAAAACACTTTACTGAAGCCACTCTGCTGCAAGCGATGACGGGAATTGCTCGTTATGTTGCCGATAAA
>NZ_JAWOVC010000881.1:0-510 GCF_033339735.1 Vibrio sp. 2033
GACTATTTAAATGGAAAGAAATGAGTAAATAGATATATAACGCTCAAGTATTCCCGCTTGCCATAGTAACGATGCGTTTTAAAGTCCAACGCAACAACACAGGGATACATTCCATGCCTTTCTCTTCGCAGTGAGACACAATGGCTAGAGCCAAATCTGGCTTCGCATGTTTTTTCAAAACGCGGTTAACCACTTTCTTCGCCGGAATTGGATGGTCGTGAGGGACTTTGATCATGTCCTTAAAGAAAAGCTCGAACCCATGATTATAAAGAAAATGCTCGATGTCCCGATCGGGAAGTTCAGTGAGCCTATGGCGCTCTTGATCATGCCCAAGCTGCGCTCTCACTGTGTGGGCGTATTTTTTACCCGCCGGGTCACCATCGGTAACCACATGCCAATCGATCCCGAACTCTTTGGCTACTTTTATTAATGAACGTAAGCCAGATTGTGCAAATTCGACAATCTGAACCCCTTCAGCGGCGAGATCGTATCCACATTGTCTTGCCAATT
>NZ_JAWOVC010000882.1:0-510 GCF_033339735.1 Vibrio sp. 2033
TCGAACCAGGTTGATTTGGGCGGCATAATCTCGTTCAGATCGGCGACGGCCAGGAGATCCTCGATTGACGTCGGAAACATTGAAAAAGCGGCCTTAAAATCGCCGGAATCCACTAATCTTTCCAGCTCGGCGGTTCCACGCCGTCCGCCAACGAAAGAAATCCGTTTGTCCGTCCGCGGATCCTCAATTCCAAGAATGGGGCCGAGCACGTTATTTTGCAGAATGCTGACATCGAGGCGTTCAATCGGACCCGGATCGCGGATATATTCCACGTTGTAAGTAAGCAGATACCAGCGACGGTTAAGATACATGGCAATCTGGCCCGGATTTTCAGGATTTTTAACCTCCGATTCGTTGACAATGAACTTTTCACCCAGCCGAATGATAAATTCCTGAGCCGACAGGCCATTCAGATCTTTAACGACGCGGTTATAGGGCAGTATTGCCAGATCTTCGGAGGGAAACATCCCTGCCATCACGAAGTTATACTCTTCATTTCCGGTATGATTG
>NZ_JAWOVC010000883.1:0-510 GCF_033339735.1 Vibrio sp. 2033
CAATGGTGAATGGCAAGATCATGTGCTGACATCATTAACTAACCCTCATTGGCAGCAAGAAGGGCGCTAATATGGATCGATTAGAAAAACAGTTAGCATTACTCATTGAGCTTGATAAGCTCAAAAGCGTATTGCGTCGTACTCGGGTGAAAAGCGCCGAAGGTCGTCTTGAAAACAGCGGTGAGCACAGTTGGCACGTCGCATTGATGGCAGTATTAATGGAAGAGCACGCAAATGCACCAGTCGATATCTGTCGAGTGATGAAAATGCTATTGATACATGACGTTGTTGAGATCGACGCAGGCGACACGTTTGTTTATGATACTGCCGCTTCAAAAGAGCAAGCAGAAAAAGAAATAAAAGCCGCTGAACGCTTATTTGGTATGTTACCAACAGATCAAGGGCAAGAATTATTAGCGCTTTGGCTAGAGTTTGAAGCCGCGCAGAGTGATGATGCAAAATATGCAAAAGCGCTTGATCGTTTAATTCCCATGCTCTTGAACTACCATA
>NZ_JAWOVC010000884.1:0-509 GCF_033339735.1 Vibrio sp. 2033
TCGACTTAATGTTGCACAGATCTACTTACCGCCGCTTAGGGAGCGAGAAGAAGACGCGTTGATTCTGTTTGAGCACTTTGCATTGCAAACAAATCCAGACAGTCGACCGTTGAGTGATGCCGACAGAAATGCCGTGCTTTCTTACGCTTGGCCAGGAAATGTGCGCGAATTACGTAACGTCGCAATGCGTTTCGCGCTGGATGATACGGTTTCTGTGATGGAAATTCTTTCTAGCCGCCCGTCGTCAACCACGGAAGAGACTCAAGCGGGTGTTCCGTTGATGATTCAGTTGCACAACTTTGAGCGCAAAGTGTTGCATGATTCATTAGTGAGGCACCAAGGACGGATTAATGAAGTGATGCAAGAGCTCGATTTACCACGCCGCACCTTAAATCAGAAAATGCAAAAATTTGGTCTGAATCGCTCCGATTACACCGATTCGTGAATGGAATAACAGGAGCGATGTTGTTGTACCTTTCCGTTATGCGCTTTTGGTCGGTGTTTGGATG
>NZ_JAWOVC010000885.1:0-509 GCF_033339735.1 Vibrio sp. 2033
TTTGGCTGGTGGAAGAGCAAGATTACGACCGCGCAATTGCATGGGAACATTCTGATTCTGCCAACGTTGCTGCGTTGAAAAAAGCAACGGAAGCTCGTGGCCTTCCAATTACGATTCCTGTTGGGGATTTTGACGATGTCACGGGCGTAAACACGTCTGATCTTTGGGGCGGTTTCATTGAACCGATTAGCCAAGCCAGCCAGCGTTACCCAGCGGACGCGGTATTAATTATTCGTGCGCAAGGCGAGCAGATTCGTTGGACTTTGTATGACCAAGCGCCTGCAAAGATTATTGATGCGCAAACTTCTCCACGCAGCGGGTCGGCAACAGGTGCAGACGCTATTTCCGCAATGGTGGATGGTATTGCTGATTACTACGCAAGTAAAAACGCCGTTGTTGTCTCAGGCAAGTCTTCTAAAGCTGTGAACGTGAAAGTGTTAAATGTAACGTCTGCTGCTGATTTCTTCCGTTTAGAAAATGCACTTACCAAATTGAACTCAGTGGCGGGC
>NZ_JAWOVC010000886.1:0-509 GCF_033339735.1 Vibrio sp. 2033
AATACTGTTTCCAGTGAAGACAACAACGAAACGATTATTAACTGATGTCATTCGCTTGAAATAGAAAGAGCAGCCTAGAGCTGCTCTTTTCTTTTAAGAGGATAACATTATCCACGATGGATATTGTCATTCGCCTGTTTCAGTAAGTTTTGGCTCTCGTTCATAAATTGCTGAGAGTATTGGCCAAACCAATCACTCACCTGCTCAAAACTTTCTACAAATTTGGCCTTGTCTTTGCTGTCTAAAATCGCAAGCGCTTCCCCAAAGCGTTGATGGAAACGCTTGATCATATCGATGTTCTCTTGCGATGCGAGAATGATGTCACCGTAGAGATTTGGATCCTGACCAAACAGACGCCCCACCATTGCCAATTCAAGACGGTAGATTGGCGAGCTCAGTTTCAACAGTTGCTCGATATTCGGGTTCTCTCTGCTAAGGTGCATTCCGTAAGCAAATGACGTGAAGTGGCGCAGCGCTTGAATTAACGTCATGCCATGATCGTGCTCTTG
>NZ_JAWOVC010000887.1:0-509 GCF_033339735.1 Vibrio sp. 2033
TCTTTAGATTGAAAGCTGTACTTGAATTGCTTAGCGGTTGATGGCGAAAGTAGGTAAAGATAGATGCCAACGAATCGCACCAAGGCGAATCACTAGTGTTGAGATAACACCTGCGAGCAGGGCCGTGGAATGATCGTAACCCATACTCACAGCCATCGTGTGGAAGATGCCACCAATGATACAGGCTGTGGCGTAGACTTCGCTTCTTAGCACCATAGGTACCTCTCGGGCTAAGACATCTCGGATTATGCCGCCACCGCAACCGGTGATTACACCCATGATCACGGCAACCATGCCTGAGGCGTTGTAGGCGAGCGCTTTTTCTACCTCAATTCCCACAAATACGGCCAGACCGATGGCGTCACACACGGGTAAAACCCACCAAGCTAACCGTTTTGGTCTGCGAACCAAGATCATAGTTAACAAACAGGTGATGAAGATAACCCAAAGATAAGTGGTATCGGTAATCCAAAAGACGGGGGTCGCACCAAGTGCCATATCACGAATAG
>NZ_JAWOVC010000888.1:0-509 GCF_033339735.1 Vibrio sp. 2033
CCACAATCGCTTGAGTTGGTGTTGCTGCAATGCACTCCGCCATTTCTGCCCAGATCGTCTCGATCTGAGCCGCTTCTTTCAAGCGCCATTGGCCTTTACCATCGTAACCACCCAATGCACTTTTCAGCACCATAGGCATGCCAACATGTTCAATTGCGCGTTCAAAATCTTCACGTGTCTCAATCACGTAGTACTTTGCATTACGCACGCCAGCATTATCGAGTAGCGCTTTTTCAACACGGCGGTCACCGCCTGCTTTGATGGCTGCGGTACTAGGGAGGAACTTGCCACTTAATTCACAGATGTCGAGTACATCGTGAGGAATATGTTCGAATTCTGCGGTGATCGCATCCACTTGTTCAATGGCATTTTCCAAACCATGACCAAGCACCTGTTGGGTAAGAGGATGGACAACGTTACCGCTGCCGACATCGTAAGCCGAGATTTGGATGTTCAGTGGTGCACCAGCCAGAGACATCATACGAGCCAACTGACCTGATCCGAGAACC
>NZ_JAWOVC010000889.1:0-509 GCF_033339735.1 Vibrio sp. 2033
AAGACGGTAAAATCTGCCAAACGATGCAGTTCATTCCACACCGGTTCATTAAGCAGTAACCAATTCCCCTCAACGACAACAACATTGCGATTCACTAAAATGGCGTCGTCGACTGGATCATGCAAATTGCGGTCGTAGTAAGGCCATTTCGGATCTTTCACTTTGAGCTGTTTGAGCTTGTCGATAAGCTCCGTCAGATTAAATGTTTGATAGGCCCCCTTAATACTGCGCAGAGACACGAGCTCGCCATCTCGTTCAATCGTATTGTTGTCGAGGATCTCATTTGGATAATGGAAACCATCAAACGGCAGCACTTGTAAAGGCTCTTGGCTTTCATCTTGTTCCGACAAGTATTCCCAGAACGCAGCGAGTGTCGACTTGCCACTGCCCGGAGGAGCGCACAAGAACACTACTATGCGTTCCTGCTTCTCATGATAGAGGCGAGTAAATTTTTCGATAAGAGGCTGATGGATTCGTTTTACGTCGGCATCGGGAAAGGTTGCTTCGGT
>NZ_JAWOVC010000890.1:0-509 GCF_033339735.1 Vibrio sp. 2033
GTAGCGGTGCTATTCAAGAGCGTTTAGCCAATATCGCGAAGAGTCATCAACTGACGCTTGTCGTTGGTAGTATGCCGATTCAAACCGCGAGAGGTGTGACAACGACGACGCTCGTTTTATCACCTCACGGAAAGTGCATTGCCCATTATGACAAGCTGCATATGTTTGATGTCGATGTAGAAGATGGCCATGGCAGCTACCGAGAGTCAGATACTTTCACCGCGGGCAACCAAATTGTGGTGGCAGAAACGGATATCGGCAGCGTCGGCTTGAGCATTTGTTACGACGTTCGTTTCCCCGAATTGTACAAAGCACTGCGTTTAGCGGGGGCGGATATCATTGTTGTTCCCGCCGCGTTTACTGCGGTTACTGGGCAAGCTCACTGGGAAGTGTTGCTGCGAGCTCGAGCAATTGAAACGCAATGTTGGATTTTAGCCAGTGGACAAACGGGAACACACCCTTGCGGTCGTAAAACGTGGGGGCATTCCATGGTGATTGACCCTTGGGGA
>NZ_JAWOVC010000891.1:0-509 GCF_033339735.1 Vibrio sp. 2033
CGTCACTAATTCTTGTTCGCTTTCACCAACTCGTTTACGTAAAAGGTGCAAAACCAAGTTCTGCCTAGCAAGAGGCGTTCTTAGTTCATGGGACACATCGCGAATCAAAAGACGTTGCTTCTCCGCTAGCGAGTGAATCTCTTTCGTCATGTGGTCAAAGTCTTGCGCGAGTTCATTAAATTCTCGCGTGTTGGACTTTAGCTCCTGCACAACACTGACATTAAAATCGCCGTTAGAAAGCTTCTTGCTCGCCTCTCTGAGTCTGTCCAACGGTTGCTGTAAGTTGCGAGCCATTAAAAGCGAGAACAAAGCCAAAATCACGGCGGCAATCACCACTTTGATAATGGAAAAGTACAGTATGAAGTCATTCGCAGGATGTAAGCGATGCGGCAGTTGAATGACTAAGTTGTGCTGCTGAACCAATGGAATGCTGATGATTGGTCGATTCACTTTGTCTTCCAATTGATCATCAATGCTGCGTTTGAATTGGAGCTTAAATTCAAAATGTG
>NZ_JAWOVC010000892.1:0-508 GCF_033339735.1 Vibrio sp. 2033
GAATAGAAATGAACGAGAGGGAATAAAAATGCAGCCCTTCGAAATCGAAAAGCTGCACCAAGTACCATGTAGGAATGTTGGTAGGAACGTAATAATAGGTAGTTAATAGTTATTATGTGTTTGCCACAAACAATCCGAGCAAACAAACTTAGATATTGGATACATAGCTCGGAAAATCCACCTGCTCCCACAACTGTTTGGAGAGTTCTTCTTGCGAATCCCACGCCCCTTGTAAAACCCAATTCACGATGGCTTGTGCAACGTCGGGGTATTTAACACTCTCAGCTTGCTGCTCTTTGAGCCACTGACGTACGGTAGAAATGTCTAAACTGTCCATTGCAGTGGCTAACCCAAGATCTTCAAGCGTGGCTACGTTGCTCTGCTGTTCAAATTGCCCTGCCAATGGTTTCATTAGCAGTTTTTTGCCAAGAGAAAGTGCTTCTGAAGGCAGTTCAAAACCGCCATTGGCGATGACCCCACAGCAACGATGTAGATGGTGCTGAAAGTT
>NZ_JAWOVC010000893.1:0-508 GCF_033339735.1 Vibrio sp. 2033
GACCATCTTCCTTTTGTACCACTTCAAATCCCTGCTTCTCTAGTAACATCGCCGTAAACTTACGCAGAGACTCGTTATCATCCACAACCATGATGGTTCGCTTGATGGATTTATCTAAAGGCGCAGATGGCAGCGTTGACGAGATATAAGTGGAATCGTAAAGCAAACGTTCAATCGTAGCTTTGGTATTTAGCAGCCACGCTTGAGTCTCTACCCAAATCGGGTCATGGCCAACTTTTTTAGCTCGTTGCGCAGGTTTGTGCTCAAAAAGATACACCACACGCGCTTCAGTAAATGAAAGTAACGATTCGATTCTGTCTAATTGGTTTTCTAAAACATCAAGGCTTTCCACATCGACAAATATCAGGTCAAATTCAAACTCGTATTCTTTCTTTTTAAAGACGCTTTTTACATCTAAAACGGTGACATCAAATCCCATGAAGCGACTAATATCTGCCATTTTTTGCACGATAATGTCTTGATTACTGACCAATAAAATTGATTTCAT
>NZ_JAWOVC010000894.1:0-508 GCF_033339735.1 Vibrio sp. 2033
TATCTTCATTCTGGGAAGGCTTTCATATAGTAAAGTCTCATCAGACTGCGTCATTAATAAAGCTCACTCTCAAACCTAATTCTATCGCTAAGTGTCCGTGCGGGCTTAAAGCTCAAGCCATACATGAGTATCAGTGGCGTAACGTGAAGGAAGCTACACTGTTAGGAGCTCCCGTTGAACTGTCCATTCAAACCCGACGCATCAAGTGCAGTAACTGCGGCATTAAAACAGAGCGGCTATCTTGGTTGGAACCTTATGCTCGTATCACTAACCGCCTACGAAGCTATATAGAACAGTTGTTACCTCTGCTACCAATTAAACATATAGCCCAAGTGACAGGCGTTCATTGGCACACAATCAAAGAGATAGATAAGCGTCGACTTCAACAAGTAGTGCCGCAAGTTAAATGGGGTGAATTAAGGCAACTCGTCATGGACGAGTTCGCTATTTTTAAAGGGCACCGCTATGCGACGGTCATTGCTGACGCGAAAAGCCATCAAGTTATCTG
>NZ_JAWOVC010000895.1:0-508 GCF_033339735.1 Vibrio sp. 2033
TAACGTTGATGGGCGCAGCGGACATCTGCTTTATGGGTGGAAGCCTAATTGGAGATAAGGTTGGTGGGCACAATGTGCTAGAGCCTGCCATGTTAGAAAAAGTCATCATTACTGGCCCCAGCTATTTCAACTTTAAGGAGATTGTTGAAAACTTACTAGCTGTGGATGGTATCTTAATTGTGCCAGACTCAACGACCCTTGCCCTAAGGACTACAGAGATCATTTCTCAACAAGATAAATATTTACTCCGAGCTTTGCATGCTAATAAATGGGCCTCATCCAATCAAGGCGCTCTAAACCGAACAATGAGCTTACTCCCCAAAAGTGATAAGTAATAACTTAATAATTAGTTTGATAAATACCTCACTTTTACTATTAAGCTTGTATGTTTTACTGTACTAAGCACTTTACCTGTTTAACTTAAAAAGAATATCCATTATGCAAAAAATTTTAGACTGTACTCTTCGCGATGGTGGCTACTATAACCACTGGGACTTTTCACCAGAAG
>NZ_JAWOVC010000896.1:0-508 GCF_033339735.1 Vibrio sp. 2033
TGCGGCACAATTTGAACAAATTGATTATGTCAAATGGAGACAGTTGCGAGATAACGATGATACCAAGTTTATTGGCTTAACCGCTCCTAACGTGCTTTTTCGACAACCCTACAAAAGTGATGGTTCTCGAAACGATCAATTTGAATTTCAAGAGAATATTGACGATTCAAATAACGATTTATTGTGGGGAAGTGGAGCCTTCTGTTTTGCTGCTGTTTCGATAAGAGCATTCCAAGAGCACGGTTGGTTTACTCATATGCGAGGAATAAAGCAGGGGGATTATAGCCAAGGCATTATTGTTGCTCCTACAAGAAACAAAACGCGCATTAATGGCAAAAATGACAGAGATAGATGCCCTTTAAATCTAAAAGTCTCTGAGCGTAAAGAGCAAGAACTGTCTGATTGTGGATTCATTCCGATTTCACCAGTTCCTGAAACAGACATGGTCGGCATGACTTCCAATGTTTCGTTGTATAAGCCAAAACTGTACGAAGAGAAGCATGTTGCG
>NZ_JAWOVC010000897.1:0-508 GCF_033339735.1 Vibrio sp. 2033
TTTGAAAATGCCGCGATTGTTGTAGATTTTGACACGGAAGCTTGCCGAGAGTAACGCGCATTTTGACACAAATAAACGCCCTGTCATATTGGCAGGGCGTTTTTGTGTCTGGTCATCGGCGGAGCGTATTTAGTGTTTTCTGTGACGACTAATGAGCGTTAATCATTGGCATTTATTTGTGCAAAGCAAAGCTTTCAGTAACAAGAAGAGGTGCGCACATAGGCGGATAAAAAAGCCAACCCGAAGGCTGGCAATCAAACAGGGAGTTTGAAATGAAAATGAAATCGGGAGATTGGGCAGTTTGACCAAAGCTCTACAAACTGAGTTGCTCGCTGAAGCCAAGCTTTGTCGTGCTCATCAAGAGAGGGGCTGAGTGCTTGGTAGACGCGAGAATGGTATTGATTTAGCCAGTTAATTTCATCATGGCTTAGCAAAGAGACATCAAGCGTGTTCGTGGCGATTGGTGCCAGCGTAATGGTCTCGAAGCCATAAAAAATACCGAACTCAT
>NZ_JAWOVC010000898.1:0-507 GCF_033339735.1 Vibrio sp. 2033
TCTCGAATATACTCAATGCTTTGCCTTATGTCCAAGCGCATTTATTTGCAACTTTAGCATTTAATATGGCATCTTCTCATTAACCTAAGCGGTCTGTTTAGAGTAAATTCCCGAAGTTATTGATACGATTTCCTTATGAAAATTTTCTCATTGGTAAAGAATGGATTTGTATTTTTGGCGATAATTCTTTTATTTGCAGGTGTTTACGGTCAAGTAGATGTTCCCCGCAAGACTACGGCGATTACATATCCGCTTGAGGAAACCGTGTTTGTACAATTTCGCGGTACAACACGCTTTCCACGCATGAAAGGCGAGGCGAAAGTAAAAAGGACCGCGCGAAACGGCACACAGATAGAGCTAAGCGTTTCAAAAATGCCGAGACCATTTGAGCTCGGCCGCGGCTATGCGACCTACGTACTATGGGCCATATCACCGGATGGACAGGTAGATAATTTGGGAGAAATCAAGCGCCGTGGATTTTTCGAATTTGATTCCAAAATCAGTGTA
>NZ_JAWOVC010000899.1:0-507 GCF_033339735.1 Vibrio sp. 2033
AATCATATGCCGAAAAGGCAAAACGGCTCTGTTCGATGAAACATGATCGACTGTTGCGTGCCCTGGATTATTTCAGTGAACTGGGACGTCAGTATTTGGTTTTGGAATCGGTTGAAGGAGATGATTTTGTCACTCTTCTGGAAAAAAATCAGCGTCCTTTCGCCCTTGCCGACGTTTTGCGTTGGGCTGATCAGATGCTGGATGCATTGAATTACCTGCATAATTTTTCACCGCAGATAATCCATAAAAACATCAGGCCGCGAAACATACGGCTCGCAATCGACGGAAACATAAAAATCACCGCTTACGGACTCAGCGACGAAAACGACGTTTCTTTAACCACTTCTCTGACAGATGAAGGTGCGGAATCCGCCGTACTGAATTATTCACCGCTCGAGCTGATTTGGGAAAACCTGGATGCCGCATCACAGAAAGTCATTCTGAGCGGTTACGATGACCGTTCGGAGCGGCTTCTGAAGCAGCCGCCGGACGCCCGCAGCGATATTT
>NZ_JAWOVC010000900.1:0-506 GCF_033339735.1 Vibrio sp. 2033
ATTGGTTCTAGGGATTAATTGCAATGCACGGCTTGTTCTATGCGTTGATAGATCTGCTCTGCAAGCTGGTGGCTCGCTATGTTGCGTTGCACTGTGCTTGTAGCCAGCTTGCCTGATTCAACAACCTTAAACCAATCGAATAGCATAGCGTGAAAACCTTTACTCGTGAGCATTGGTGTCCAATCTTTTAAGTTCAACTTACGTTCTTGATTGTCCTGCCACAATTTACCTTCCACAAACGAATCAAACTCAAATGCTTGGTTGGCATAACATGCCTGAACGCGTTCGTTTGTGATGCCAAAATGACGATTCATTGAAGCGTGTAGTAGGGTATCACCGTGTTGCCATTGCACATCCAGACGTGCGAGTTGTTGGCCGTCAAATTGGTGAGTGATGTAGACGTTTTGCAAATCGGCTTTTGCTACAACATTTACGCTGTCTAGCGGGTGAATAAAATCGTCAAAGATGAACGTACGGAGTTCTCCCAGCAGATTGTGGCGATTTTT
>NZ_JAWOVC010000901.1:0-506 GCF_033339735.1 Vibrio sp. 2033
TGTCATTCAAGCACTTTCAGCGCTTTTCTTCGCTTGCAATCCTTTTCTTTGCCCCAATATTGAAAAGATAAATTTCGAGAGCGAACAGGAACTTTTTCCTGATTGGCAATGACCAATACTCAAAACGAAAATCAAATGGATATCGAGAGTCCAAAGCATGCATAAATCTAACTTCGAAACTCTTCAGCACTATTTAGAGTCTCAGATCATTGGCCAGCATGATCTGGTTAAACAACTGTTGATCGCCCTTCTTGCTGACGGGCATATTTTGGTTGAGGGTCCTCCGGGACTTGCTAAAACTCGCGCCGTAAAATCACTGTCTGATTGCGTAGAAGGCGACTTCCATCGCATTCAGTTCACCCCAGATTTGCTGCCTGCCGATTTAACCGGTACGGATATTTTCCGCCCAGAAACGGGCGAGTTCACATTCCAATCTGGGCCGATTTTCAATTCACTCATTCTTGCGGATGAAATCAACCGTGCGCCAGCCAAAGTACAAGCCGCAA
>NZ_JAWOVC010000902.1:0-505 GCF_033339735.1 Vibrio sp. 2033
ACTTGGATGTTTGTCACCGTGCCCATCGTCGCACCCGCTCCTGGAAGTGCGCCGAATAAACCTGAAATCATGTTCGCTAAGCCCTGACCACGAAGCTCTTTGTCGGAATCGTGCTCTTTTCGGGTAAGTGAGTCACCGATAACCGCAGTTAACAAGGTATCAATACAACCGAGCGTACCTAACACCAATGCATCGATGACCATTTCAACGAACATATCGGGGTCGATATGTGGCGCGACCAAAGATGGCAGGCCAGCCGGAATTTCCCCGATACGGCGGATATCTTCCGTATCAAACAACATCACCGACAATAAGGTAACTGCAACCAGTGCCACCAATTGAGCGGGTACATATTTGCGATACTTTTTTGGGAAAAAGAACAGAATGCCCAATGTCAGCAAGCCAAGGAAGAGCTCGGGAAATTTTAGATTAGAAATGGTGTGAGGCAGCGCGGGCAAGGTCCCTAGCACTCCTCCCGTAGGCGCGGCATGACCTAGGGGTGGCG
>NZ_JAWOVC010000903.1:0-505 GCF_033339735.1 Vibrio sp. 2033
CTACGCTGACGGTTCAAACCCTTTCATCCCTGCCACTGATACCAACTACGTTTTCCGCAAAGAGTTTCTGCGAGAGGTCTTGGCCTATCTCAAAGAGCCTGGCGGTGACGCATTGTTCGTAACCGGCCCTACCGGGTCTGGCAAAACCTCAGGTATCACCGAGATCGCTGGTCGTCTCAACTGGCCTGTTCAGCAAATCACTGCCCACGGGCGGATGGAGCTGACAGATCTGATTGGACATCACGCTCTGGTCGCGGAAAAGCCTGGTCAACCACCTGTCATGAAGTTCATGTATGGACCTCTGGCAGTCGCTATGCGTGAAGGTCATCTGCTCCTCATCAACGAGGTGGATTTGGCCGACCCTGCCGAGCTGGCTGGTCTCAACGATGTCCTTGAAGGGCGTCCCCTTGTGATCGCTCAGAATGGCGGGGAAATCATCAAGCCGCACCCGATGTTTCGTGTGGTCGTTACTGGTAACTCTACGGGGTCCGGTGATGCTTCTGGT
>NZ_JAWOVC010000904.1:0-505 GCF_033339735.1 Vibrio sp. 2033
AATGGTGATGGCAGCCACAATCGATACCAATTGCGACTTTCCCCCATTGGCGTCGTTAACGGCGGTACGAGAATCTGCGCCGCTGATGGCAAAGCCTTGCGAGAAAGCAGAAGCAATATTGGCAAACCCCAATGCCTGAAACTCTTTATTAGCGTCAATGTCGTAGCCGTTCTTCGCTGCGAAGCTGCGCGCGGTCAGCATCATGCTGACAAAGCTAACGATCGCTAAGTTTAACGCTGGCACGACGAGCTCACGCACTTCGCCAAGCTCAAATTGTGGGGCTTGAAATTGAGGGAAACCACCTTGAGTTAAGCCGACTACGGCCACGTCCATTTCTTGTAAGTGCAGTAGCCAAACCGATGCTGTAGTAACCAGTATGGCAAGCATTGCTGCAGGCCAAGTAGGACGGTAGCGTTTGGTTACCAAATAGACCACCACCGTCGCTACACTTAACGCAACGGTTGGCCAATGAAGTTCTGCCAACCGTTGTGGAGCTTCCCATAAT
>NZ_JAWOVC010000905.1:0-504 GCF_033339735.1 Vibrio sp. 2033
GGCCATGCCTGCGTAGCATGAATCCAAATCTTCAAGCGCTTTTTTGCCGTCAAATTTGTTCACGACATAATGGATAAGTGCGCCAAGGAAAATAGAACCCACAACGATGGTGTAGATATCTAGACTAAGACCAGGAATCGTACGGCCATTAAATAGGAACACACCGATGATTGGTAAGAATGGTAGTGCTGCGTAAAACGCTGGTGCATCTGCTTTAATTTCTGATACGTCGATTTTTTCCATCGGCGTATTTTCTTTCTTATCTAGGTATTTGTTCCAGAAGAAAGCTGCTGCCGCCATTACGACGATTGCACAAATCGAAACAGGAAGAACAGTTTGTACCGCAAACACATCTAGCGCCAAGCCAGACTTTTCTGCAGCAATAACAACGTCACCTGAAGTAGGAGAAAGAATAATAGCAGCAGGAGATGCACACACTGCCACAGCCGCAGGACGAGAGATTCCCATCGCCACCATCATTGGGAATAGGGTTGCCATCAATAG
>NZ_JAWOVC010000906.1:0-504 GCF_033339735.1 Vibrio sp. 2033
AAACGACGAACGATATACCCTTTCCGCTGGCGTTGATTATCAAATTAGACGCTGGATTCAATTGAAAGCGGATTGGCAATATCAAGACAAAACATCCAATCGTTCAGGTTATAGCTACGACCAAAATGTCTGGACGTTAAGCGCGCAATTTTCGTTGTAACAAGGAATGTTAATGAATCCATTATTCAAGTTAATTGGCCTAGCTCTGCTACTTTTCAGTACTTTTGTTAGCGCGAATTCAAACGAACAAGATTACCTACTCGATACTGGTGACACTATTTCAGTGCAAGTTTACGGGGAGGAAGATCTTTCTATTAAAAACATCCTCATCACGTCAGATGGTTACTTTGATTACCCTTACCTTGGACGAATCAAAGCGATCAATAAAACGCCCAAACAGCTCAAGTACGAAATCGAAACGGGCTTAAAAGGTGACTATCTAATCAACCCGAAAGTCATGGTGACAATCAATTACTTCCGTTTGTTTTACGTCAATGGCGAAGT
>NZ_JAWOVC010000907.1:0-504 GCF_033339735.1 Vibrio sp. 2033
GGTGTAAGCTAAATCACTTAAAATTAAACAAATAATCTCTACACTCAAGTTACGACAATAAGAAAAAGGAAGCGGATATGGCAATACTAAGATTGGAACCTCAACAGCTATATTCTGTAGCGGATCTAGAGAATATGCCATGTAAGTCGACCAAGGAACTGCCTCCTATTGACGAAATCGTGGGACAAGAGCGTGCGCAAAAAGCGGTCGAGTTTGCGATGTCAATTAAGGAAAAAGGGTACAACATTTACGCCATCGGTCAGAACGGGCTAGGTAAGCGCACGATGATTCTGCGCTATTTGAATCGTCACCAGCATGACGCCGATGCGTTATTTGACTGGTGTTACGTCGCGAATTTTGAAGATACACGCACGCCTAAAGTGTTAAAGCTCCCTTGTGGAATCGGTAACAAACTGCGTGTTGATATTGAAGCCTTAATGGGGAAATTGCTTAACGCGCTGCCATTAGCTTTTGATAACGAAATGTACTTTAGCCGTGCTGATC
>NZ_JAWOVC010000908.1:0-504 GCF_033339735.1 Vibrio sp. 2033
GCCTTGAAGGTCTGCAGTAACAACGTCTGGGTTTGCCACAGCTTTCGACATTTCTTCATTGTCGCTGTTCAAACCAAGACTTAATAAGCGGTTACGCACCAACACGAGCTCACCCACCATGTTCATGATGGTATCTAGCGTTGATGTATCAACACGTACCGTCGCTTCTGCTTGTGGCTTTTTCACCGCTGGTGCAGACGCTTTTGGCTCCTCTTTCACCGCCACAGGTTTTGCTGCTGGCTTAGGAGCAGAGGCTGGCGTTGAAACCGGAGCAGGCTGCGCAACAGGTGCTGGTTTTGGCGCTTCTGGAGCTAGAGCGGAAGCAGGCTTAGTTGCCATATCAAGCTCTTCAAGCGTTGGGCCTTTGCCCGCACCGTGTAGCTCGTCAAGCAGCTTCTCAAACTCTTCATCTGTCATCAGGTCGCTATCGCCTGAAGCAGCTGAAACCGCAGGAGCAGCAGGTTCTGGTGCTTTAGGCGTCTCTACAGGAGCGGCTGTTGCTGC
>NZ_JAWOVC010000909.1:0-504 GCF_033339735.1 Vibrio sp. 2033
TACTGGAAATCGAACGACATGTGAATCACCAACAGAGCGATCTCAGAGCCCAACTGCAAAAAGCGGAGCGCAATAACAACCTACGCTCAATCATGCTGACGTTGCCGTTGGTATGCTTTATTTTGCTCACATTTGCGTTTCCTATTTTAGAAATGCTTTATCGCAGTATCGACAACCGAGATATTCCGCAGGCCTTGCCGAAAACAATCCAAGCGTTAGCGCATTGGGATTATCAAGGATTGCCAGATTCCGAAGTGGTAGAGGCATTTTCGGTTGAGCTGCTGGCACTGTATGAGACCAAAGCCCTGCCTAAAATCGCCAATCGCATGAACATAGAAGTCTCTGGCATGCGCAGTTTGATGATGAAAACGGGACGAAAATTGTCTCGTTTAGAAGTGCTTCCTACGTCAATAAAAGAACTGAGTAGGCTTGATAAACGCTGGGCGGATGCAAAACATTGGGTTGCTTTTAAGAACCTGAGCGGTGCGATAACCGTCAACCATT
>NZ_JAWOVC010000910.1:0-504 GCF_033339735.1 Vibrio sp. 2033
TTCGCAGCAATAAATGCGTGGCTCGTCACCCACATTCAAAATCGAGATTTGCGCAGAGCTCGTATCTAAAGGTTGGGATAGGCGTCTGAATACCGCCCAGTGTTGGCATGGGTCATTCACTTTGCGCATGTTGCCCCAAGGGAGTGGGATGCCATTCCCTCGATACACAGCTTTAAGCTTGCCCGGCCCGTACGCGTCGAAATAGTGCCAATGGGGATATGGTGACACAACGGTCATGCGGCGCATCGCAACCGATGGTGAAACGCCTGCTTTTTTATGAACATCAATTTCGTAACCGGAGCGGTCAAGCAACTGACGAAATGGTACTTTAGGGCAAAGCAGAGCTCCTGCAAAAAAGCTGGACTCAAAGTCTCGCCAAGCTTGCAGAATGTCTTGCGAATTTAGCTCAGAGTTCGACACGGGGCTGTCCATTTGTTCCCAGTTATTCTGATGTCCGATGGAGAGCACGTTATTCATCGCGTCGCTGCTGTGCAATACGCGGTG
>NZ_JAWOVC010000911.1:0-503 GCF_033339735.1 Vibrio sp. 2033
TTTTTAGCGCTTAGCCTATCTGCTGGCGCAATTGCAAAGCCGCTTGTTATCGCTCACCGCGGCGCTTCTGGTTATTTACCGGAGCATACTTTAGAAGCCAAAGCTTTGGCTTATGCAATGAAACCAGATTACATCGAGCAAGATGTCGTGATGACGAAAGACGACCAGTTAGTGGTGTTGCATGACCATTACTTGGATCGCGTCACGGATGTAGCGGAGCGTTTTCCTGATCGCGCACGCGAAGATGGTCGTTATTACGCGATTGACTTTACTCTGGCAGAAATCAAATCTCTGCGAGTCACCGAAGGGTTCAATATCGACGAAAACGGCAAAAAAGTCGCCGGTTATCCAACTCGATTCCCAATGTGGAAATCTGATTTCACTGTACCGACGTTTGCTGAAGAGATTGAACTGATCCAAGGCCTTAACAAGACGTTGGGTTACGACATCGGTATTTACCCGGAAATTAAAGCGCCTTGGTTCCATCGTCACGAAGGTAAGGA
>NZ_JAWOVC010000912.1:0-503 GCF_033339735.1 Vibrio sp. 2033
GTAGGAATCGCATCGTAGCCATTAAATAGAGCAATCCAAGTTACCGTAATGGCAAACACAAAGCATTTGATCATGCTGTTGCCGATATCTTGTCCCAACTCAACAGAAGATTGCATGGCTGCCCAAAAGCTGCCGTGATCCACACCTTTCCAATCGACACCAACGAGCTGCGCCCCCCAGATGCCAACAGCCATGAAGATCATCGCAAGTAGTTGCATTGAGATAGCCCCAGCCCAAAAACGTGGTGCAATCACTCGTTTCAGTGGGTCAACTGCCATCATTTCTAAGCTTGAAAGCTGCTCAGTAGCTTTCATCAAACCAATTTCTGCCGTCAGCGCAGAGCCTGCACGTCCAGCGAAAAGAAGCGCAGTAACCACCGGCCCAAGTTCACGCAGTAGTGACAACGCGACCATCTGACCAAGACTGCCTTCCGCGCCGTAATCCACCAGCACTACATAGCCTTGCAAGCTAAGAACCATGCCGATGAACAAACCGGAGACTAC
>NZ_JAWOVC010000913.1:0-503 GCF_033339735.1 Vibrio sp. 2033
ATGGTTTCTCCGCGTAATTCGCGCACCCAAATTTACCGCCTGATTGACAATGAAATCGCCAATGCAAAGGCGGGCAAAAAGGCAGGATTAACCATAAAGGTCAACAACCTCGTAGATAAAGGCATCGTCACCCGTCTTTACGCAGCAAGCAACGCGGGGGTAAAGATCAACATGATCATCCGCGGCATGTGCGCTTTGGTTCCTGGAATTGAAGGCGTCAGCGAAAACATTCGAATCATCAGTATCGTTGATCGCTTTTTGGAACACCCACGCGTAGTGATCACGCACAATGATGGGGATCCTCAAGTCTACATTTCATCTGCCGATTGGATGACACGAAACATCGATCATCGTATCGAAGTTGCCGCTCCTGTTCGTGATCCACGTTTGAAACAGAGAATTATTGATATAACTAACATCCACTTTACCGATACAGTAAAGGCACGTTTGATAGACAAAGAGATGCGCAATAGCTATGTACCGCGCGGAAACCGTAAAAAAGT
>NZ_JAWOVC010000914.1:0-502 GCF_033339735.1 Vibrio sp. 2033
CATTTACGGGCGCGAACAGTGTTCGTCAAGGCCGCTTCGAGCAAGCCAACGGAGGCACGCTCTTTTTGGACGAAATCGGGGACATGCCGCTGGATATCCAGACACGTTTGCTGCGCGTGTTGGCGGATGGCCAGTTCTACCGTGTTGGTGGTCACTCTCCGATTCGTGTCGATGTACGTATTGTCGCCGCCACGCACCAAAACCTCGAAAAACTGGTACACCAAGGCGATTTTCGTGAAGACTTGTTCCACCGCTTGAACGTCATTCGCGTACAAATTCCTGCGCTTCGTGAACGCAAACAAGACATTGAAAAGCTCACACAACACTTTCTGGTACGCGCCGCAGATGAGCTTGGAGTGGAAACCAAAACCTTGCACCCGTCGACAGTCGAAATTCTCAATCGACTCAATTGGCCGGGCAACGTACGTCAGCTAGAAAACATTTGTCGCTGGTTAACCGTGATGGCGAGTGGCAGTGAAGTATTACCGAACGATTTGCCTTC
>NZ_JAWOVC010000915.1:0-502 GCF_033339735.1 Vibrio sp. 2033
GGTTTATGGCCGTTCTGGTATTCCTCAAAGATAATGCGGCCGTTTTTCCAGACGATCATTGCGAGGCCCTTCGAACGGCTTGAATATTCGGCTGCGGGTGCAAAATCACCATCTTGACGCACGGTCTGTGCGGCTACTCCGCATCCGGATAAAATGGCGGTCACAAGTAAAAATATGTACAAGTGTTTGATTTTCATATACTTAGTTACTGCTTTCAGCACACGAAAGGCGGCCTGCCGGCTTACAAACAGCCGCTTTAAAAATCAGTTCGTTTCACGGATTATACAAAATTGCAATTGTGGAACGTTCCACAATTTTATCATTGCCTTTGGAATTCAGGCGTTCCGAGTACCAGACTGACGGCTTTGAAAACCTCCGGATCTCCTGTGGGCTGCAGCAGGCGCATTTGCCGGTTCATTCGGCCGCCTTGTCCGCCTGCACGCATGTTGGGAATTTCCTCGAGGTTGTCCGCTGTTTCGTTTAACGAAGAAACCTCGGGAAG
>NZ_JAWOVC010000916.1:0-501 GCF_033339735.1 Vibrio sp. 2033
ATCCAAGTTTGGCGGCAGCGCTTGGGCGTTGGACGAGAAAACTGGGCAATATTACCTGCATCTGTTTGCCAAAGAACAAGCTGACTTGAACTGGGAAAACCCAGCGGTGCGTGAAGAAGTCAAAGAAGTCATCAGTTTCTGGGCAGACAAAGGCGTGGACGGTTTCCGTCTCGACGTCATCAACCTGATTTCTAAACAGCAAGACTTCCCAAGTGATGATATTGGCGATGGCCGCCGTTTCTATACGGATGGTCCTCGCGTGCACGAATATCTGCAAGAAATCAGCGAAGCCGTGTTTCAAAAGTACGGCAGCGTGACGGTGGGGGAAATGTCTTCGACCACGCTAGAGCACTGCCAGCAATACTCTTCATTAGATGGCAAAGAGCTGTCGATGGTGTTCAATTTTCACCACCTGAAAGTCGATTATCCGAATGGTGAAAAATGGACCAAAGCGCCGTTTGATTTCATTCAGTTAAAGCAGATCTTCAACCATTGGCAAAC
>NZ_JAWOVC010000917.1:0-237 GCF_033339735.1 Vibrio sp. 2033
TCTTTTTCAGCTTGGAGCGTCGATTTTTCGGTTTCGCCAAGACTGAGAAAAAATTTCCACGAATACAAAACCATGGGTGGACGCTCGCTGACTGAGTGGACTTACTCGTTGTTTGCTGTTGCGGAAAAGTCGGGGGAATCGTTCGCAGTGGGGATCACGGCGTTAGGTGGTAACAGCATCAGTTATCAAGGTACGCGCAGAAGCAGTTGGCAGTATGAAGGGGCGTTGTACGGCACA
>NZ_JAWOVC010000917.1:247-501 GCF_033339735.1 Vibrio sp. 2033
ACTTTGCTGAAAGCTGGTCATTGCTACTCGCGGCGTCATCAACGGGTTTCTATCAAGATGCAGAGCGAGGCACCTTGGGCAACATCGATTTGTTGGACCAAGAGAAAGCATCTTACATCGCGACAGTGACTTACTCCTTCTAGGAAAATAACAACAATTAAGGATATCCAAATAATGTTTAAAAAATTGACTCTGGTGTCAGCAATAACGGCCGCACTTGCAGGCTGTGGCGCAGATGATCAGGCGTATGACTA
>NZ_JAWOVC010000918.1:0-501 GCF_033339735.1 Vibrio sp. 2033
GCCAGCGTTCACAATAATACCAAGGTCATCAGCGTAGCTTGCACCCGCAGCAATCTTCGGCAATTCTGCTGGTTGCGCTTCTGCTGTTTCTGCATCAGCGTAATGACCAGTATGAAGCTCGATAAATGGTGCACCACACTGCTTCGCCGCTTCAATTTGCTGACGATCCGCATCAATAAACAGAGAAACTTTAATGCCCGCTTCCGTCAGCTTTTGTGTTGCCGCTTTTACTTTCTCAAGTTGGCCAACCACATCTAAGCCGCCTTCAGTGGTGAGCTCTTCACGCTTTTCTGGTACGAGACAAACAAACTCTGGCTTAGTTTTTAGTGCGATCTCAACCATTTCCTCAGTGACCGCCATTTCTAGATTCATACGTGTTTGAATCGTCTCACGTAGAATACGCACATCACGATCCAAAATATGGCGACGGTCTTCACGCAGGTGGATGGTAATGCCGTCCGCCCCAGCACGCTCTGCGATTTCCGCAGCGTGTACAGGATC
>NZ_JAWOVC010000919.1:0-501 GCF_033339735.1 Vibrio sp. 2033
TAAGCTCAACTTTTTACCTTGCTGACCATCGACGATTGACGTCACTCCCATAAGCTCGTTGTTCAAATACACTTTGACGTGAGAAACCAAAGAAAGCAACGCTGGTGAAGGTGTGATGTCAAAGTGCAACGTGGCTTTAGACTCCACCTCATCGAGTCGCGAACCGAAACCAATATAAGCACTAGCCTCACTGCCTTGAATAGCAATTGAACCACTGTAACGCAATTGACTAAATGGAATGACACGCTTAAATACGGTCGAATTTTCAGCATCTTGCTGTGCCAAAGGCGTTGGTTGTTGCTGACTTACTTCTTGTGCCGCGAGACTGCCCGACATACACATGAGAGTGATAGCCGTCGTCAACGCTGTTAGTTTTTTATTATTTAGCATGACTTGAGGTCCTGATTGGGACATAACGAGGTCTTAGTGACCAAATAAATTCGATACAAAATAAAAGTGCATCCACACTGGCCTGAACAAACTTAGGACAATGAGATCGGA
>NZ_JAWOVC010000920.1:0-501 GCF_033339735.1 Vibrio sp. 2033
GCAACTTTTCAGGCCAGTATTGTTCTGGCAACTCAACAGCAACAACAAAGCCCGAACCACGCTGGCTGACCAAGTACCCTTCAGCAACTACCTGTTCGTAGGCAGAAATAACCGTGTTGCGGCTAAGGTTCAACTCTTGTGCCAGTTTACGAGTCGACGGTAGCTTGCCGTTCTTGGGCCAAAGCCCTCGAACAATCTTATCCCTTATTGCAAAAAATACAGACTGCTGGCGCGTACCGCGGCCTGTTTTTACGCACAAATCACCCACATCGATTAACGACAAATTGGATCCATCCATAGTTTAAAAGTGGCTCTCTCTAAGCTACCAGTTAAACGTTACATTGCAACGACACGCTTAGGAAGAAAATGACTATTTCTCATTACTGTGAGTTGGTTAGGGAGACCACCATGCTATCGAATACAAAAAGAACAGAAATCAAAAAAGGCGCTCATAAAGCGGTGACTGAAGTTGAAAAGCTGCACATGATTATTGATGAAAGC
>NZ_JAWOVC010000921.1:0-500 GCF_033339735.1 Vibrio sp. 2033
TTGAGCTGGAACATGAGATGATGGACAAGCTGCGTGCGAATGATGCGGTTGGCTTTGCACAAGCGGCTCGACGTTCAGAAAACTACAAACCGCTTCTTGCCTCAGCAATGGAGCTTGCACTGCAAGGTGCTGTGAGCCTGGATGAAGTGATGACCCTCGGCGAGGGTGACGCTTCGGGTAAAACTGATCCCATTTTCATGTAGGTAAGTGAATGCCAACTTTTCGTTATCAAGGCCGCACATTAGACGGCTCATCAACCAGTGGCAAAGTCGATGCGGTGAATTCAGAAGCTGCAGCGGAAGCGTTGATGAATAAAGGGATCATCCCGCTCAATCTACGCTTAGAGAAAGAAGGCGCAAAGAACCACGTTAGTTTGTCTAAATTGTTGGTTCCTGCCATTCCACTGGAAGTGATTATCCTGTTTTCTCGTCAGTTGTTCAGCTTAACTAAAGCTGGTGTGCCTTTGCTGCGCTCAATGCGCGGCTTACTGCAAAACTGTG
>NZ_JAWOVC010000922.1:0-500 GCF_033339735.1 Vibrio sp. 2033
AAGTTACCGATCATTTCATCGAGGTCGGTTTTTTCGACTGCAACATTCAACTCAGAATCAAGCTCATTAACTAAGGTGATGTCTCGCTCGGCATAGACTTTATCGAACGCCATTGAGATAGCATCCACTCGCTCTGCTGGATTGGCTTTGACAGAAAGGATGTTCATGGAACCCGCCATTCGAGCGCGACCTAAATGATAGTCGATGTGATCTTGAATCTGGTTGAGTGGGGCGTTTAAGCGTGCTTGCGTTTTGGGCTCTAGCGTTTGCACTTCATTTTTTAACACAGATAGCGGCGTTTTAAGTGCGTGTGACAAATTACCCGCGTGGTTACGCGCACGTTCCAGTAACTCCTGATAGTGGAAAAGCAGAGCATTGAGGTCAGAAATAAGCGGCGAAATTTCTTTCGGATAAGTTTCTTCTAAACTCTTTTTATTTCCAGCTTTGAGCTCTGCCAGCTCTTTTTGCAGTTTAGTTAGTGGACTCAATGACCAAACGAT
>NZ_JAWOVC010000923.1:0-500 GCF_033339735.1 Vibrio sp. 2033
TCCAATGGTGAACATTGGTGGCATGTGTTGTATTCGTGATCATCAAGAGTTGTTCCAAGCGGTGCAAACGCGCTGCGTTCCTATGGAAGGTTTTGTCACTTATGGCGGCATGGCTGGGCGCGATATGGAGGCTTTAGCCCGAGGTTTGTATGAGGGCGCGGATGAAGACTTCCTGCATTATCGAATCAGTCAGGTGCAATACTTGGGCGAACGTCTGCGGGAGGGGGGAATTCCAATCCAATATCCAACTGGTGGCCATGCGGTGTTTGTTGATGCGGCGAAAATATTGCCGCACATTCCAGCCGATCAGTTCCCAGCACAAGCCTTGTGTAATGCGTTGTATCTGGAGGCTGGGATTCGAGCTGTTGAGATTGGCTCATTGTTGCTCGGACGTGACCCTGAAACGGGTGAACAGAAAGCCTCTGAGCTTGAATTAATGCGCTTAACGATTCCACGTCGAGTCTATACTAATGACCACATGGACTATATCGCGGATGCGT
>NZ_JAWOVC010000924.1:0-500 GCF_033339735.1 Vibrio sp. 2033
TGCCAATCCATAATCACCAGTAAATAAACAAATCCGCTGCCCAATCCGATATAGGTAATATCAGTCTCCCAGACTTGATCAGAATATTCGATCGCCACGCCTTTCAATAAATACGGGTAAGTCAAATTATCCTTCCCCGGCTTCGACAAATTAGGCTTTGAGTAGATCGCCTCCAGCCCGAGTTTTCTCATCAAGCGCCGGACTCGTTTGTGATTGACCCGAAATCCTAACTTCTGCAAATAGACCGCCATCCGCCGGTAACCGTAAAACGGTGTCATCGTATATTGCTCGTCGATCAAGCGCATCAGCTCGCCATCTTTAGCACTCCCAGTTCTGGCGCGATGGTAAAGACCGGTTCGATTGATCCCTAAAAGCTGACATTGCCTTGCTGCGGAAATCTTCTCATTCGCAGGCTCGACCAGTTCCCGGCGAACTCTAACTGAAAATGGAAGATTTTTTTGAGCCAATCAGGTTCAACCTTGAGCTGCCTGATCTGTTGA
>NZ_JAWOVC010000925.1:0-500 GCF_033339735.1 Vibrio sp. 2033
TTTAAAAACAAACTTATTTTGGTGCCTTCTGCATTATTGATTAGCGCAATTATTCCTTGGTTGATCATGCCATTGCTACTAATCGGCGGTTTGTTTCTCTGTTTTGAAGGGGCTGAAAAAGTACTCGAAAAACTGTTTCCACACTCACATCCCCATGAAGAAAAAGAAGAGCTTGTGGATACGGGCGAGTCGTTAGAGGATTACGAAAAGCGAAAAGTTGCAGGTGCGATTCGAACCGATTTTATTCTCTCAGCGGAAATTATTGTGATTGCGTTGGGCACCGTGACTGGGGCGAGTCTTGTGACGCAAATCTTAGTGGTGAGCTTAATTGCGGTCATCATGACCATTGGTGTTTATGGCTTAGTAGCAGGCATCGTGAAATTGGATGACTTGGGCTTCTACCTTGAAATTCGCTCAAAAGGTAAGGGCTGGATGGCGAAAGTTGGCAGTGCTTTAGTTGCTTTTGCACCAAAGCTGATGAAGTTGTTAACGATTGTGGG
>NZ_JAWOVC010000926.1:0-500 GCF_033339735.1 Vibrio sp. 2033
ATCATACAGCTTGGTGTAATTGCCGGCTTGCTTGTCTTGAATTTCTAGTGAGCCATTAGAAACCGTAACACCAGCCAGGTTGATACTCCAATCTGAGCCTTCAGACTGCGATTCGCCACTTTGATCTGGTGCAGTATCATTCGGTTGCTCTGCTTGTTGAGTTTGCGCTTTCGTTAAAGCATCAATGTTCTTGCTGCCGTCTTTCTTCGTTTCAACGTAGAACTCCGCACCATCTAAAGTAATGTTACCGATTTCAAGTTGTTTGCTAAAAAGTGGTGTGACAGAAACATCAACACCGACAGTGTCGACTTTAAAAAGATTTGGCTGACTAAAACCTTGCGGGTTACGCAGTTCGGTTCTTCCCAATTCAAAACCAATTGATGGGAAGAATTGCCAACTGATATCCCCTTCAATCACCAACTCTAACCCTGTCTGTTTCTGAGCTTGCTCAACAATCAGTGGCTTAAATTGGTTTGGATTGACAAAAATAGTTAACGCTA
>NZ_JAWOVC010000927.1:0-500 GCF_033339735.1 Vibrio sp. 2033
ATTTCCGTAACGGTGGCGAACCGATGAGAGCGAGGACGAGGAGATCAATCATTTATACCGGCACTATCTTGGTGGCGATCTGTATTACCACGATATCAGGTCAAAGCTCCGGAAACGATTTATTTCCATTCTATGATGTGGGCGGTAGTAAATACGGGTATATGGACAGAGGCGGCCAAATTGTGATTCCGGCCAGATTTGAGGATGTAGGCAATTTCAGTGAAGGCCTCGCCCCGGTAAGATTCAATAATAAGTGGGCGTATATTAGAACTGACGGATCGTTAGTTTTCCGTCGAACGTTTGCGGAGGCTCGCGGATTTTCTGATGGTTTGGCTGCGGTACGAATTGGTAATAAATGGGGGTATATTGACAGAACCGGTTCGGTGCGTATTAAACCCATTTTTAAGTTTGCTGGCGATTTTCACGATGGCTTAGCTCAATTTGCAACCAGCGGTTCATCCCGTCATTACATTTTTATCGGGAAGCGGGGCTTTATTGAT
>NZ_JAWOVC010000928.1:0-500 GCF_033339735.1 Vibrio sp. 2033
TTGGACGAATACTTTTCGGGTCTGCGCAACGAATTTGATTTGCCTTTGGCAGCGACAGGTACCGATTTTCAAAATCAAGTGTGGCATGCGCTAACGACCATTCCATACGGCGAGACGTGGAGCTATCAAGATCTCGCCAACGCGATTGGCAACCCGAAAGCCGTACGTGCGGTTGGGTTAGCAAATGGCAAGAACCCTATTTCCATTGTGGTGCCTTGTCATCGCGTTATTGGTAAAAGTGGCAAACTGACTGGGTATGCTGGTGGGGTAGAACGCAAACAACGTTTGCTCGCATTAGAGCAAGGTACACCACTTTAAGTGAGGCGATTCTCATATTGTTGTTTGGCGTGCAACGCACGGTTGAGAATTGTGTAGAGTGGTTTATTTACGAACAAGATAACAAAGGATAACAAGGGCATGTATTTCAAAATGGATTTTGATGCATTCATGAGTGAGTGTTGGCAGCTGCACGAGGAAAAGCCAGAACAGGTCTATGCTCA
>NZ_JAWOVC010000929.1:0-500 GCF_033339735.1 Vibrio sp. 2033
TTGAAGATCTCACCAACGGGACTTACGTGCAAAACAAAATGAAACGGGAAGTAAACGAGGCGACAAGCCAGTACACGAATAAAGTGGAACGCGTTAAAAATGCCACTGATCCAGACCAGATCAAGCGTAAGGTGAATAACGAGTTAAATCGCGAATTTGATGAGTGGTTGTATGATGGGGATTGATGTTTGATGTATCAGCTCCGGCAAAAAGATAAGGTGGCCCATGAGCCACCTTTTTACTGTCCAACCTTCTTACATTAGGTCAGTTTGATTTATGGCTTTCTACCGCTTTACGCAAGAAGCCGTCTTGATGATGAAGGTGCTGACGTGCGGACTCGATATCAAGATCGGTCAAGATCATTAAGATCGCCAGTTTCACCTCATAATTGGTCTGCTTAAGTACCTCGGTTGCCTCTTCTTTAGTGCACTCCGTCGCCTGCATAACAATGCGAGCAGCACGCGCGACCAATTTGTTGTTGGTCGCTTTCACGTCCACCA